>JAEYWK010000048.1 GCA_023431345.1 Pseudomonadota bacterium
CAACGTGCTCACGCTGCGAGCCACGCTTCAGAGCGATCGCCTGCCGGGCTTCTGGAGCTACTTCTCACGTCGCTACACGGCAGCCGTCGAGGCGGCCTGAGCGTGATCCGTGCGTGGTCCACACCCCTGGCTAAAGGAGATGCCGTCGGGCTTGTCGAGCTTGATCTGCGTGGGGAGCTGCCCGTCGCGCAGCTCGGCTTCGCCGCCTCCGACCACGGTTTGAATAAAGCCGTCGGGCGTCACGCGGCGAATGCGATCGTTCTCTTGGTCGGCGATGTAGAGCGAGCCATCGGGGCCGAGCGCGAGGCCGCGAGGATCGTGCAGCTGCGCGGCTGTGGCGCGCTGGCCGTCGCCCGAGAAGCCCGCGACGCCGGTACCGGCGAAAGTGCGAATGAAGCCGTCGGGCGTGACCACGCGCACGCGCGCACCATCGCGCTCGCTGATGAACACACTGCCGTCGGGCCCAACCGCGACGCCGCTCGGCACTTCGAGCGCGACGGTGTCGGCGGGGGCGTTTTCGGTATCGAGCACGTCGTCATTGCTAGGGCGCTCGCCGGTTCCGGCGAAACGAGTCAGCTCGCCGCCCTCGAGCTTGAGCACGTCGCTACCGTTGATGATGTAGAGCTCTTCGCGCAGCCCGAACGCGATGCCGTCGAGGCTGGTGAGCGGTTCTTCGATTTCCGGATCGTCCTGCGAGTCGCTCGAGGAGCCGACGAGCGTGCGGACCGTTCCATTGGGCGAGATTTCGCGGACCGCGTCGAGGTAGAAGTCGGCGAACACGACCGAGCCGTCGCTCTTCATGGCGACGCCCTGTGGCGAGCCGACGAGCAGGTCAGCGGCTTCGCCCGGGGCGCCCTCGCCGGTGATGGGCGAGACGCTGCCATCGGGGGCAATGCGGAGGAGCGCGCCGAGTTCGCCGCGCTCCTCGTCGTCTTCGCTGACAATGACGCTGCCATCCGGAGCGGCGAAGACACCGTCCGGAGTGCCGAGGGTTGCGTCTCCCGCTGGGCGGGTCGTGACCAGCGCGACGTTTTCGGCGGAACGCTCGTCGCCCGAGCCGAAGTAGATCTTGCCGGTGGCGGGGTCGAAGGCATGGAGAACATCGAGACCGAGGCCGCCGAGCTGGTAGCCGGCCGCGTCCCAGGTGCCGACCGTGATGGCGAAGCGCCGGGTCAGGGCCGCGTCGACCGAGATCGTCCCGTCGCCAGCCTCATTCGACGTGAAGCTCACGCGCGAGGTTGCTCCGAACGTGTCGGCGGGTCGCAGCTGCCCGTCGTAGATGTAGCTGAGCGCGACGCGGGCCCGTTGCTGGCCCTGCACAAAGCGACCGAAAGAATCTCTCCCGTTCCACTTCATCACCGCGCGCTTGCCCGGCTCTGGCTTAAAGGTCTCGTTGATGGTCTGGCCCGCAACCCTCATCGTCACGCTGATCTCTTTGAGCCCATTCGGTACGGCCTTCCCAACGACTGGAAAGTCGATTTCGAAGCCTTTTCGGTACTGCGCGGTGCGGTCCGATTGATACCGCAGCGAGAAGGGCGTGCCCGAGAGCCCGAGCGCGAACGCCTCGCCCAGCGCCTGCCGCTCGACCAGAAGCGAGCCGTGGCGCGTCGGCTCATCGATGGGTCGCACGCTGGCTGACGTGTTGGGCGGTGCTTCTGCACTCGGATCGGCCGACGTCGGGATGTCGGCGAACTCGGGCGAGAAATGCTGGACCGGGAGATGCCACAGCCGCTGGCCCGGTTCGTAGCGCCGAGCGAGCTCGCGGCGGGTGCCGTGAAGGATGTGAAGCTTCTTGAGCGCCGTATCGTCGTCAGCTTCGCCGTCGCCGTCCGTATCGACGTCGGCTTCGTCCCCGGTAGTGCCGACGATTTCGATCACGCGCCCAGGCTCTTGCTTCTGCCAGTGACCCTTGCCGCGCTCGTAGTAGCCCATGGGGATGGGGCTCCCGACGGGAAGGCCGAGGAAGTTCTCGACCAGCACCGAGGCCGGCGTCGAGAACTCCACCGTGGTGGCGCCGAGCGCCTCGGCTTCGTCGATTGTGGCCTCGATACCCCAGCTCACGCTGCCCGGGTGCGGAGCCGTGCCAGGCGCGAAGCGCGACGGCTCGTCGATGGTTTTGACCGACGGCAGCTCGAGCGGGTACTGCGCCAGTCGCACGCTGAGCTCACTGAGCTTCTCCTTTGAACCGTCTGGCAGCTTGGCCGTGGCCGTGGTCTCCTGCAGGAACACGACGACAGGCTGGCGCCGGCCGAGTGTGTCTTCGACAACAGCGCCTTCGACGACCTGCTCGCGGTCAGCATCGGTCGCGATCTTGGTGACGCTGTCGCCCGCCGCAATCATGCCGACCTCGGGCACGACCTCGTAGCTCTGCCATCCCGCTTTCACGCCGCGCTCGGCTGACAGCAGGCGTTCCTTCGCGAACTGCACCAAGAGCTGTGAGCCGCCGTTGACGGCCAAGTCGAACACGCCATCAGGGCGGGTGACCGTGTATCCCCACTCGTCGTGCGCGGCGATGCCGACGCGCACACCTGCGAGCGGCTCCCCACCCTTGTCCACGACTTTGCCGCGCAGGATGGCAATGCGCTTGCGACTGAAGGCCTTGGCGCTGGTGTCCTTCTGGACCGGATCCTTGCCCTCGAACAGGAACTGGGCGGCTTCCCAAACGGTCGTGGCGACGGTGCGGTCGAGCGGGGGCGCGAACTCGCAGCTCTTGCCAGCGGCCCGACAATCGAGGTCGTCGCAGTCGCTGTGGCCGTCGCCGTCGTTGTCGGCACCGTCAGTGCATTCGGTTTCGCCGAGCGCGGGGTCGACGCCGGTATCGCCGTTCTTGCCTTTGCCGTCGTCACCGCACCCAGAGAGCGCCAAGAGCGTGCCGAGGATGGGAGCGAGGAACCGCGGAGAGACGAGGTACGCCTTTTTCATCGTTCCTACGTCGGTCGGCGAAAACCGTTCGATGCGCGAAAACGTTGGCTGCCCTCACTTTTCAAGCCGAGCCGGGAAACACGCGCCCTTGGCTCGCCCTTGGCGGGACCCGTTGCGCCCGACTCGCGGTCCTGTTAGCCGTCTCGGCGCTGGTGCCTGCGGATCGTCCCCCCCGACCGTGGGCGCCGGCACTTCAACACGGGATGCGCAGGACCCGTGAGGTAGGCTGCGGCTACTCGGCGGACGCCGCGACGCTAGAAGCGGAGACGAAACTGGACGCCGTGGCGGTAGCTGCCGATCATCGGGGCTATCACTGGTCGGCGGGCGCGTTCGGCTTCGCTCTTCGCCGGCCAGAGGAAGAAGGTCGCGACGGTCGCGACGCCCAGCGCGCCGGCTGTGATGAAGCTCGCGGTCCGGAGGTTCTGGAACAAGATGGTGTCGTCAGCCTTGTCCGCGATCTCGGTGCACTGTGACGGGATCTCAGGCATTTCGGGATTCCGCCAGCAAACGTTGGATGCGCCGACGGGACGCTCCGCGCGTGCTTGGTTGATGAGCTCCTGCAGACGGCTATCGGCAGAGCGTGCCTGGAGCTCTGAATAGACCCCGAGCCCGAGCGCAGCCACCGTCAGGGCGGCGCCGCTCACCACGACGATTGTGCGCGGCTGCACGCCGTCGTCGTGAGCTGGAATTGGGGCGGCGAAGGACGCGGTCGTAGGTTTCGGTGGAGCCGGAGGTGCGGCAACAGAGATCGCCGCGGGCACAATGAGTCGAAGATTGCGCTCTTCACCAGCCGCGACCGTCAGCTTGGCCTCCGGGGAGCGACGGTCGCCTTGCCGCGCTTCGAGAGCGTAGGTCCCCGGTGCCAACCAAAGGCTCTTGTTCCGTCGCTCGCTTCGCACGCCATCGATGAAAAGGTCGGCGCCAACTGGCTCGAGCTCGACGCTGACCTGCGCGATGTGCTTCTTGCATTCCGCAAGCCGCGCCATGGCTTCCTCGCGATCCTCGCCGCCACGTTCCAGGTTGTATTCCCAGTGCTCTGCCGCCTCTCGGTACAAGCCGAGCTTCATCTCGCTTTCTGCCAAAAACGCGGCAATTTCGATGTGTCGCTCAAGCTGCAGCGCCCTGGCGAACGCGGACCGGGCACGTTCGTAGTCTTTCTTTCGATACGCGGCGACGCCTTCTCGCATCAACTCCTTCACGGTGCTGGTTCGACCGGCCAGATCTTCGCGAGGTGGAGCGGTGGCTTGGTCGGAGCTTATGGACTGGGCGAAAGCGAGCGACCCCTGACTGAGCACCGCTGTCGCTACGAGCAGCGCGAACGCGTAGCGTCCTCCGCCCGGTTTGGATACGTCCCTGCACATGGCTAGACTTCAGTTGAGGGCGAGAGTCTTCTGTGCGACGCCCGCGACGCCATCGTTGGTGCCCGGCACGCCACCGATACCTTTCGCGCCGGCCTTGCCGTTGGTGTTGGTCGTGTCGGCGGTCACGGTGGGTGCCATCAGGCCTTTCCAGACGATGCCGACCGAGATGCCGCCAGCGCCGCCGCCGCCCGCCGCGCCGTTGCCGCCCAGGCCGCCACCGCCCCCCTGGCATGCTCCGGGCCCGGCGTTTCCCGCGAATCCGCCTTGGGTCTTGTCGCCCGGCTGCCCCGCGACGCTGGTGCCGCCATCGGCAGCGTCCGCTGTCACGAGCGCCGACGCTTCTACCTTCACGACACTGTCGAGCACCGCG
Source organism: Pseudomonadota bacterium (assembly GCA_023431345.1). Classification (GTDB taxonomy): domain Bacteria; phylum Myxococcota_A; class Polyangia; order Polyangiales; family Polyangiaceae; genus PMG-095. Next base: position 4,654 of record JAEYWK010000048.1, read on the forward strand.
AGCGCAACAGAACCCCCGCCTCCCTGGCCGCCTTTCGCGCCGGCACCGCCGCACGCGCCTGCGCCACCACCGCCACCGCCTCCAGTCTCTGAGCTGGCGCCGCCTCCGCCGCCCTGACCCGGGCTGCCATTGGCTCCATCGCCACCGGAACCGCTGGTCCAGCCGAGTGCCGTCAGCGTGCCGAGCACTTTGGCGCCGTCGGCTGCGGGGGCGTCGGGTGCGTTGGCGCCGTCTTGTCCTGTTCCGTTGGGCGAACAACTTCCGGGAATGCCCCCGGCACCCGCACCATGGTCGGGCGTTCCTTTGCTTCCACTTTGGCCGCCTTCGACAGCCGCGCCACCTATACCGCCAGTAGTCTTCGCACCACCGGGGCAGGTAATTGGTTTCGGCATTCCGCCCGCAGTTCCGACGGCGCTGTTCCCATCCAGCTCGGAGCGGGGCGGAAACGTAAACGCCGTCACCGTGCCGTTCGCACCCGCCTTGCCCTTGCCGGCTTTCAAGCTCACGGCACGGAGCGTCACCACGGGCGACTGGTTCACCAGCGCAGTGAGTGCCGTCGCGCCCGCCACCACGGCGTCGCCCACTTCGAAGGCCAGACCTTCGACCAGCACCTCATCATCAACGGCATCAATCTTCAGCGCAGGCCCTGCCGTCGTCGGCTTGAACAACGGCTTCGCGGTGTCCGCACTCCAGTCTGCGCACTTGAAACCGCCGTAGACACGCACCCCGGCATCGACGACCACGTGCTCGTTGTAGGTGCCGCTGCACACCAACACCAGCTTGTCGCCCGCCGCGACCTCCACAGCCTTCGTCAAGGTGGCGAGCGGCGCCGTTTGCGAGCCGTCTGCCGCATCATCACCATCCGGTGCCACGAACACGGCATGTTCATCGCTCACCAGGCAGCGTTCTACGGCGGGGCTCTTCGTCACATCGCAACCGCCACCGCCACCACCGGCCTCGCCGCCATTGCCCGACGTGCCGGCCTCGCCGTTCGAGCCGCCCGACATGGAGCCCGCAGCGCCGCCTCCTTTGCCACCGCCGCCCTGCGTCCCGGCGGTCGGTTCTCCGGCGGCCCCAGCGTCGTTCCCGCTTCCACCCGAGCCAGCGCTGCCCGCTGCCCCACACAGGCCGTAGTCACAGTCCGTCGGCGAGCCGGCGCAGGCCGGCGCGAAGAGCGCCAGCCCTCCAGCGAGGCCGAAAGAAAGGGTGGTCATGCTGCCAAGCACCTTGCGTGTTTTCATCAGAACGTTCCTTGCACCAAGAGGCTGCCGCCCCCGCCGCCGATCGAAGCACCCACTTTGGTCTCGCGACCATCGGGTTGCCGAGCCCACAGAAAGTAGGAGCCGACGCTCGCTGCCGCGAGCACGCCTCCCACTACGAACGAAACCGTAGCCGTCGTGTTCGAACTCTTGCGCTCGTCTTGCAGATCCTTCAAGTCGTCGCAGTAGCCTGAGCCTCCGCCGTTGCCAGGCGTACAGGTCCCCGCCGTACCGTGGGCTTTCTCCGCTTCAGCTAGCTTATCCTCGGCCTTGGACTTCGCTGAAAGGGCATTGAGTCCGAAGCCCGTGCCGACGCCCAGCGCGACGATCGCGAGGCCGCCCGTTACGTACGTGGGTATCCAATTCGCTTCTTTGCCAGGATGATCGGTGGGTACCGGTTGTGCCCCCAAGGTGGGCAGCACCGGGGACACCGACGCGGGCGACGCACCTTTGGGCACGATCAACTCCACGGTGTAGGAGTTGTTGGCGTCGAGCGTCGTCTGCTTCCGCGCCGTTCGGTCAGCGCCCAGGCGCGCCTCGAATTGATAGGTCCCAGCTTCGACGAAGACCGGGGCCGGCAGCGGCGCGGCACCGAGAAGCTTGCCGTTGACGAGCACCTCGGCCTTCGGCTCGTTCACCAGAATCTTCACTTCGGCCACGCGGGCCTTGGCGGCTTTCAGATCAGCCTTCAAGGCGTCGAGGCTCTTCTCACTCTCGACAGGGGCAAAGTTCTGCACCGCATAGTGGAGGTGCTCGGCGGCGTCTCGGTAGCGCTTCAGCTCGAGCTCGGTCTGGCCAAGCGCGGCGGCCACGTCGTAGCTGCGTCGCAGCTGCCAGGCTTCGGTGAACAGGGTTCGCGCTTCTTCATACTTGCTGGCTGCGAAGGCCGTGGCCGCCTTGCGATAGAGGCTGCGCACCTTCGCTTCGTCGTCACTGGCGGCCGGCGTTGGCTGGGCTACGGCTACCGCAGCAGGCAGCACGGCCAAAGCAGACAGGAGGACGCAGAGTCGAGAGCGAGATCTAAAGAAGTTCATCGGGGTTCCAACACAAGCTTCCTGCCACTGCTCGCTGGAGCTGCGGGCGGGGCGGCGGTCGGGCTAACTGGGGCTATTTCGGGAAGGCCGCTGGCCGGCTGCAGCGCGGCGTCAACAGGTCGCGGCTTGTCCCTTCCGCTGTTCGGCTTGACCGAATGCGCTGAGCTTGCGGGGGCCACCTTCTCCGCTGCGCTGGCTTGCGGCGGCACGTGACTTCCAGGCAGGTCGGCAGGGGCAGCATGGGTCGGCGCTTCGGGGGTCGGCGTCGCGGGCTGCGGGGCCGACGGAAGCTGCGGCTCTTGCGTCTCGGCGGCAGAGCGACGGAACGCCGCCGCTGCACCTACCACCACGGCCAGCAGAGCGAGCCCGATCGCCACGCTGCGACGAAAGTCTCGCTTCGGAACGCGCAGCTCTTCGGGCTCTCCGCGGGCGCGGTCGACTCGGTCTGCGGTCGATAGCGCCGCTCTGCAGGTGCATCCGGCAGCTCGATGTTACTGAGCTCCGCGCGCAGGTTGGGCGGAACGGTGTGGGCCCCAAAGTGCCAAGGGTCGAGCTTCTTGGCCGGCTCACCTTTGGCGCCTGACTCCGTCGCGGAGGCAGCGTTCGGCAGGTCGCGCTTGGTCGGGTCTTCGCGCGTCGTCATCATTCGCCCTCCCACCAGGGCTTTGCCTTCTGGTCGAGGTCCTTCTCCAGCCGGCGCATGCGTTCGTCCATCTTGTCGGTGGGCTTGGTCTTGGCAGCGGGTTTGGGTTGAGGGGTGGCCCCTTCGTCGGCGAAGGGTAGGCCAGACCCCACCTCCGTTAAAGCACGGCCAGAAGGCTTGTTCGCGGTCGCAGGGCGGGCGCTGGGCGCCATCTGCGGGGCGGAGCTGACGGTCGGGGCAGCCGATGGGGCGGCCATCGATGGCTCGGCGGCCGCCGTTTCTGCGGGCGGCGGGGGCACGACGGGCGATGGCGGGCTGGGCGCCGCCACGCTTTGCTCAAGAGCTTGGGTCGGGGGTTGGACTGAGAGGGCCGACGCGGGTTCGGGCGACTGGGCTCGCGTCAGGTACAGCGCAGCCGCGCCGAAGGTGACGAAGCCGACGGCGGCTCCGGCGACGAGGGCGCGCTGCAGGGTGAAGCCACGGTTCTTCACCGGGGCGCTCGGCGCCTCGGCAGGTACCGGCGGGGCCGCCTTCACGAGAGGCGCGGCGAGCGGCGCAGCGACCGGTCGCGCGCTCGGCACAGCGCTGTCACGTCGACCGCTTGAAGGAGTCGAGACCGGCGCAGCAACCTGTCGTGGTGAGGGCGGCGCGGCCTGAGGCGCTGGTGCGGGCCGTGAGCGAGGAGAGCCAAGCGGCTCCGTCCTCATCCCTTCGCCGGCTGCCCCTTGCGCCGGACCGCCAGGCTTGACCCACATCGTGGGGCGTTCGGAGGGCGCCGGCACGACGGTGGGAGCGTCGCGTCGCACCGTGAGCAAATCCGAGGCCATTCCTCCAAAAGAAAGGGGCTGCGACGCGGGCTCGGTGTCATGGGCTTCGCGCGCGCCGACCGCGTTCTCCGCGATGGCGCGGCGAGGGTCTCCGGTCTTGAGCTCGACACCTGAGCTGGCCTTTGTGGCGCGCGAGAGGTCGCGCGCTTGGAGCGAGACTCCGCGCTGTCGTGCTTCGGCTCCGTAGCGTGCCAAGCATTCTCGACATGCGGCGGCGACGTCGCCCATCGTGCCCAAGCGGTCGTTGGCCTTCTTGGCGGTAAGCGTCGCGATGAGATCCGCGACGTACCGCGGGATACGTGGGTCGAGCTCATCGAGCGGTCGTAGTGACTCGGTCGCGATGATGCGGGTGAATGAGTAAAGGCTAGGCTCGTTTGGTCCGAGGAGACGCGGCACCGGGTGCTCGCCGAGCAGCGCCTCGATCATCATGATGCCGAGCGAGTACATGTCGGTGCGCGGCGTCAGCGGCTTCGCCAACACCTGCTCGGGGCTCATGTAGTAGATGGTGCCAAGCACCATGTCTTTCTGCGTGGCCCAAGCGGCCACGTCGGCGACCTTGGCGATCCCGAAGTCGAGCAACTTGACACCGTTGTCCCTGGTGAGGAACACGTTGTCGGGCTTCACGTCTCGGTGGATGACCCCGTGTCCGTGCGCCGCATGAAGGCCATCGGCGGCTTGGGCAGCGAGGGCCAGCACCTCGTCAACCGAAAAGCGCCCCACGTCGAGCAGGGCGTCACGCCATGAGCGACCGCGCAGGCGCTCCATCACGATGTAAAGCTGCCGATCGTCGGTAATGTCGGCGTCGTCCACCTGCACGATGTTCTCGTGCTTGATGCGCTTTTGGACCTGAGCCTCGACCTGACCCCGGCGGAGCATGTCATCGCTCACCCCGCCATCGCGATGCAGGATTTTTAGCGCCACCACGTGGCGCATAAAGCGATGCCGCGCCTCGTAGACGAAAGCGTGCCCGCCTTGGCCGATGAGCGAGACAATCTCGTACTTGCTCATGAAGATCTGGCCGACCTTCAAAGGGCCTTCGCGCTTGTCCTCTGCCATCTGCGGCCTCACGGGCTACCTCGGAGGAGCGTGACCAGCCCCAGCGCCGCCAAGCCGGCGATCACGAGAGCGATGACGAAGACGACCGCAGCTGCAGCCGGTGATAACCGCAGCTGCTGCCTATCATGCCCGCCTAGTGATACCGCGTCCGAGACGATTGGAGCGACGGGTTCGGTGGCAGCTGGCGCTGGTCGAGCCGGACTGTCGAGCTTGGGAGCACGCTGGCCGCTTGCGGCGGAGCTGCCGGCGCCTCTGCGGTCGCCGCCGCTACTGACCGCAGAGGCGGCGCGCCACCGTCCGCCGAGAAGGCCGTGGTCTCGAGGAAGCCTACCGGCCGACGGAGCGAAGCCTCGACCTGGTCCAGGTAGGCGCGGAACTCCTCCGCCGTTTGAAAGCGTTCGCTCGGATTTTTCGCAAGCGCTTTGAGCAGCGCGCGGTCGAGCTCAGCCGGGACCGGCGCCTGGGAAAGGCGCGATGGCGGCGCTGGATCCTCCGTCGCGTGCGCCGTGAGCAGGAGCTGCTCGCCATCGAGGTGATCGAAGGGACCACGCCCCGTCAGCATGATGTACAGCGTGAGGCCTGCGGCGTAGAGGTCGCCCCGCGGGTCGACGGGCTGCCCCATGGCGCCCTCCGGCGACACGAAGCGCGGCGTGCCAACAACGACGCCCGTGCGCGTCCGGTAGTCGTGCGGCAGCGGCTCGATGTGCTCGGAGCCGGGCATGACGCGAACCACGCCAAAGTCGAGCAGCTTCAGAGAGCGCGAACCGTCACGTCGAAGGCAAACGAAGAGGTTGTCGGGCTTGATATCGCGATGCACCAGCCCCTTGTCGTGAACCAACGAAAGGGCGGAAAGCAGCTGAGCCGCATACGTGACGGCTTCAGGGACTGGGAGCGCGCCGCGGGCTGCGATCTCCTCTGCGAGCGTTCGACCCTCCAGGTACTCCATGACGAGGAACGGGCGCCCTGTGCGCGTTTGCTCAAAGGCCAGAATCTTGACGATGTGCTCGTGCTCGAGCTGCGCCACTGCTTGCGCTTCGATGCGTAGGCGCTCCATGAGTGCAGGGTCCGCCGCGAGCTTCGCGTGGATCAGCTTGGCGACGACTCTGCGCCCCGTCGTCCGGTGCTCCACCAGGAACACCTCACCCATGCCTCCTGCACGGAGGCGCTGGACCGTGCGGTATGGCGTGCCCTCAAAGAGGTCGAGCCCTGGCTGGGAGCTGGGTCCCGGAGCTGCAGAAGACGCCATTCAGTGACCCATTCGGACAGCAAGAGCGGCTGGATGCGTGAAATCGTTCGACATGGCGGTGGGTCGCCGAGCGCTTGCTTGGCTCGCCGGCCTGGCCCCGGACAGATGGCCCGCCCCAGGCTGAAGAAAACTGCACCTACATGCCCCGACTGAAGAGACGACGCAACTCTAGCCCCCGCCCGTCGATTTTTCGCAGCAGCCAGCGGCGACAGGCCGATAAGGGAAATAGGCCATGACGCGTCGCCCCTCACCGCCCGGCTCCAGCGGCCCCTCGCCGGAGGCCATCTCGGCCTTGCTCGAGAATACGCCGTACCGTGCGCTCAGCTTCCTCGGCTCGGGTGGCATGGGGAGCGTGTGGGCCATCGAGCACAGCTTCTTGAAGAAGCGCTTCGCTCTGAAGGTGCTGCACCCGCACTTGGCCGCCTACGCGGATCGGATGCGACTGGAAGCCGAGACCATGGGGCGACTGAATCACCCCAACGTGGTCGAGGTCGTGGACTTCTGGCTCTCGGCTGATGGCCGCCCGTGCCTCGTCATGGAGCTTTTGCAGGGGCGCACCCTTTGGGACGAACTGGTGGAACGGGGCCGCCTACCGGTCACCGAAGCGGTGCCGATCACCAGCGAGGCGCTGCTCGCGCTGACGGCGGCCCACGCGCTCGGGGTCGTGCACCGCGACTTGAAGCCGGAGAATGTGTTCCTGCACCAAGCCCGCGGCTACGGGCGGCTCGTGAAGGTGCTCGACTTTGGGATCGCGCGGGTGCTGCCGACGGCGCACGCCTCGGCGCCCGCGCCCGTCGCGCAGCGCACCATCACGGGCACCATGGTCGGATCGCCGCGCTTCATGAGCCCGGAGGCGTGGCGCGGGGCCAAGCTCGACGCTCGCGCCGACGTCTACTCCGTCGGTGTGATGCTCTTCGTCATGTTGAGCGGTCGCGGACCGCTCGACGCGGGCCACGCGGCGCCGCAGCCGCTCTCGTCCATTCCGGGGCTCACGGTGCCTCCGGACCTCGACGCGGTCATCGCCAAGGCCATCGAAGAAGCTCCCGACGCACGCCACCAGACCGCCGCCGAGTTTCAGGCAGCGCTTCGTCCCTGGCTCCGTTCACCCTCAACCCCGCCGCAAGCCAAGCTGTAGAGTCCCATGCTACTCTCACCACGGGTTCCCGCATGACCAACGACAACGCCAGCGAGGAGAGCACCGTCCTCAACCTGCTCTGCACGCCGGAAGGGGAGACCTGGCGGCTGTACGCGCGCCCAGGCTGGATGCCGATCTACCTGCGACGGTGCTTCGACCGTCACTTCGAGGCCCATTCGGTGCTGCTCGATTTCGAGGACCTGGATCGCTACATGAAGAAGCGCGGCTTCAGCTTCGACAAGCGCGTGAACAAGTTCGGCGATGTGGAACTCACGGCCGAGGGCGAAGCGGCGATGGAGCTGGCGATTTGGTTGTCCAAGGCGTTCGCAAGCGGCTTCCGACAGGAGAGCCACGACGCTATCAGCAGCGGCAAGGCGCCTGGCGCCGGCCGCTAGAGCAGCTTTCGCATGCGCTTGACCAAGCGGTCCATGCCGCGCGTGTGAAGCCGGCTGGCCCACGATTGGTCAAGATCCATCTCGCGCGCTGCCGCCTCAATGGTCATGCCTTCGAAGTACACCAAGCGGAGCACTCGCGCCTCGCGCACTTCTTCGAAGCCCGAGAGCACTTCATCAACACGAGCCAGGAGCTCGGCGCGCGACAGCTGCTCCTCAGGCGTCTGGTAGTCGGCCTCGGCGCCGCGCGCGTCGCCGACTTCGGCCAGCTGCGCCACGCTGCCAAGCGCGCAGCCGGTCGCCACCAGGGCCAAGTGGTCCGCGAGCGCAGACTCCGCCTCGCCGGGGCTCATCGACGTGCGAAACGTCGCGTCGAGGCTGCCTTGCTCGAGTCGATTGGCAGCCTCGAGCGCGGCCAGGCGCTCGTACGCTCGCCGCGGCAGGGCGGACATGCGCCGTACGCCGTCGATCATGGCGCCGCGGATGCGGAGGTTTGCATAGGCGCGGAACGGAATGCCTCGCGCGGCGTCGAAGCGGCGCGCAGCGTCCAGCAGTCCCTCTCTGCCTGCGCTCAGCAGGTCGTCAAACTCGACTCCGCGCCCGATGGACTTCGAGAGCTGACGCGCGATCAAGTCCACCAGATCGAGCTGCTCATGGAAACGGGCGAGAGCGTCAGCCGAATCGGCTCCGCTGCTCGACGTGGCCCCTTGGCCCCCTCGGCTCGCTTCGACTTCCATCACCGCATGTCGTTGGTTGTCGGAGAGGGAACGCCCGCTTGCCGCATCAGCTCCGCCAGCGCAGGGCTGGTCGCGAGCTGATCGCGGAGCACGTCCTTGATGAGAGCTATCCGCTCCGGCGTAACCTGACTTTTCAGATGAGCGACCGCCCGCTCGACTTGCGCGTCCAGGTATGCGTCGAGGCTGAGGCTGCCGAGCTGGACCTGGCGGAGCTCATCGCTGATCTCCGGACCGCTCGTTCTGGCCGCGGCGGCGGTGGTTCTCTCGGCTGCCATCTGCTCGGCAGTCTACCTCAGGTTTCCCGGAAGTGTCGCGGCCCCATTGCCGGTTCGGCTGCAACCGGCGCCGAAAGAGCAGCGAAAAGATGCGACTCCTCCGAATCCACGCAGGAGCCAGGCGGCGCTGGCCGACGGGGAGGCATGGCAGCCGAAGAACGGAACATGAGACAAGTCGTGGCGCGACTTCGGGAGACCGAGGCTGAGGCCCTGTTGGAGCCGGCGGAGCTGCGGACCGCGGTCAATGAAATCCTATCCTGCGCTCTTCGCCTCGCGGGCAGCGTCCGCGAAATTGCTGGCGAGGCCGCCTCGCTGGCGAGCGCCCCCAGCGCGGATACTACCGCTCGCCTTGCGAACCTTGCCACCTATGCGCGCAATGTGAGCAGCGGCGTGGACAGTCAAGCCATCGCCCTTCGTGAGCTTCAGCGTGGCATCGAAGGCTGGGACATCCAGTGCGGTTCGCCGTGACCGTCGTCCAGCTGGATGACCGCCGTTTGGTCGCCGAGCTGCGCAGCGCGACGCAACATGCCGAGGAACTGCTTCAAGCCGCACGCGCCATTGAGGCGTGCATCAGCGATCTCACCCCAGCAGCTCCGCCCAACAGCATCATCGAAGCCTCGCTACTGGTTCGGGCCGCGGCGCTACAGGTCGCAGCGATCGTTCATGGGCTCGTCGGACGGAGCGAACGGCTCGCGCTGATCGCTTGTGCGGCGGCGTCGACGCAACTGGAACAACAACGCGAGGATTGAGTCAATGATGGAGAAGTTTGCGGTCCCCTGGGCCCTTCGCGCCATGAGCGGCCCACCCCACCTTACCAAGCCCGAGCTCCGGTACTCCAACGTCGCGAAGGGCTTCGCCGTCGTCGCGCTAGGCGGAGCGGCGACCGTGACGCTCCTGGGCGGCGTGAGGCATCCGGCCGGAATGGCCATGCTCGCCCTCACTGCGGTTGTTTTGGCCTTGGCAAGTGAGTTCTTCGGCGTTCGGCACGACTACGATGATACGGGCATCACGTATCGATCGCCGTGGTCGCGCCGTCGGCGGGTCTCATGGTCAGAAATCGAAAAGGTGGAGTGGCGGCCGGTCGCGAAGTGGCTAGACCTGGAGACGCGAGACGGACGGCGGCTTCACTTTTCGCCCATGTTGGGAGGATTGGCAGGATTTGCGCAGCTCGCGGTACGGCAGCTCACCCCTCTCGCCTTGGTCCGGGGAACTGAAGCGCAAACCGTGCTTCACCTCATGGCAGCCGGGCATGGCGCCATCCTGACGATAGATGGACGATCACCAGGCGAGATCGCGCTGCAGGTTGGAAGCGTCGCCGAAGGTGTGCGAAACGGCTGAAGGCCTCAGAAAGGCACGTCCGCCAGGAGACGTGACAGGTCCTCGGGGCTTTGCTGGTAGCGCCGGGAATTCCGGATGCTCCGCCCCATGTCGCGCTCCTGCTTGAGCAACTCGTGCAGCGCCTTGTCGGCCTCCGCCTGTTGCACCAGCAGCACCTCGTCTGGATTCTCGGCCGCCCACTCGAGGAACGCTTCCGTTCGGCTGCGGCGCGCGGACCCCTTGATGGAGCGACGGTGCTTGTCGAAGACGGGGACAAGCCCTGCCGGTAGGTTGTTGCGGACGGCGTCGTCGTCCTCCTGCTTACGCTCGCGCACCGTCGAGCGCTCGACGCCCGGCTTGGTCGCGCGCCGCATTTGCCGCTGGAAGGTCCGCTCGTTGCGATACTCGGACGCAGCCTGCTGCTCGAGCGCAAAGCCTTCGTCGCGCGCGCGCTGCTTCCCGTCGTTGCAGGTGGCACGGCCTTGCTCCCTTTCAGCGCGGTGCGTGAGCGTCAGTTGATGACGTTCTTCGCGCTGGCGCTCGCGTAGTGCCAAGAGCGCGCCGCGGCATGTCTGACGAGCGGCGCTCAGCCGATGTCGCCGCTCGACACGGGCGGCTGCGATTTTCGCCCTCAGCAACCCGAGCGCCGCCCGGTCTTTCTCTCGGAGGTGCTCGGCGAGCTCGCGCTGCAAACGCTTTCTATTCTCGGAGACGGCGGGCATGACGAGCCTAGCTCGTGCGCGGGATAGAGCCTGGCCTCTTGGCCGTTGAACTTCGCGTGACCCGGATAGGGGGCTCCTCGCGGACTTACGGGACTGAAGTCCACGATGACGTCGCTGCACTTGCAGCTCGGTTCCACGCAATAGAGCTCGACCGCCTCGAAACTATGCTTGCCGAAGATGTAGGTGTCACCACGTAGCCACGCGGTGCTCTCATCCCAGGCCACGCGATCACCTGGGCGCCAAGCTTCGATCGCGATCGACGACCCGCCAGCACCCGGCTCGGGAGGCAGCTCTTGACCCTTGCCGCGATGCCAGACTCGGGCGATCGCGTCGAGCACGTCGTCGTCCATGCGCTTGACCACCTCCTGCACTTCCGGATGACGTGCCGCATCGAGGGGCAGGTCGCCAATCGGAGGAGACAGGACGTGCGTGTCGAGATCGATTGCGAATGCTGTGACGCCCGGAAGGTCTTGTGCTGCTTGGCTGTAGTGCCCGTTGCCCAACCACACCTCGGCCACGGCCCGACCGCGCTCGGCGAGCGGGTCTCGTTCGCCTGGGGCCGACAGCACGATGGCCGTGCGGCAGGTGCATTCGGGGGTCGGGCAAGTGAACGCCCAGATGGATCGAGGTGGCGCTCCCGGAAGCTCGATGAGGCCCTGCTCGAGCTCGAACTGTCGATGCAGGAGCGTCACCGGATGCGCCTACCCCCCGCCCACTCGACTCCTGTTCGTTTCTCCTTCGTAGCCATCGTTCTCACCAAGCTCCCGATCCTGATTCGCTCGTGCGTTTCCAGCGGTCGAAGAAACCTCGCCGTCGCAGCTGGCGCTTGCGCATCGCATCGAAGCGCTTCGCGAAAGCGGCGCTGCTTTTGTCGCGAACGGCAAGGTCGCGCAGGTCGATCGCGAGCTTGACCGCTTCGTCATAACCGCTTGCCTCAATGAGCTTCTCGAGGTTCATCCAAGCGCCGTCCACATCGCTCGCGAGTTTCGCGAGGTGTCGCCGGCGCGCGGCTTCGGCAGCGGCCATCGCCTTCTTGGAGCGCGCCGTTTCTATTTTCTCACGCTCCGCTCGCTGCTCGCCAGCGTATGCGCGTATCTCGCCGACCGTACGGCGACTTTTAGCGCGCTTGCCTTTGACCGTCGTGCGAAACGCCCGCAAGAGCTCGCCACCGAGGGCAAGACCTGGGTCCTCTGCAGCGCGGTTCAGCCATGCGTCCTTATCCCTAGCTGAGAGGCCCCTCAGCCATCGGCGAAACGGCTCGGCCTCATTCGCTCGGGCGGCGCTCCCGCTCGCCGCCGCCGCGACCAGATCGACGTCGATACGCAGGAACTCGACCATTGCCGCCTGCGCCGCGGTCAGCTCGGCGAGCCCGGCCGGCACCGGCGGCTCGACAGCATCGTCGCCCACGTCTTCCGCGTGAACAGCGAGCAACCAGGCGAGGTAGGCCGGGCGCAAGTCGCCCTGCATCAACTCAGCACGCACCGGAGCCAGTGCGGCGAGCGCGCCTTGACTCTGTTCGTCGTACTCGGGCTCTTCAGTATCGCTCGTGAGGTCGAGCACCACGTGCTCACCCTTGCTGATGAAACGTGCCGCACGCCCGCCCGCGAAGTAAGGCTTCACCGCCTTGACGTCGACGCGACCTTTGGGCAAACGCAGCATCAGCCGATGGGTGCCCCAGCTCGTGAAGTACAGGTGCGCGTCGAAGTAGCGTTCGATGAGCTTCGCCGGGTCGGCCTTGAGGGCGCCCCAGTGGTATTCGTTCCAGAACCGGGTCGGTGAGATCTCGGCGCGCGTCGAGATGGCGCGTAGCTCAGCCATCTGCTTGGCGTTTAACGGCTGTTCGAGGGCGACGAGCTCGTAACACTGATACTCACTCATCGGTGCGCGTTCTGGTCTGCCGGTGCCATCGGAGACGACTGGATTTTCTATCCCGCCTGCCCACTCAGTTGCCAGGGTTTTCAGAGGGGAAGGTGATCGCGGAGCGAGTCAGCGACCGAAGCGCTTGAGCCGCAGTGAGCTCAAGAGCACCGAGACGCTCGAGAGGGACATGGCTGCGCTCGCGAGGACGGGAGAGAGGGTCCAGCCGGTGAGGGGGTAGAGGGCCCCGGCCGCGATCGGAATACCGATCACGTTGTAAACGAACGCCCAGAATAGGTTCTGTCGAATCGTGCGCAGGGTGGCGCGCGCGAGGCGGAGCGCGGTGGGAAGGTTGCCGATTCCGCCGCTGAGCAGCGCGATGTCAGCAGCCGAGACGGCGATGTCGGTGCCGCTGCCGACCGCTACGCCGACGTGGGCGGCAGCCAGGGCCGGCGCGTCGTTGATGCCATCTCCGACCATGGCGACGATCTTTCCGGCGGCGCGCTCTTCAGCCACGATGCGTGACTTATCCTCGGGGCGCATCTCCGCGAAGACGCGCTGGATGCCGAGCTCGGCGGCGACAGCGGCGGCGGTGCCGCGACGGTCGCCCGAGACCATCGCCACTTCGAGGCCATCACGCTCGAGGAGCTCCACCGTCGCCTTCGCGTCCGGGGCCGCCGAATCGGCCACCGCCACGACTCCAGCGATCCGGCCATCGACCGCCGCGAAGGACGGAGTTCGGCCCAGCTCAGCGAGCTCTTCGGCGATAGCTTCGTGCTCGGCGACGTCAATTCCGGCCTGCTTCATCCAAGCTGCCGTACCGACTCGAACGAGGTGCGCCTCGACCCGAGCTTCGACGCCATGGCCGGCGTCGGTGCGAAAATCCGTGATCGAGCGAAGCGCAGTGCCCCGAGCTTTGGCGCCAGCCACGATCGAGCGAGCCACTGGATGCTCGCTTTCGACTTCGACGGAGGCGATCAGCGAGAGGAGCTCAGCATCGCTCAGCGTCGAAGTATTGCGAAGCTCGGTGAGCTGCGGCTTGCCGCTGGTGAGCGTGCCGGTCTTGTCGAAGAGCACGACACCGACGCGGCTCGCCGCTTCCAAGGCCGCGCCGCCCTTGATCAAAATCCCCAGCTCTGCGCCCCGACCCGTCCCCACCGCGACCGCGGCAGGCGTGGCCAGGCCCAGCGCGCAGGGGCAGGCGATCACCAGCACCGCGACGAAGTGCTGCACGGCAGTGGCGAATCCGCCTGCGGTCGGATCGATAGCCAACCAAACGATGAACGTGACGACCGCGATGCCGACGACGATCGGGACGAAGTAGGAGCTCACGACGTCAGCCAAGCGGGCGATGGGCGCGCGCGAGCCTTGGGCCTGCTCCACGGCTCGAACGATGCGCGAGAGCGCCGTGTCACGACCGATTCGTGTCACACGGACCCGGATAGCGCCGCTTTGGTTCAGTGTGCCTGCGGCAACAGCGCTGCCAGGCGACTTGTCCACGGGTACGCTCTCGCCCGTGAGCATGGCTTCGTCGACGGCGGACCTGCCGCTCACGACCTGCCCATCGACGGGAACGCGTTCTCCCGGTCGCACCAAGACGAGGGACCCCACCTGCAGCGTCTTCACGAGCACTCGTTGCTCCGAGCCGTCCGGAGCCAGGCGCGAAGCGTGCTCCGGTATCAGCGACACCAGGCCACGCACCGCATCCGAAAGGTGCCCTCTCGCCTTCGACTCCAGATATTTTCCGAAAAGGACGAAGGTGATGATCGCCCCCGCGGCTTCGAAGTAGATGTGAGGCCGAGCTCCGTGCTCCGCGCGGGGGAAGAGGCTGGGCGCGAGAACGGCGATGGTTGAGTAGCCCCACGCCGCGAGCACGCCGATGCTCACGAGCGTGTTCATGTCCGCGGCGCGGTGCTGCAGCGCCCGCCACGCGGGGAGCAGAAAGCGCCGCCCTGGCCCGAAAACAACCGGCGTCGCCAAGACCAGCTGAAGGGCGCGCCCGAGCTCCCCGTCGCTGCCGGGGATCAGGCCATGCGACATGGCGAGGACCAAGAGCGGCACCGTGAAGGCTACCGCCAGCTGGAGCTCACGGCGCAGCTGCGCTTGCTCGGGGCGCCGGTCAGGCCTGGCTCCTGAGCTGGGATCTTCAACCTGCTGAACCTCTTCGGCGACAGGGTTCGGGGCGGCCACGGCGCCTGGAGACTCGGCTTGGTAACCCGCCTTCTTCACGGCTGCGACGAGCGACTCGACGTTGGCCACGCTAGGCTCGAAGCGCACCGTGGCGCGCTCGGTGACCAGGTTGACCGTGGCATCTTGCACGCCGGGCACCTTGCGTAGGGCTCGCTCCACTCGGCCGACGCAAGCCGCGCACGTCATCCCGGCGATCGCAAGCTCGGACGTTTCGGTCGGGACGGTTGCGGGCGTGGGCGGGGAAAGCTCGGACGTACTCATTTTGCCTCTTACCTACGCCGACGCAGGGGCGCCTCAGCATTACACTCGCGGGAGGCGCGAGGCAGCTGTAATGCGGCGGAGCTTGCTGCGTCTGCATGTCGAAGGCCCGTAGCAGGCCTCAAGGAAAGCCCCATGACCGAGAAAGAAACCCTGCTGGATGTTCAAGGCATGAGCTGCGCGTCGTGCGTCCACCACGTCGGCGTCGCGCTCAAGGAGCTCGACGGAGTGTCAAACGTGGACGTTCGTCTCAAGGAGGGCAAAGTGCTCGTCCGCCACGAGCCGGCCACTTCTGTTGACAGCCTGATTCAAGCTCTAGCGGACGCAGGCTACGAGTCGCGACCGGCGGCGTGATGACTCGCGCGGGGGCGTCATCGCCTCCGCGCCGAGCTCTTTCGCCGAAGAGAAAGCCAAGAACCATGACTCAACAACGACGATTCACCTCGAAGGTCCGCCCCTCCCGTCACGCCGCCTGGGGCCTTGCTTCCCTGCTACTCGGGGGTTGCACGAGCGCCGAGCTGGAGCTGCCGCTCACTCACCCCGGATACCCGCACGCCCGCGACGGCCGTGTTGCACGGACCGAGGCACTGACCACCGCCTATGGCCTCGACCCCGGCGCGTCTGAGCAGACCGCGTCCTCCGACGAGCATGCCCATCACCGCCATGAAACGCACGTCGCCCCGGCAGAGCTGGGCGAGTCGGCCAAGGAGGCGAGCGAGCCGGCGCGCCTCGCCGCCTTCACGTGCCCTATGCATCCGGAGATCGTGCGCTCGGAGCCAGGCAAATGCCCTATCTGCAGCATGAGCTTAGTGCCCAAGAAGGACGCGAAATGATGCATCGGCGGCGACTTTTGGCCAGAAGTTGGCTTCAGTGGCCAGCGGACTCTTCGAGGTGTCGAGTGTGGACTGGCGACGACCCGGCGCTGGCTCGTTCGACACGAACACCGGTGTGCGCAGCTTTTACAAATCGTAAACTGGTTTTGCAAGCGCCGGACGCAGCCTGAGCGTATCTTTGCAGCGTGCGTTGCTTCTCCTCCCCCGCCCTTTGCTCATCCCGTTCCGTTGTCCGCGCTGGCCTCGGCGTCGCCACGTTGCTTGCTGGCGCCAGCTTCGCTGAGAGCGCGAGCGCCAAGCCGTTCATGGACTACCTCAAGCCGACGCCGATCGTCGCGCCGCTGAGCTCGGCGACTTGGGGCGAGCCGGGAGTGGTGCCGCGCGACCTATCCAACGGCATCGAGAGCGCCAAGGGCGCTGGCGTGCACCCCGACTACTACTACTGGGACGGCCAGATCATCCGGGCCAAGGACGGCAAATATCACATGTTCCTGAGCACGTTCTCGGGGAACACCAATTTCGGCACGGGCTGGTTCAACTCCGACGCCTACCACGCCGTCAGCGAGACCAACGTGCTCGGCCCCTACGTGCGAAAAGGCTTCGTCTACGACGACAACGGCTCGCACAAAGGCCACAACGTGACGGCGCTCGAGCTACCCGGCGGCGAGTACGCGGTCGTCGTCAGCGAGACGGTGCCGTTCACGATCTACAAGTCGAGCTCGCTCGACGGCCCTTGGACGAGCTGCAAACCGACGAGCCAGATCGGTGCCTCCAACATCAGCCTGATCCCGCGCCACGACGGCAAGTACCAAATCGTCGAGCGCAACGGGACGATCGCGATCTCCGACACGCTTTGCGGCACGTACGTGAAGCAATCGCCCAAGTGCGATTATCCGCAGAACGACAAGAACGCGCAGGGCAATCCCGTCGTTGGCAGCATCTACGCCAAGCGAACCTCGATCCCGAACGTGCCCAATCCGACGCACATCTGGCAGGAAGATCCGCACATTTGGCGGAGCGGGGGCGTTTACCACGTCATCTATTCGGGCTCCGGAGATCGCGTCGGCTGGCACGTGTACTCCCCCGACGGGATCAATTGGAAAGATAACGGGTACGCCTGGTCTCCGCGCGAGTACCAGAAGATGTTCTGTTACGAGGGCACCACCACCTGCTCGCAGTGGTACAAGATCGAGCGGCCGGGCGTGGTGCTACAAGATGGCCACCCCACGCACATCACGTGGGCCGTGGCTGACGTCGACAAAGACAACCAAGTTCTGCCGGGCACCAATCACGGCACCAAGATCATCGTGGTGCCCTTCGATGGCGTCGCTTTCGACAAGGACTTTGGCGTCGAAGGCTCGGGCGGAGCGGGCGGAGCGGGCGGAGCTGGCGGTGCCGCCACGGGCGGAGCGGGCGGAGCGGCAGGCGGCGGCGCCACCTCGGGCGGAAGCGGCGGCGCGGGCGGAGCGGACGGCGGAAACGGCGGTGCCACGACCGCGGGCGCGGCCACCGGCGGCGGCGGCGCGAGCAGCACCGCTGGTACGCCGAGCGGAGGCGTCCCGAGCAGCGGCGGCGCCCCCACCGCCGGCACCACGAGCGCGGCTGGTAGCCCGGTTGGCGGTAGCGGTACGGCCGGTAGCTCTGCCATCGGAAGCAACGACGGCAGCGACGAAGGCGGCTGCAGCTGCACCGTCGTGGGCGCCCCCTCCCGCACGACGCCAGCCATCTTGGCGCTCGCCGCCCTGGCGCTGCTCGCCGGTGCTCGCCGGCGTCGCTGATCGCCCTCAGCCTTTTCGGGGAGCTCCTGGCTCGACCGGTGGAATCGCAGGAGCCCTGAATTCAGCTAGCAGCGTGCCCTGCGCTTGAGCGCGCTCACCACGGCGTTGCGGCGCCTATTCGACCGCAGCTTGGGCGGGCTGCGCTTTGCCGGACTTCGCTTGGCGCTCGGGTGTGCGCTTCGATTTGCCCGGCGGCTTGCTCGGCTTGCTCGTAGCTTTGGCTACGTGGCGCTTTCGCAGCTTTCGTCGGGGAGCTTCGCCCGGTCCTGCGTAGTCTACCCACTGGATCGGGCAAGACCTGACGTCGAGATGGACGAACGACGAATTCGGATAGTAGCCGACGCCGACGTCCTCGAGCAGCAAGAGGTACTGGCGCAGGGCGGCGTTGGGCACCCCGGGAATGCTGAAGTCGACTGCTTCGCTGCGCGTATGGCGCGAGTCGCTGTAAAACGAGCGTTTGCGAAAGCCGCTGACGACGCGCACGGGGCGGCCGCCAAACGTATCGCTCACCCGCACCAGCGCGCGCAGCAAGCGCTCGGAGATCGGCGGACGCGTGCCCTTGGCGCCCAGCAGCGCAGAAATCGCGCGGCGCGCGTCCGGCAGCACGCGGCCGTCGGCCAGCACACGACCCTGGAAACGTGACGTGTAGGTGTAGAGGTGGAGTGACCCACGCTGCTTCGGCGAACGGGCGTAGCGCAGCCAGTCGTCACCCCCGCCGGGGCGCAGGCGCAGCGGGACGACCAAACGTTGCCCCGCCTTGATGGTCTCGGAATCGAGCCCGTTGGCAGCCCGCAGCACCTTCACTGAGGTTCCATAGCGAGCCGCAATGCCACTGAGAGACTCGCCACGCACGACGCGGTGACTGTGCACGGTGGCGCGTTGGGCCTCGGGGCGCTCGACCGGACACGCCCCGTCGGCGCGCGCCTTGGGAGCCGCGTAGGCGGAACCGGCCAGGAGCGCGCCGGCCAGGAGTGGCAGGAGGTGGAGCAGCAGCCGCATCGACCCCCGAGCGCTGCCACACAATCCGCAGAAAGGACAACTCTTCGGGTAGGTGGGCTGGCCACGGCGTCATGACAACCGCGCGGCGCTCAGCACGCCTTTCGGCGCAGGGACAGCAGGGAGAGCAAGGCTAGCGCGAGGCCCAACATGCCGGTGGATGTGCCAGCGCGGGAGGCGCCGAACGAGCATCCGCTGTCGGACGCCTCGGCGCCGTTCGGATTTCCGCTGGCAGCAGCTCCAGCGCTGCCGGCGAGGCTACCGCCAGCATTGCCGGGCGTTCCGCCGGTCGCGCCTGGCGCAGAGCTCCCGCCGCTACCGCCCGCGCCGCCGACCCCGACGCCGGCAGCCCCGCCCCCATTCGATGCGCCGGCCGCGTCGGTGCCCCCGCTTGCGGGGGTGCCGCCCGTAGTGTCACCAGCTGCGCTGCCGCCGCTACCGCTCGCTCCGCCGCTACCGCTCGCTCCGCCGCTACCGCTGCCGCCCTCTCCGCCGCTACCGCTGCCACATTTCGTGATCTGTGGATCGACCGCCGCGTCGACGGCCGCTTGACTATCGAGCCCCAAGAAGGGCAGCACGAAATTGCCTTGAAAGAGCGCATCCGAGGGGCCGTGATCGCCGCCGACAGACGTCAACACGTCAAGGGCGACGTAACCGCACGAGTCCACCCATTGTTGGCGTTTGGCTTGGTGAGTGCCAAGGGTCAGACCGGCGTCGACCTTCGTGGTCGGCTCGGTGCTCAGGGCGAGCACGTTCGTCCACTCCTTGATGGCCTCCGCTTGGTTCTTGTAAGTGATGGTCGTATCCATGTCGCCGTGCACCAGCTGCAGCCGCGGGCGACGGCCCATGTAGCCAGTGTACATGGCACGCACGCGGTCACCCCACTGCTGCGCGGTTTGAGCTGGCAAGCCGCAGAGGCCCGTTCCGTCGAAGACGTTGGAGCAGCCGGCTGGCACACCGGCGAATGCGGAGCCCGCCTTGAAGATGTCCGGGTAAACGGCCATCAGCAGCTGCGTCATCATGCCGCCGGAGGAATCACCCGTGGCGTAAACGCGATCCGCGTTCGCGTGGTACTGCGTGATCGCGAACCTGACCATCTGAGCGATGGCGTGGGTGTCTCCCCCTCCGTCGTGCGTCTGGCTCTTCTTCGAGGAGACATCCCAGCAGCCGCCAGCGTGCGTCTGCGCGGGCAAGATCATGATGAAGCCGTACTTGTCAGCGGCGGCTTTGATGTCCTTGGCTTGGCCAAAAACAGCGGAGGCGCTTCCGCCGCAGTAGTGAATGACCGTAACTAGGGGCGGGTTCGCCGCCAGCTTGTCCGGAACGTAGATAGACATCGTCACGTCCGACGGCAGGCTCACCCCGCCGTTCCAGCCGTTGACGGTGGTCAACTGGGCCGCGTGGGCAGGGAGCGAGCTGAACAAGCCCAAGGTGGTCAACAAGGGCAGGCACGCGCGACGACATTTCGAGCTCATGAAGCTTTGCTTTTACCCCAAAACCGCCGCCGCGCAGGGCCCATCCTGCTGCTTTAGCAAACGCCGCGGCGAAAGCAGCTCTCGTTCCATCCGAGCGCGCTCGTACCCCTACTGACTACCCTGCACCTCCGCGCTCTGCCGCTCGATCGCTGGGTCGCGCTTGATGCACTTGATGCGCAGCTGCTCACCATCGACGGCGTCTGGCGTGAGAGCCAAGATGGCGCGGATGAAGGTCTGCGCGGCGCGGGGGACGGGGCTGGTGGTGTGGCCCTGCACGGGCAGCGCCCAGCCGACTTGGTGCGCAGGCACGGTGCCGCGGCAGGGGGATGGCTCGGCGCTGCCAGTCATGATCGCTCGCGTGCGCAGGCTGATGGCAGCCTCCTCGAGGCGCACCTTCCACAAGGCGGTCCAGGCGCGCAAGACTTCACCGCGGAGACGCGATGCATCAACGAGGTGCTCGCCTTCGTCTACCGCGCGCTCGATCTCGTGCATGGCGGCGAAGCGCGCGCTCGGGGCGCCCCCTTCGATGTAGTGCTGCACGTTGTCGCGCAAGAGCGCGAAGCTCTCCCAATCGCAAATGCGCGTACCGGCCCGCCCCTCGATCACCAGCTTCATGGTCTTCGTCCCTTCTCGGCCGGCCCCAACTAGCCGGTCGTTGCTTGGTGAGCAGTGGATCTGCCACGCGCCGAGCGGCACTGGCGACCACTGCCAGGGTGATGTGCTGCACCCGTCGCGCCGAAGGCACGGGGAGCAAGCGAGAGGTATTGAACCTAGCAACGGAATCCCGACTGTCAAACGGTTCGGGCTGCGCAACGGGGTCGTGGGGGGGGCCCCCCCCCCCCCCCCCCCCCGCGA
>JAEYWK010000012.1 GCA_023431345.1 Pseudomonadota bacterium
AGGTTATGGAGAGACCCAGCTTGTAAACAAATGTTCTGACGGCGTTGAATGTACAGAAGCCGAACATCAGAGCAACAGGCGCACCGAGATCAAGATTACCGGAATAAACTATGAAGGTCAGAGCGAAGATTTTGAGCCGTTGGAAGCATACAAAAACGGACAAAAAATCAAGCTTACCGACCTGAAACAGGGCTTCTTTGATAATTGCAAAGAACAGAAAGAAATTTAAAAAATTCAATTAGCCCCCTTTTTCCTTTTAATACGTTTCCCCGGGGAAGTTTCCATTTTGGAGACTTCCCCTCTTTTTTATCACTTTTCATCTTAAAGCCTAAAAACACGAATTACGTATATTCCCTCATAGTAATTTTATAATATTGGGATTGAGGTGCCAAATTGGGACAATGCAAAATAATTTTGGCACAAAAAGTCATATCGTCTAAGTTTATTAATTAAGCTAATAATCAATACATTACCTATTATTAGAATCCTTTGTAAAACTTCCTGACACATTAAGGTTTCTTAAATATAAAAGTGTATGCATTACTCAGCCGTATACGTAAAAATACGTATTGCCTCTATAAATTTTTTACAAAAAAAGTAGTATTTAAACGTATTGTGCTGGTGCAATAGCCAATATAATTTTGTTGGCATCGAGTTATGTATCATTCGCATAGTGATGAATGAACTTTCTGGGGGGAAAGAACAACATCACATTTTAAAGTGAAAGATCTCTGACAGGACACCTGCAGATAACAAGGGAAACGAAAATTTACATTTTATTATTTAATCAAGGAATCTTACCTCAGCGTAAGAAAATTGCTATCAAACAATAAAGTATTATGAAGGAAAAATTACTTTATCAGGGGAAAGGAATCAGTTTAATCGGATTACTATTAGTATATCTAAGTTTAATACTGGTCAATATTGAAGTTTCAGTTGCACAGACACCGGGAACCGCAAACATTTATCCTCCTACCGGAGGATTTGCTATTGACGGGAATCTGGATGCCACGTCAACTACCGGAGACTGGCTTCAAGGCTCGGCATCTGCCGGCGGATTTGTTTTAAATCCTGATGCAAGCCCCGTTAATCCTTATATGACTTTTAGTCTGAATGATGCTTTTGCACCAGCATTGGATAATGTCTTTAAAGGTGGCAAGATATACGATAATCCTAATAATTTTAAATGGGAAATGCAGAATGCCAATGGCAAAAGCGATATTAACCGTGCATTTCTTCACTTAACTGTGGATGTTGCAACCGGTGATAAGTGGGCAATTTTCTCAGCTGACAGGAAAGTATCAAGTGGTGAATCATACCTTGACTTTGAATTTTTGCAAAATTCAGTTGTAATGAATGATAACGGTACGTTCACCACTAACGGACCTCAAGGCGGAAGGACAGTGGGCGACTTTGTTGTAACTGCAAATTTTGGAAATGGAACCACAACTTTCCAGATTTGGACATGGCAGGAGTCAACCTCAGTTCCTGGAACATATCAATATGTATTATATACCGGAGATCTCTCTTCAATTGCATTTGCTGCTGAAAATCTTACAGCTATACCTTCTACTTATCCTGTATTTGGTGGGAATTCTTATCCCGCAAATACTTATGTTGAGGGAGCTATTAACCTTTCAACATTCATTGGAACTGTAATTCCATGTATGAATACCGCGATTAACACATTATTTATAAAAACTAAAGTTTCACAATCATTAGAAGCTAACTTACAAGATTTTATTGAACCAATTCAACTTCAGTCATTAATGATTGGAAGTTCCAATGCAGGTGTGGATCAGACATTATGTGATGAAGGTGAATTTACAACTTTCTCACTTACTGGCCAGGCTAACCCTGTTATGGGTTATACACTTCAATCAACTAATTGGTCGGTTGTTTCATATACAGGAACTCAGGCACCCGTTATTCTTGATCCCTCAGAATTAACAACTGAAATTCATGTTTATGATGGTTCTGCAGTTATTGCTTTCACAGCAATAAGTGGCAACGGTGATGACGTTTGCTCAGTCACAGATGAACTGACCTTATCTGTAAGTCCAAAACCTACTCCTTCCTGGATTAATCCTCCGGCAGATTACTCGGTAAGCTGCAATGACGCGGCAAGTATTGTACCGGTCTCGCTTAGCTATTCTAATGGTATAACCGGCCAATGTGCACTTTCTGGTTCAGTTACCGGAGTAATCACGAACAATTATACCGAATGTGGAGGAACAGTCCTTCAAACATGGACTTATACAGATCCGGCAGGCCAAACAATAGCATACACTCAAACAATAACCGTAACCCCTTCTCCACAAGCTTCCTTTACTAATCCTCCAACAGATATCACAATCACCTGCAATGAGGCAACAACTTTTGCTGCATCAAATCTTCAGTATTCAAATGCAGGACTCGGTGGATGTTTAATCACCGGACAAGTCTTAGGTGTCCTAACCGGCTCATACACAGAATGTGGCGGTACTTTAACACAAACATGGACATTTGTTGATGACTGCAACAGACAAATCCAGCACATCCAGACTATCACAGTGACTCCTGCTCCACAGGCATCATTTACTAATCCTCCGGCCAATATTGAAATTTCATGCAATGAGGCAACAACTTTTGCTGCATCTTATCTTCAGTATTCAAATTCAGGACTAGGTGGATGTTCAATCACAGGAGAAGTCTTAGGTGTCCTAAGCGGCACATACACAGAATGTGGCGGTACTTTAACACAGACCTGGACATTTGTTGATGCCTGCAACAGG
>JAEYWK010000124.1 GCA_023431345.1 Pseudomonadota bacterium
AAGCTCGTTGACCACGACGTCGTCACACGGGTCGCCGAGACGCTCCTGCGATTCGACTGATCGAACGCCATCACGGCGGTGCCTCGCGACGGCGCCGCCGTGATGGCCATCACGCCGCGCCACGCCACGCGCGTCACGCGATGGGCATCAGGCGAAGCGCAGACCATCCGCTACCGCGATGGCCATCAATCTGCTGGCGTCCAAGACCATCATCCAAGCGGCGCGCGCACAAGATGCGGCGAGTCGCGGTGGGCATCAAGGCTACGGCCGTCCACGCGCTGCTGACGGCTGCGAATGTGGCCGGCATGTCCGAGCGGCTGAGTACCGTAGCCGCGGTGCTCGAGGCTGTCATCCCAGAGGACATCGAGCCGCCGCCGAGCGGCAGCGATTCGTTGTAGTGAGGGGGCGGGCCCGGCGAGTGACGCTGGGCCCGCCTACACCCCCGGGTGGGGATCGGCCTAGCGTCGCTGTCGCGCCTGACGTTTGGCCTCACGCTCTGTCGGCTCCGCGGTCTCGTCGACCGCGCGAAAGGCGGAGGTGACGAGCGGTTTCACGGCGACGTAGGCGTCGAGGATGCTGCCCAGCCGGTTGGGTCGCGACCTCCGCGAGCTCCCACGCTTGGCGGCAGCGGCGCGTGCCGGGCTTGGCGGCGGCGGCGATGGTAGCGGCCGTGCGCAGGTCTTTGCCGATGGCGACGAGCTCCGGGAGCCCTCGTGTCACCGGGATTGGCGGCCCGCCACGTCCGGTAGAGCAGCCGCGCGATACCGATGAGGTCGCGGACGGTCTGGGTCGGAAAGGGGCGAGGCATTTCTCGAGGGAGCCGCCGCGGCCTTTCGCGGTCAAGCTCCTGGCGGACCTTGGCTGTCCGAGTGCTGTTCGCGCCCGTGGCCTAGCGCCACTCCTCACGGCGGAAGCGCAGCCAAGCCTTGCAGTCCGGCCAGGTAGCTGTCCCGCGCCACCTCATCGTCGAAGACCATGACCCGCACCGGCAGCGCGTCGACGTCGTCTTCCTCAAGCAGGTCGTTCAAGGTTGAGCAGCTCACAACGACGCTGAAGTCGCCTGCGAACATCGCGGTGTAGACCCCAAGCCCTTCCCCTCCTCCCACCCGAAGCAAGCCGATTAGCCTCCCGTCTTGCAAACTGGAGAGGTGGTGGGTGAGCATCAGAACACCACCCCGAGCACCTTCTCGGCGCAGCCGTGACACACGGATTTCAGCATGCGTTCCGGCTCGTGGACGCGGCGACACCGAGGACACCATCGGTAGCGCGAGAGCCGTTTTGAGCTCGCCATCAGGACCAGTTCTGCAACGCGACTCGCGGCGGCGCGCAATGGCACTTTCGCGAACGGGGTTGCCCTCTCGACCGGCACGCTTGGGCCCTCCCACACCAGCTCGGGCTCGAGCACGTGGATGCCGTCGTCAGCGACGCGAACGAGCACCGTCACTGGGTCGCCGCCCGTAATGATGCCGTTGGTCTTTCGATGACTTGGCGCCGGGACCATGGTCTCGATTAGCTTCATCCAGTCTTCCCGGCTTCTTGGCTGCTGGTTGGTGGATCCTTTGCGCTGCGTCCCGAACCGATTGCCACAATCAGCGCAGTCCCAGCTCGGGCTTTCGGCCTCGAGAAGGCAACCACCCAACGTGACCAGCCCCTTTTCCGCCTGCTCCCAGAGGTCCGGACCAGGCTCGCCGTACACGATCCGCCGCACTTGCGAGGACGAGCAGTCTGGGCAGCGCGGGGCTTTCATCCTCTCATAGAGACTACATGCATTCGCGGTCGCTTGCCGACGATGAAGCTGTTCCTGGTGGCGTCAGTCGCCATCACGTCTTTATCCGCCGCGGCGAGCTCGCACCTCGGCGAGGAAGGCGACGGCTTCCATCGCTCCGCGAGCGTTGGCGAGTTCCCACAGCTTGTCGCTTGCGGTGGCGTGGTGGCCGAGATCGATGAGCGTTTGCAGCTCCCAGGCTTCATCGACGCTGAGCCAGGGGTCGAGCAAGCCGACGGCTACTTCGAGGTCAACCGCAAGGTCATGGTAGTTTTTATCCCCAGTCATTCCCCGCCTCGACCGTGCAGTCACCATCCGGTTCTCTCTGTAGCCGTTCTCGAAGCTCGACGGCAACTCGAACCCAAGTCGGATCAGAGCGGAGACGCTGCTGCATGGAGGCCCGCACGAGGTCGAGCTGGTCGGGTGGGAGCAGCGGGGTTAGAGGCTCAAGGGCCCTGTCCAACTTGAGCAACAGGTAGCCCTCGACGGAAATCTCTTTGAGGCAGAGTGCGCAGAGCTCGGCGCTGGGACCCGGTGCGCGGCGGTGCGCGCCGTCTTGTTTCGTGAGGTGGCTCGCGTGGCGGCGCTCGAGCGTGGCGATGATTTCGAGCAACTTCCGGCAAATCTCGGCGGTCGAGAAGCGGTGGCTCTTCGCCGCATCGCTGGCCGGATCAGTCGAGCCGCTGCGGGACATGGCGGCGGATGGGTTGGCTCCTGGGGCGTGGAGCCGCGCGCGAGGCGAGCGTAAAGGGCTGTTCGAAGACGAGGACAGCGTCACGGCCGTGGAGCTCGAACGTGCGCTGGGGGTTCTGCGGTTGCAGTTTCGAGTCTTTCGAAGTGTCCAAGTCGACTCGAACGGCGGTGGTCGTCCGAGCGAGCTCGACCAGCGCATGGGCGTTGCCGGCTGCGTCGGTCGTGCCGACTTGCTTCCCGTCGATCGAGACCGGCAGGTCAGCGCCGCGTTCGCTCTTCACCACGATGGCGACCTGGCGCAGGCGCTTCTGGCAGACGACGTCGTACGTGATGGGTCCTCGCTCGCCGCTGCCTAAGGGGCGCGTGCGGGTCAGGCGCAATGCAGGCGGGGCCTGATCGGAGGCCTCGTAGGCTTCCGGGCAGACGGCCCTCACTTCGGCGACCTGCCCCTCGGCGCCCTTCAGGCGCTTGGTGAGCTTGCCAGCGCCGTTCGTCATCCCGAGCGGAGCCTGGTTGGCTCGGATGACCACGCCGCTCAGGGGCATGCCGTCATCGGTGGACGCGCGGAATGACACCTCGAAGTCTGGCGTAGGCTCGGGGCGACTGGCGGCGCCGCAACCCACGAGGCTGGCGAGGACGCAAAGGCAAAGCGCGACGCGCCTCATGGCCTCACCTCCGGGCAGCCCTTGGCTGGCTGTTTCTGGCTGCACGGTGCCGTGCTGCGTTGGTCGAGCATGCGACTGATGGCGGCGTAGGCGGCGTTCTGGGGCTCCCGAGCGGCGAGGCGCGAGTAAGCGAGCTGAGCTTCAGCGAGACGCCCTGCGACCAGGTGACCCACGGCTTGCGCAACGTCGGGATCTGCCTTTGACAATCCGGTAGCACCCCCCGGCGGTACCGCCGAAGTCGGAGTCGTCACCGAGCTCGTGAGCGGTTGCGCAGACGCCGTGGCGATCGGTGTGGCGATCGCCACGGTCGGGGTGAGCGCAGCGGCTGGGGCGACGCTCGGCGGAGCGGCGGAGGCCTCGGCGACTGGTCCCGCGGGGCGCTGGCTCGGCTCCATGGGAAGCAGACGCGAAGCCCCGATGAGAGCGAGGGTGAGGATGACGGCGCCACTCAGCGCGCCCGCCGCGACAAGCAACGGCGATTTGCGCGCTGCATTGCCTAAGGCGGCGAGCAGAGCCTGTGGTGGCATCAGGGGCGCACGGGCGATGGTCCGCGAGACTGACGCCGTCGAAGTCGACGCGGCGCGCACGGAGGCCGGTGGCGTCGCCTCAGTCGCGACAGGAGGGGCTGCCGGAGCAGCGCGGTTCAGGATGCCGCTCGGTGGCGTGACGAAGAACGGGGCCACCGCTGCCACGTCGAAATCAGTCGTTTGCTGAGACGACGGCGGTTGAGCTGGCAGAACGGTGGGCTGGTTAGGTACAGGACTGAGCCTCGCCTCTACCGGTGCTGGTGCTGGCGCGGCAGGGCCCGGTGGCTTGGACCTTCTAGCGGCAGGGCTTTCGATACGTGTAGGCGTGGAGTCGGGCGTGGCAGCTCGCTCGCTCCTCGCCTCGATTGCCAGCGCGGCCATAGGAATTGGTTCCGTGTTCCCCAGGTGTGCTTGCGACCATGGGGAGGGCTCGGCCAGTTCCCCTTCGGGAACGCGAAGCTCTGCGCGCGACATGATGACCGTCCCCTGCGGACCCAGCGGCGCTCCCAGAACCGGCCCACGGGGCGCGGGTTGCGTCACAGCGCGGTCCGCGTCGGCCGCGGGCTCGCGAACGATGCGCTCGGTGACGAAGGCCGCGCGGACCACTTGAAGCGTGTCCTGGCTCACCGGCGAGACGCCTGAAACCGCGGTCGCGGCGATGCCGGTCGGATCCGTATTCTCGGGCAGCGACTGCAGGTAGTCGAGCCCGCTGGAGCGGTCTGCGTACGCAGTGAGCTCAAGGTGCGAGGGTCGCTGGCGGTGCGTCGTGACCTCGAGTGAGGCACCGCAGAACTCCACCGTCGCGTGGGTACGGATCGGATAAGGCTCGAGCGCCTTCACCGAATTGACACGGAGCTCCGCTCGGTAGCCAGGAATGGCCATGATGGCATCGCCCTCGCGCTCGAAGTGGAAGTGCATGGAGGCGATGCCTGGGCGCGCAAGGCACACGTCTGCGCGGTGCTGCGACCCGACGACGACGGCGCGCTCTTCGCCCGCCTTCAGCTCAAAGAGCCAGGTCAGATCTTTGTGACGAACTTCGAGCCACAGAGGGCTCTTCAAGAGGTCAGGCAGGGTGGGATCTTCGGCGAGGTCCATCAGGTTGCTCCGCTTTCGTTTCGGGCTCGGCGCGCCACTTCCAAGAGGCCCGGGGGAAGGTTGAGCCCGTGGGCGTGAATCAAGGGCAGGCAGTTCGGCAGCACGCCGGTAGGCTCCAGTACCTGTCGGCTCGAGCCGTCGGGCTGTCGCGCAGGCATGGCTACGAACAAGTCCTTCAGTCGGTACCCATGCTCCGCGTCAACGCCAGCGACCTCGGTGACGTGGGTAACAAGTCGCCGGCCGTCGCGGAGGCGAGCGGTCTGCACCACGAAGTCGACTGCTGAAGCGAGCTGCGCGCGCAGCGCTACCAGGGGCAGCTCGACCCCGCCCATCAGGGCCATGGTCTCGAGCCGATTCATGGCGTCGATGGGATAGCTGGCGTGCACCGTCGTCAGGCAACCGCCGTGACCAGAGGTCATCGCTTGCACGAGGTCGAGCGCCTCGCCGCTGCGGATTTCGCCCAAGACAATGCGGTCAGGGCGCATGCGGAGGGTCGCCTTGAAGAGGTCGCGAATCGTGATTTGGCCTTTCCCGCGTGCGTCAGCGGGGCGCGCTTCGAGCTGAACCACGTGCTCGCGCTGCAGCTGCAGCTCGCGAGCATCTTCGAGGACGACGATTCGTTCACCGGCAGGGATGAGGCTCGAGATGGCGTTGAGCAGGGAGGTCTTGCCGCTACCGGTGCCTCCCGCGACGACGATGTTGCGCTTGCATTCGACCAGCACGCGCAAGGTCTCGGCGGCATCGTGCGTCATGGCGCCGAGCTCAAGCAACCGACCCAGCGTGAGCCGATCTTTCGAGAACCGGCGGATCGCCACAGACGGACCATCCGGCGCGATGGGGGGGAGCAGTGCTTCGACGCGTGATCCATCCGGCAATCGCCCTTCGAGGATCGGGTGGTTGGCGTCGAAGGGGCGGCCAACGAACTGGGCGATCACTCGCAGCGCAGAAAGGAGGCTCTCCTCCGAGGCGAAGCGGAGCTCCGTCTTGGACAGCGTGCCCTTTCGCTCGACGAACACCTCCGACGGCCCGTTGATGAGCACCTCGGTGACGGCCTCGTCCTCCAGCAGGGGAAGGATCGGCGAGAGGAACCCACGCAGGGCAGTCTCGAAGATGGGCGTCGGAATCATTCCGCCCTCCCGGTGGACTGCGGCGTCGTGACGCGCGGCGCCCGAAGGTCGAGCCAGTTGCCGCTGGGCGGCGGCGCCAGTGCAGGCTCTTGCGGGCCGCGCTCGGCCAAGAAAGCGTGCTCGGCAGGAGCGCTCGTCGCCTGCCGCTCGCGGATCAGCAGCTCCGACAGCCGACTCCTGACCTCCGGAGCGTGCCTGCCGTTCGGCGCGTGCTCGAGGTACGCGCGGAAGTGCTCGCGAGCGCTGTCTACGTTCGACTCCGACTCAACGACACCGAGCAGGTAGTGGGCATCGGCGTGGTCGGACTTGCGGAGGAGCAGCAGCTCGAGCGTTGCCTTTGCCTCATCGTGTTGGCCCAGGCTGAGGTGGATAGAGGCGACCAGGTAGCGGAGCTGGTCGTCGTCGGGGTGGCGCGCCAAGAACGGCTGCGCATGATTGAGCGCGGCGCGCAGGTGCGAGCTCGAGAGGCAGACCCGGAGCAGCGTCGGCAGGAGGTCGGCACCCTTGGCGCCTCTCTCGATCGCGAGCGCCAGGTACTGCTCAGCGCGAACCGCGTCTCCGGCAGCGGCCGCCTCCCTACCGCGTCGCGCCAGGTCTTCGGCCTCGTTCGCCTGGTTTGCGACCGCCGAGCCCGCGCGTGCTACCGGCGCCGCGTGCTGACTGGCGCCGCAGGCGGGGAGAACGGCACAGACTAGGAGGATTGCGAGGTTTTTGGGGAGCATGGCTAGGGGAGACGCGGCTCGTTTCCGCGCTTCCGTCTCCCTTTCGGTCAGCCCGCGACAGGCCATGCGTGCTTTTTTTGCGCCCGGCCGGGGACCCGCCGGTCCAGGGGCCGCGTGCTAGCCTTGGCTCATGGGAGCTGAAGCCCTCCGAATCTTTGAGCAGGCGCTCACGCTGTCCGAAACTGAGCGAGCCGAGCTCGCCGCGAAGCTGCTGGCGAGTCTGGATGAGGGGAGCGACCCTGACGCCGAAGAGGCCTGGTCCGCCGAAATCACCAGACGAGCCGAGAGCGTGGTGCGCGGCGAGGCCAAGCTCATCGCCTGGGAAGATGTGGACGGCGAGGCTGCCAAGATCATCACCCGGTGACGCCGCTTCGCCTGCACGAAGAAGCCGCGGCCGAGTACCTCGAAGCCGTGCGCTGGTACCGCGCAAGAAGCCAGGACGTCGCTCGTCGGTTTCGGGGTGCCGTTGGTGCCTCGATCGCCCTGCTTCGTGAGAACCCAACCCGATGGGGGCTGTTACCAAAATTTCCGCAGCAGCTCGCAATCCGGAGAGTGCGCGTGAAGGACTTCCCCTACTCCGTCATCTACATGGTGCATGACGCGGAGGTCGTCGTGCTCGCCATAGCCCATGGTCGGCGGCGGCCAGGTTATTGGAGAACGCGTCTTCGGCCCGCGCAGTAGCGTAGGAATCGGCGGAACTACCGCGCCCGGGTCGGGCAAACGTTCGTTCCTGACTTGCTTGCTACGAGCCCGCGCGGCGCTGCTGGCGTTCGAGCTCGTCGCAGAGCTTGTCGAGCCATGTCACGTAGGGGCCTGGATGGTCCTGTAGGAGGCGGCGCAGCTCGCGGGCGGCGGCGAGGGCTTCAGTGGTACGCCGCTGGTCCCGAGCCACCTGGAGACGGAGCCGAAGTGCCGCGTAGCGCTCGCTCACTTGCTGGCCGAAGCTCGCCCCGTCTGTTTCGACGCGAGCCTGCTCGTCGACCGCGCCTGCAGCTTCGTAGCAGGCCTTCGCTTCGCCAAACAGCCCCACTGCACGCGGGCCATCTGCCAGATCGAACGCGAACTGCTCGCGCTTCACGCGCGCGGCGCGCTCGGACTCGCGCGCCCGGCGCCGCGCCGCCGGGCCGTCGGTGGTCGAGCAGGCAGGCGGCGCCAAAGCTGACAAGGAAGGCGCAGCGACTTCGGAGTCATCCGCCCCTCGCGTCGGGCTCTTGCCAGCGACTGCCACGCCAGCAATCACGAGCGCCACGAGGGGCAAAAGGAACACGAGGGGGCTCGCCTTCTTGGCCTCGGGTTCTTGGAGAAAGCTGAGCCGGCGTTGCTCCCAGAAGACCTCACCTCCCCAGGGCACGAGCGCAGAACGCAACGTGTTACCTTCGAAGTGAAAGGCGCCGGGCGCGTTCTTCGGCACCTCGACCAACACGCCTTCTGGGGCGGGCTCGAGGTGTAGGAGGTGCGATTCGCTGGGGCAATCTTTCGCAGGCAGGAGCTCGCGCCGGCCGCTCCGCATGACGCAAGCGAAGCGGTGCGTGAGCTCGAATCGCTCGGGTGATCTTTCAGGCTCTTGGACTTCGACGAGGCTGCGCATGGCTAAAAGTTGACTCCCTTCGCGAGAAATGGGCCGAGGAGCAGGAGCAGGACACACAGCACGAGGAGCATCATCGGGCCCACCATGAGCACTCCGGCGCGGGCCGCGGCTTCCTCGGCCGCGACGCTACGGCGCTGATTCAAGAGGCGCCCCTGCACTTGAATCACGCGAGCGAGCGGGTTGCCCTTCTGCTCCGCTTGCACGACGGCCGCGACGAAGTCCCGCACGGCCTCTGTCTGCACCCGCTCGGCAAAATTCTGGAGAGCTTCTCGCCGAGTGTGGCCAAGCTCGAGCTCTTCTAGAATGCCGGCGAACTCGCGCGCGAGAGCGCCACGGCTCTTGGGGCCTGCGACCAACCGGAGAGCCCCCGGGAAATCGAGGCCAGCCCCCATGCAGAGCGCGCAGATCTCGATGGCATGCGGGAGGCCACGCGAAATGTCCTTCACCCGCTGGCGAATGATCTCTTGAACTTGGAGGCTCGGCAGCAGGAGCCCGAGTGCGAACGCAGGCACGACGATGAGCAGCGTGTAGCCCTGCATTCGAGCGATGACCCAGCCCACTCCCGCGAGCACGGCCGCCGAGATCAGGGCTAGCGCGCTGTACTCGTCTGGCGTCAGGCCCATGCAATAGTCCGCCCGGCGCAGCTCGCGCTCCTGACGGCTTCGCAGCGTGGCCAGCGGGAACAGAGAAACGATGCCGGCCACGAAACGGATGAACGGCTCCGCTGCGGCGAAGAGCCCGCCAGCTTTCATAGCCTGGCTGCGCTCCTGCCCTCGGTAGCCAAGCCGCGGAGCCGCCGGAATCGGGATACGCGCACCGAGCTGAACGGTCCCCGCCGCCGCGAGCCCCGCCAGAAGGACCGTACCGAGCTTGAGTGTTAGCAACATGTGCGCCTCACACGTCCACCGCGAGGATCTTGCGCGCCAAGAGGATCGCCATCAGCCACAAGGCGCCAGCGGCGCCTATGATGAGGTGCCCCGTGAAGGTCTCTCCGAGCGGGACGAAGAACTTAGGATCCATGGCGTGAATGCCCAGCACCATCGGCACGGGAACGAGCCCGATCACGAACGCTTGGGCTTTTCCCTCAGCGGTCTTGGTGCGCACGACGCCTTCGAGCCGCGCGAGCTCGCGCAGCGCCGCGGCCGCGTTCTCGAGCATGGTCGAAAAGTCGCCGCCGCTCTTGCGGGCGACCTTCAGGGCTAGGACGGTGCCCTGAAGAGTGCGACTGGGAATGCGCTCTGAAAAGTTATCGAGCGCTCGGTCGAGCGGAGTGCCCAGCTCGTATTCCTTCACGATGGTCTCGACCTCCTGGCTCATCGGCGCGGGCACGACGCTGACGCTGCTGGCGATGGCCTCACCGAGTGAGGGGCTCGCCTTCAGCGCGTTGGCGATGGCGACGAGCCAGGGCTCGATTTGAGCCTCGACCTTCGTAGTCCGGTCGCTCGCACGCCTCTCCAGCAGCACGCGCGGGAGCAGCACCACTAGCGGCACGGCGACGAGCGCGAGCCAGAGCTGAGTCGCTACCGCCACCGCGATCGTGAGCACGCTCAAGGCAATCTGCCCAGCCACCACCCGTGTGCCGACGGCGGGGAGCCGCAGGAACCGCAGCTTCTTGTCGAGGGCGGCGACGTGCAGGCGCAGCGCCCTGCTCCCACGCGCATCTTCCGCGCCGAACCAGGCCACGACTACGGTGGCCAGCGTGAGCGCCAAAGCAGCCACACCGAGCCGTCCAAGCCAGAAGGTGCTGCTGCTCATTGGATCGGCCCCTCTGCCAAGAGCCCATGGGCCATGAACTGAGGCAGGAACGAGGGCAAGTAGCCGGTCGCGAGGAACTGGCCTTCCACAGCCTTGCCGATCCCCGCTGCCGTCAGCTTGAAGCCGAAAATCTCGCGTAGCTCGACCTCACCGTCGTCATCAATGCCGATGACCTCGGCGACGCTCGTCACCCGGCGCGACCCGTCGGAGAAGCGAGATTGTTGAACGATGAGATGGATGCTCGAGGCGATCTGCTGGCGGATGGCGCGCACCGGTAGGTCCAGCCCAGCCATCAAGCAGAGCGTTTCGATGCGGGCAACCGCCTCCTTCGGGCTATTGGCGTGCGTCGTCGTCAGTGACCCTTCGTGGCCGGTGTTCATGGCCTGCAGCATGTCGATGGCCTCTCCGCCGCGGCACTCGCCGACCACGATCCGGTCGGGCCGCATTCGGAGCGCGTTCTTGACTAGGTCGCGGATCGAGTACTCGCCCTTGCCCTCCAGGTTTGGGGGGCGCGACTCGAGCGAGACGACGTGCGGTTGCGCGAGCTGGAGCTCCGCCGCGTCTTCGACGGTGATGACGCGCTCGTGCGACGGAATGGCGGACGAGAGCACGTTGAGCAACGTGGTCTTACCGCTGCCAGTTCCGCCAGAAATGACGATGTTCTTGCGAACCTTCACCGCGTTCTCCAAGAACCTGGCCATTTCTTCGCTCACGGAGCCGAAGCGCTGCAAGTCGCCCATTCGCAGTGGGTCTTTCGCGAACTTGCGGATCGTGATGCAGGGGCCGCGCAGCGCGAGCGGCGGGATGACCGCGTTCACGCGCGAGCCATCGCGGAGCCTCGCGTCGACGAGTGGCGTGGATTCATCAATGCGCCGCCCCAACGGTGTGACGATGCGCTCGATGACCGCGCGCACGGAGTCGTCGTCGGTGAAGCGCAGCCCAGTCAGCTGCATCTTGCCCTGCCGCTCGACGAAGATGGTCTGCGGATCGACCACCATGATCTCGTTCACGTCTACATCTGCGAGCAGCCGCTCCAAGGGACCGAGGCCCAGCGCTTCGTCGGCTAGCTCCTGGACGAGCGTCTCCTGACCCGCACCGCGCGGCGCGGCGCTGCCCATGTCGGCCACGATGCGGCGTAGTGCGGCCACGACCTGCGGGCGCATCTCAGGGGCGCCGATCGCCGAGCGATCCAGCGCCGGCAGGTCCAGGTTCTCGAGCAATTTGCGGTGGATGCTACGCCTCACGTCGCTCGCCGTGGCTGCTTCCTCCGAGCTCGGCTCGGGTGGCGGCGGGGGAGCGGTCGGCGCTCGGCGCACCTCGCTGCTGGGTGACTCCTCGGGCTGCGGGGGAACCGCGGAAGGCCTTTTGACCAGCACCTTGATCCGGAAGAGGCCAATCCCCAGCGTCACGACGCCTTCGGGCAGGACGCGAGCAGCGCGCTTGAGGAGCAGCCCGTTCACGAGCGTACCGTTGGAAGAGGTGTCCGTGATCTGAAGCCCCTCGGCGGTCCACGCTACGCGGGCGTGCTGGCGCGAGACATTCGAAGCGAACAGCGGAATGTCGGAGGTCTCGTCTCGACCGATCGTTACCGGGCGCGCCGAGGGGAATGACACGTCTTGCCGGCCAGCCCCGCCTTGCGCGATCACCTGAAAGTGGAGCTGCTCCGGGTTCATCGCGCCCCCGAAGCCGCCGCTCGTCGTTTGGCAGGCGGCACGAATTCCACCTTGTCGAGGTCGCCTGAATAGTCTGTGTACGCCCTGAGCGCGTCATCAAGGCGCCGGCGATCTTCCATCGACACCGCGTCCACCACGCTCGGCACGATGATGACGATGTTCTCCGTCTCCTCCTCAGAGTGGCCGTGGCTGCCGAAGAGCGCTCCGAAGATGGGGATTTGCGAGAGCACCGGGAAGCCGGCTTTCGAGCTGCGCTCGCTCTTCGCGCTCAGGCCAGCCAGAATCAGCGACTGGCCGAGCTCGAGGTTGACGACCGTGTTCAGCTCGGCGGTGGTGCGACCCGGTACGCCCGTTCCACGGTCGCCATCGAGCTCGGAGATGTCGGCGTGGAGCCGGAGCTCGATGCGGCCCGTCTTCGAGTCGTAGTTAGGCTCCGTTTCGATCACCGAGCCGAACGAAATCTTCTGCACCCCGCTCGTTAGCGCGCTCTGGACGGCGATGTTGACCTCACCACCACCGGCGAAGGATGCCTTCTCTCCGTTCGCTGTGACGACCGCCGCTTGACGCTGCACCTTCGCCCAGCCCGAAGACTGCGCCATATCGAGGCGTGGCAAAGCTTGGCTACTGATGACCGCCGTCGCTGATTCGAGCTGGCCACCGGCCACGTCGTAGGCGGCGCTGAACGTGGGCGCGACCGAGCCTGGAAAGCCGATGCCAATCTGGTGACCATAGCTCTTGCTCAGTTGGACGAAGTAGAAGTCGAGCCGAATGTTGTCGCGGGCCTCAATGGACCCGGTGCCCCGACCGCGCCGCTTCGGCGCATTCTTGTCGGTAACGCGGATGCGATAGTGCCGCTCTGTTCCGTCCATCATGAGCATGAGCAGCGTGGTGTTGCCCTCGGCGAGCGCCACGACCACGAACTGCGAGGCGTCCTTAGTTAGGCGTACGTCGATGACGCCCTTCTGCCCTTCGGAGTAGCTGCGCACGTTGTCGGTCGGGAGCACACGCTGCTCACCTACCTCGAGCTCGATGTCTTCGACTCGGGGCTCCGTGGCAGTGCTCGTGCTCCGCGGCGTCGTGTTTGTGGGCTGGGCTTGCGTAGGGCTCGAGTGAACGAGCGCCGCGAGGCTCAGCGCGAGGCCCAGCGCCAGGGCTGATCCGTTAGCGGACATGATCGATGCCCTCCCGGCGCGCTGCCACGGCGGGCTTTAAACCTTGGTCTCTCGCCGGCACCAAGCTCTTGCCGGTCGTCTCGGGCAAACCCTCCACGAGCGTGATATCGCCGGAGTTTCGGAGAGTCAGCGTGAGCCGCCCGCGCTGCTGTGCTTGCGTGAGGAGCTGCGCCTGCTCGACCGTTGCGCTCAGGGTCACGGCTCCGCCGCGCGCGAGGGAGGTTTGTGCAGCGTCGTCGTCGGGGCGCACCACCGAGCCGCCGACCGAGAGCACGAGTAGGTTCTGAAGCAGCGTGATGGTTGTGCTGCCGTCTTCCTTACCGCCAGTCGTCAGCAGCACATCCACGCGATCACCAGGCCGCAGGAGCCCCTGGAAGTCGGCGCCGCGACCGTCGATCGCGACGGCGCGCGAGCCTTGCTGTACCAGGCCAGAGAGCACTCGACTCTGGTTCTGAAACTTCTCGAGGTCGCTCCACAGCACGGTCTCGCCGGCCTTGAGCCCGCCCGCCACACGATTCCCGAGCACCTTGCTGGCGTCGCCGGCCCGCACGTGCCGGCCCTCGACGTAGGCCCGCGGGATGTCGCGCACCGCGACGAGCTTTTCGGTCAGCGTCGCCCCGATCGGCACGTCGGAGACGGCGACCAGGACCCCCAGCCGGGGGCCGCCGGAGACTTCCGCTTCCAGACGGTCCAAGTACAAGTGGCCGAGCAGCCCGGTTCCGAGCGCAGCGGCGGCGGTGGCAATCAAAAAAACACGTTTCATGCGAGCGACCCTTTCGGTGCCTCCAGCTCCCCTTTCGGTCAGCTGCGCTCGCTCCCTGCGAGAAATCGTCTCGCCCCCGCCTTGGCCCTGGAAACCTTCGTTATCTAGGCCAATAGCAGTACTTTAGAAACTTTCGTTGGTCGTCGGCCGCGAGGATTGACGGGCAACGCAGATGCGTGATGCTCTGCAAAGTCGTGCTCAATCTGGGGCTCAACGCGACCAGCTTTGGAACCTGCTTGCAGACATTACAGCAACGCCGAGGAGCGGGGCGGGTTCCTGCTGCTCCCACGCTTCAAAGTCCATCGGAACGCGGAAGCGAATGAAGCCGAATCTTTTCGACTACGCGACGTCCGAGCTTTCGCAGGACGCCTTTCTTTGCTGGCTGACCGCTCTGGCGGGCCATGACGATGGCGAGCTGCAACTAGTCGGCCGAGCCTTCATCGCTTGGCTGTGGGAACGGGCTCGAGGTGCTCGCATCCAGCCGGATCGCATTCGCCTGCTCGAGCCGCCCAAGCGCCAGGTCGATCGCATCGACATTCTCTTCGAGGCTGAGATTGCTGGCGTGAAAGCCCTATTTCTGATCGAGGACAAGACCGAGACCTCCCACCACTCGCGCCAGCTCGAACGCTACCTCGATGCCACGAAGCATGCGGAGACTGTCGTGCCCATCTACTTCAAGACCGGCTACCACTTTGGCAGCGACACGAGCGCGTCGGCTGCTGGGTACACGGTCATCGGCCTTCCGGAATGGGCTGAGTTCTTGGACCAACAGACGGTTCGGAACGACATTCTGGCCGACTACCGGGCATATATTCGCAAGCTCTTGTCGAAACGCCAAGAAGGGCTTCGCGCGCTGATGACGCCACGGGGTTTCGATTTTTTCACAAACGATTTCGTTCAGTATGAATTCATGCAGCTCGTGGCAGCTGCGTGTCCCGAACATTTGGGCAAGCGCTCAACGTACCGTGGAAGGAGCCTCAGCGGCGAACCCTGGACGCAGCACCTCTTTGCCGTCTTCGAAGGTGTTCTGCCGGGTGGTCTGAACGAGAGTCTATTCTATCGCGTGGATAGACGCCGCGAAGGGTGGTACCTCGCTGCGAGGCAGTACGCGAAGGTCGATGCCAGCAAGGAAGCTCGGACAGCGAAGCTGGCGCGCCTCCGGGTCTACCGAGAACTCTTCGAAGCAGCTGCCCAAGAAGTTGGCGCGAGTAGCCTGTTCGCTCGCCCTTCCACGGATAACCGAGGCAAAAACGAGAGCGAGTTCGCGGTGCTATTCTTCAGCGACGCCGGTAACACGCCGAGCAACGTCCTCGAGCGAATACCGTCAGTCCATCGCGCCTTCATCTCGAAGATTGCCAACGGCCTCGCAATCTCTTGAACATGTGCGGCAGGGGACGGTGACGCTCCTTTCGTTCACCGCTATTAACGCCAGCCAGGGCGACCAACTCTGCAGTCAGCCATCGCCGATGTTCCAGGTCGGCTAGGCAAGCGCTGCTGCCGTGATCACGGCCTTGCCGCTCCGGCCTGCTCGGACCTGGAGCAACACCGAACGCTCGCCGCGACGGGCCAGTAGGCCCCCTTCCTGCTCCGTGATGGCCCAACCCGCTGTCACCAGCGTCCGGCGGTACCAGCCGAGAACGCCCTCGGGCGACTGGTCCGCGGCCTCGTGAACCGTCATCGCGTACGGCTGGCCATGCTCGAGGGCCGATAGCAGGCGGCGCGTGCGCGGAGCTCGCGGCCAGTCGCGGAGGTCGTGCCCTGCGGCGTCGCCCTGCTTCGGCAGGAAGTCGACGATTCGCGCGTGGCCCTCGGTCCAGAGCACTAAAAGGGTCGTGGTGTCTCGAGAACGGCGCGCCAGCACGTAACGAAGGGCTCCGAGCTCGGCCAGGTCGCCGGACTGCTGGAGGCGCAAAAGGCGCGCCGCTAGCTCGCCCACATCGAGCCGCCCGCCTGTATCCATGCACGCGAGGACTCCCTGCTTTTCGCTCACCTGCCGGAAGGAAGCGTCAAGCAGCGACGAGTCAATCTTTCCGGCGAGCTCCGGTGCCTGAAGCCCGCCGCGGCAAGTCTTTTGGAAATGATCCAGCGCCGCATCCACGCCCAACTTCGTCTGCAGCGTCATGAGGCGCAGCTCCAAGCCGTTGATCGTCATGGCTCGCGGCGCCGACAGCGCTCGCCCGGCGGACCAGCGCTCGAGCTGCTCGCCGAAGTCGACCAACGACTCGCCCAGGTTAGCCTTGGCCGAGCGCACGCTCCACGCGAGCCCAAGCAGAACGACGGCCAGCAGCACAGCAGCGGCACGAAGCCGCGCGAGCGACGCCCGCATGGCGCGCAAAATCGTGGTGCGTGCGTCACCAGGGGCGAATCTTGAGCCAAGCATCTTCAGCCACCTTTCCGGGGGTCGTGGGGTGCAGGTTGCAAGCGAGGTGGTAGCGGCCTTGCACGGTGCGTTGACCACCTCCGAACAGCGCAGGCTTTTCGACGGTGTGCTGCGCGTCGGCCTCGATGGCGCGCCCGAACGCGGCCTCCACCGCGCTACCAATGAGCGGCGCGATCGCGCCCGAGACCAGCTTGCCGCCGGACGGCGTCTTGCCCTCCTCGAGCTCCTTGACGCCCTGGTTGAAGGCTTCATCAACTTCTGGCGCGACCAGGCTTGGGGCGGACGAAGGCGCAAGGACGTCTGCGCAGCCTTCGGGATACTCGCCTTCGCAATCCTTCGCGGAGTAGAGCCAGGCACACGTGCGCGCGTGCTCTTCCGCTGCTTGCTTCGTGACCGCGAGGTCTCGCAGATAGAAGAGCGAGATGAAGATGATCACGAAGATCGGCAGCACCACCACGGCTTCGACCGAGGCGGCCCCACGACAGGAACGATAGCGAAGGCGTTGCATTTCCAGGCTCATCAATGGGTGAAGCGAAGCTGCTCGGGAGCGCCCAGCGCGAACACGTTGTCGCAGACGCTGGGGGCCAGGACCTTGTCGCATTGCTCGCGCACCTGGCTCAGATCCCCTTCCGGCAATCGGAAACGGCGCAACCTCGCTCGCCAGCTCATGTTCCACATCCAAGCGTCGCGCTCCCCCGGCCCGCCGTCGTAGTAGTACTCGGCTTGCGCCACCGAGAAGCCGCCGAACCGCTTCAACTTCGCAAGCGGGTTCTCCGGCTCGGGCTCGTCCCAGAGCGCCAGACGCACGACGCGCGACGCCTGCAGAGCCTGCGGGGCGCCCTGCGTGACGGCGCGGATTTGAAAGTTCTCGTCGCCGAGTGACACGTCGCTTGCCACCGCTTTGGGGCACTTGCTGCAGTCCGAAGAAGTGCTGGCGGGTTCCCCAGCGTCGATCGGAATGTCTTCTTCGACAGTCCGCTTGCAGCTGAGAATATGCGTGACCTCGCGGAAAGGGACGGGTTGGATGGTCCCACGGGCAGGCGCGAGCTTTTCGATGGGCGGGGGCTCCTCGGACGAACAAACCGGGATGATGCGATCCGGGTCGCCTTCCGGATGGGTTCTCATGCGGTAGCCCTCAATCGACGGAGACACGCTCGCGGGACCACAGGGCGGCTGGGTCACACCATGCTCGTCGCCACCTCGGCGCACCGGAGCGTCGTAACGAGGTTCGCCGCGCTTCCAGAAGACTCCGGTCCACTCGTAGTCGACGTGGCCGAGGCGTTCCTGGTACCAATACTCGGACGGCGGCGGCCACAGCGTTGGGTCGCACTCGCGTCGTGCCTGAGCAACCCGCCGCTCGTAGGGCCCGTCGAGGGAACAGTCGGCTCCCGGGCGGCAGTCGCCCGTCCTATCGTCAGGGCGGGCCTCTTCTTCCTCGCGCCTACTTTCGTCGCAGCTCGGGCTTCGCACGTCGCGAACCGAACCCTTGTGCGGCTCAACGTCTTCAGCCGCTTCGCATTCCTGCGCTGCTACCGTGCGCGGGTAGGAGCGCGTCACCTTGCGCTTGTATCCGGGCGGCCTGCTCGACCCGCCTCCGTCGCTCTCGCCACAGAACCAGTCGGCAAACTCACTTGAGAGCGACTTCATGGGCCCTTCCAGCGCGCCAATGAGCGTTGGCATCAGCGGGATGCCGGCTTCCTCTAACCCAGCTCTGGTGAGCGCAACCGGTAGGCCGCCAGCTGATCGAACGACCCATCGCTCACAGGCAGGTCGAACCGCGTACCTATAGCGACTCCGGCTTCGACCGTCGGCTTTCCATATGTTTGGATGTCGGCGGCGGCGACGGCGAACGCGCCCAGCGGTGCGGCGGTCTTCACCGCCTCGGAAACGTCATGGAGAGCTTCCAGTCCGGTGTAGATCGGATCTTTCACCTCTTCGTAGGCCTCGTGCATCTGGCCTTGCACCGACTTGAGCGGCGGGATCGCGGACAGGGTCGCGCCACCGGTGAGCCAGGCCAGCGCGCCGGCAACGATGATGCCCAGAATGGCGATGCTCTCGATGAGCTTGATCGTCACCAGGACGGCGAGGAGCGCCGCCATGACCAGATTGATGAGCACCAGTAGGTTCATAGAGCGCGCATGCATCACCGCGCTCGAAAGCGCCGCCGAGTCCGCCGAGTCCTGAAGCCGCTCTCGGAACAGCACCGTCTCCACTGTGCCGACCACCGTGTAGAGGATCGCGATCGCGAACACGGCCAAGAACAGCGCCAGCACCATGATCGCGCCGCGATCGTCGCTGCAGCCTCCGCGCGAGCTCACGGGGACTGCTCCTCGCGCTCGTAGTAGTGCGCCCCTTGATTCGGCAAAGTCGCCTCGGCCGTCAGCACCACGAAGCGCGAACCAGCGCCAGCAAGTGCCTGAAGAGAACCAGGCGATTCACCCAGCTTGAGCCGCGCCGCAGCCTTGTTCGCCGGTGCTCCGAAGACGCCACCGGCGGGCGCCAGAAGCGTGGCCAGGGTGTCGCAAATCAGGGCGCGCACCAGCGGAACGCCGCATTGAAAGAAGTAGGTCACCCGCACCGTGATGGGCGCCTTCGGCTCGATCGGCTCTACCGCGAGCACCTCTTCCCCGGGCGCGTCGTGCACCGTGACGACGGTCGCCGCGCGAGAGTAAGCCAAACCGAAGCGCATCCGCGCCTCGAAGCCCTTCGGTAAAGCATCGCCCAAGCTTTGCGTGCCCGTCCCCGACAGCGTGCTCGGCCGCGGAGCAAGGACGAGGAGAGGAAAGTACGCCGCCGTCCGGATCGGCACCATGCGCGCGCCGCTCTGCCGGGGCCCACCTGCGCCGCTGGACGGAGCAATCGCGCCCGCCACCGCCGCCACATCGGGCAGACCGACTCCGCCCTCCGCCCGCCCGGAGTCCAGGCCCAGCGCCTTCAGTAACTCTTCGGCCACCGCGCCGGCTGGCGGACGCCCCTGCGACAGGTCGCCGCGCGGCGCGTCGTCAAACTCACTCGGCGGCTCGTCAAGCATGACGATGGCCGACCGCACCGCACTCTGCGCCGCGTGCTCGACCACCAGCCGAGCGGACGTGATGAGCGCAATCTGGCAAACCGCAAAGAAAAGCAGCAGCAGCGGGAAGAACGCCAGCAGGAACTCGACGTACACGACGCCGCGCTCGTCCCGCCGCAGCCCCGCACTCGGACCGCGCGCTACCCGAGCCACGGCGCGAGCCCTTGGAGATACTCACTGAGCGCGACCGACACCGCGGCTACCGCGATGGCCGGCCCCATGCGCATCTCCATGAGCGCCTCGGTAGCGACCGGCCGACGCCACTTGGCCGGCAACACCGGCCCCACGAGCAGCCTCAGCACGTTGCCAAACACCGCGAGCAGCCGGCCCAGGAAAGCCAGGCGAACCAGCGCATACGCGGCCAAAAGCATGAAGGCTAGGAGCTCGAGCTGAAGCCCCACGACGGCGCCCAGCAGCGCGCCGAGCGCGGCGAAGAGCTTCACATCTCCGCCGCCGATCGCCGCGCCCTTGGTGATCCGATGAAGCAGCCACGGAAGTCCGCCGGCCGCCAGCACGCCGAACAGGCTCGCGACGGCCCCCTCACGACCGCCGAACCAAGCGTTCAGGGCAA
This sequence comes from Pseudomonadota bacterium, assembly GCA_023431345.1. GTDB lineage: Bacteria > Myxococcota_A > Polyangia > Polyangiales > Polyangiaceae > PMG-095. The sequence goes on from JAEYWK010000124.1 coordinate 19,567, forward strand.
CGCCTGAAGCGATGGCCGGCAGCGTGAGGATATTGGGGATGCGGCCCGTGCGTGCGTCGGTGATGGCTGCAGCGAGACTTACGGAGACGGCGGCGCTGAGCAAAAGGGTCGTGGGGGCCATGGGACGCTCCTCGCTTGTTGGAGCCTATTGATCAGTCGGTTCCTTCTTCTGAGCGTCGAGCTCGGTGCCGAGTCGTTGCTCGGATGTCTCCACTTTGGTCATGACCGTGTTGCCCAACTTGTTCCAGAGGAAGATGCCGGCGACGGCGACGACCACGAGCAGGATGACGTATTCGACCGTCGACAGCCCGCGGTCATCGCGCACGATCGAGGACTTGGACTTGGACTGGCTGACGGTAGTGGTAGCGGTAACCATGGCAATTCTTCTTTCTTGGTTTGCGTGTTGGCTCGAAGTCTCGAGCTTCAATTCCCTGGTCGGTCAGGTCGCCGAGAGTCCTGCGTGAAAAATGCGAAGCGCTAAGGAACGCCCAGCAGCAGCCACGTTTCCTGCGCCAGGACCATGCGGACGAGCGATGGCCCCAGCGCCGCGACGGCCAAGCCCGCTACCAACGACACCCCGACGAGGATGACCGTGTACTCGACCGTCACGCTCCCGCGCTCATCGGTCGCTGGTCCGGAAACACCTGGGTCGCGCCTGCGGCTCATTCCTCCCTTTCGGTCACCGGGCGTGAGCCATGCTCGAAATCGCCGAAGAGCCTCGGAGCGCGCGTTTTCCGCGCATTCAACGCGCCGCCGGGACCGACTCGGCTGTAGACGACATGACCCACGGATTCCCAGGCCGATGGCCGGCCCGAGCGAAACTCCTGACATTTGCGGGTTGGGCAGTCCTGGTTGCTCTGCTGAGCGGCTGCCGAGACACGGGCTCGGTCGCTCAACAGGCACCGTCCAGCACCGCCATCACGCCAGAGCCGCTCGCGCGGCAGGCTTCGACCGCGGCACGCCCGTCGTGGCAGCGGCCGCTGCTCTACCGAGTCGTAGGCAACGGCACTCGCTTCTACGTCTTCGGCACCATTCACCTGCCCGACGACCGCCTCGAGCAGTTCCCGCCAGCCCTGGAGGCTGCGCTCGCCGAAAGCGACGCCGTGTTCACCGAGATCTCGATGACCCCCGAGACGCAGGCGAGCATCGCCCCGCTCGCGCTACTTCCGCGCGGGCAGGCTCTCTCGCAGCTGCTGACCGAGCCCCTCTACTCGGACGTGATGGCCTCGTTCGCTGAGCGAGGTGTCCCGAGCGCCTCCCTGGAACCGCTCAAGCCGTGGGCACTTGCTCTGCAGCTCGCCCTGCTGGATCGGCTGCACACCCTGGCAAAGAAGAAGCCTCTCGATGCCCTCATCTACGAGCGCGCCGCCGCGGCCGGCAAGGCCGTCGCTGGAATCGAATCCGCCGGAGAACAGATCGATGCGCTCGACAAGCTCGCCGTCGCCGAACAGGTCGAATACCTTCGTCAAACGTTGGCATTTCGGGGCCGCATGAAGGCCGCGCGCCGCGACGTACTGGGCGAACTGCTCGAAGGTTACGTCGCTGGTGACGATGCGCTCGTCCACGGCTTGATGCGGGAGGGGTACGACGAAAGCAGCCCTGTGGCCGTTAAGGTGTTCAAGCGTCTCATCACCGATCGCAACGCCACCATGACGACTCGCATTCTGGCTCGGGTCCGCTCGAAGCCCAAGATGAGGCATTTGTTCGCGATCGGCGCCGGGCACGTCGTCGGCGAAAACGGCACCATGGCGCGCCTTGAACGCCATGGCTTCAAGGTCGAGCGCGTCGAGTGAGACTCGTCGATTTCGCGCATGGCTGCGGGCATCGGGACCGATAGGGAATTGAAGGCCGCGGTCCGCGGCGGTCGTCACAAGGTGCTTCGGCAGCCGACTGGCAGTTGCGAACCACCCGTCTTGCCCAAACTAAAGGAGTTACTGTTCATGCGTTCGTTTCCCTCGTTCCTCTGTATCGCAGGCGTCGTCGCCTGCGCGGTCGGTTGCTCAAGCGACTCCCAGTCTTCAGGCAGCTACAGCGACGCCGAGGCAGGTGCAGGCGGCGCGGCCGAAACATCGTCCAATTTCGGCGGCAACGACGCTGGCGCTGAGGGCGGGACCACCGGCGAGGATGGCGCCGGAGGCGCCGATGAGCCCGCCAACTGCACGCTTTGGGGCCCCATCGAGGCCGACGAGACCTGGGGGCCCACCTCCGATTGCCCCGACGGGTTCGACGTTCCGGCGAACCTCGAGATCCGAGGCCCCGGCACCGTCCTCACCGTCGAACCAGCAACCAAGCTGAAGTTTGGGCGCGACGCAATGCTGCAAGTAATGCCGGGCGCTGCACTGACCGCCATTGGCACTGCTGCCGAGCCGATCGTGTTCACGGGCTGGCAACAGCGCCCGGGTTCATGGGGCGGCATTCTCGTCCACAGCAACGCACTCGGGAACGAAATCAGCCACGCGATCGTCGAGTACGCTGGGTCCGAAGACGGGGCCAGCGGGAACGTGACTATGTCGAGCGACGGGGGTGGCCACATCAAGCTGACTTCGACAGTGCTGCGCTATGGTGCGCGCTTTGGCCTTACCGTGCTCGAGACGGGAGGCCTTGACGCGTTCGCCGACAACACCATCACCGAAAACGATGGCGGGGCCATCAGGGTGCAGATAGCGGTGTTGCAGGAACTCAATGGCTCCGGCAACGTCATCACGGGCAACGGCAAGGACAACCAGATAGCCCTCGAAGAACTCTCGACCAAGATCGAGGGCGACGTGACGTGGCCCTCCTTGAGCCCCGCGATCTACCGAGTTATGGCTACCCCAGGCATCGGCAGCAACATCCGGATTGCTGGGCATGTAACCATCGAGGCGGGCGCGCAGTTCGAGTTCATCGGCGGCAGCGGCATCGCAGTGACTGGCGGTGCTGCCGGTCTCGCTGCCGTAGGCAACAAGGACAACCCCATCATCTTCCGAGGCGTGGATGGCTCCGGATGGAGCGGCATCGGCTACTGCGAGAGCAACTGGACTGTAAGCCCTCCGCCAGCGACGTAAGTGTGGTTCTTGCCGCGGGAAACCGGCCGTGCTCGGCGGCGTGATTGCGAGCAGGCGCGACGCGTGCGACGCCAAGGCGTGTCCAGCTGTTGCCGCGCACGCTGGCTGATGGCGATTCGAGCAGGGTGCGTGATGGGCATTGGCGACGGTGCGCAATGGCTGCCACAAAAGGCGATGGCCATCGCGTAGGCCGGCGGTGACGCGCCAGCT
>JAEYWK010000072.1 GCA_023431345.1 Pseudomonadota bacterium
TCGTTGTCCGTGCTCGGCTCGACCGCCGTCGCTACCCGCTCGGCAAGAAGGTCTCAAAGAAGGAACTGCGCGAGCTCAACATCGAACCCGCCGACTTCCACGGTGATTGGAACTACGTCGTCAAGCCACGACGCCGCCCACGCTGATCGGATGACTTCTGCATTCGAGGCCCCTAAGGAGAGGCGAGACTGACGTCGCTAATACGAAGACTAGCGGAGGGGTTCACGGGAACTGGCGTAGCTGATACGACAGACTAGCGGAGGGTTTCACGGGACTGACGTTGCTGATACGAGCGACGGCGGAGGCATTCACGGAGACTGGCATCGCCGATACGAAAGACTAGGGATGGGTTTCACGGAGACTGGCTCAACGTTTGCGACCTGCCCAACGCCAGCGCCGAGTGCAGCGCCGGGGAGTGCCGTTGATACGAAGACTAGCGGTGGGTTTCACGGGACTGGCGTCGCTGATACGAACACTGGCGGAGGGATTCACGGGACTGGCGTTGCTGATTGCGAGCGACTGGGCGGGATGCCCCCGGTCTCAGGGTAGTTGCCGCCTCTCCTGATGCAGGCCTGTGAGAGCATCCGATCCACTTGGGGGGCGATCGGACAAGGCGATGAAGTATTCGGCAGCGTTCAAGGCGAAGATGGTTCAGAAGATGCTGGGAGGCCGCAGTGCGCACTCTCTGGCTGGAGAGGTGGGGGTGGCTCAGCCGACCCTCTCGAAGTGGCTGCGCACTGCACGGCATCGAGCCGTGGCGCTATCTCCGCGACTTGTTCTACCTGCTCCCCGACTGGCCCAAGTCCCGCGTTCTCGAACTCGCCCCAGCCTACTTCGAGCAGACTCTCCAGCAAGAAGAAGCTAAGCGGCGTCTCGCAGCTGTAGGTTCCGGAAAATCTGCTGACTGAATTCCGGAAATTCTGCCGCCTGTTGACGTATCAGCAAGCTCGCCGGCTGGCAGGTGTTTTGTTCGTAGCGACGGCCCGTCAAGCCGCAACAGTCGGCCGCGTTCGAGAATTCGATCGACGATGGCCTCAGCCAGGTCGTCGTCGTGCAGGACGGCGCCCCAGCGGCTTGGGTGCTTGTTGGTGGTGAAGATCATGGCGCGCTTGCGAATCTGGCGCTCGTTGACGACGTGGTAGAGGACGTTGGCGGCGTCGCTGCCGTACGTGAGGTAGCCGACTTCGTCGACGACGAGGACGTGAGGGCGCATGTAGACGGCCAGGGCTTCGCGGAGGCGCTGTTCCCGGCTGGCGGCCGAGAGGTCGTCGATGAGCTCGGCCGCGGTTAGGAAACGCGCGTCGAAGCCGTTTTGCAGAGCGCGATAGGCGATGGCAACCGCAAGGTGTGTCTTGCCGCGGCCGGGTTTGCCCTCGAAGATTACGGACCGCCCTTCGGTGACAAAGTCTGGGGCCAGCAAGGAACCGATGGTCGTGAGCTTGAGAGTGGATTGATAGCTGAAGTCGAACTCCTCGACGGTGCGGAGGAACGGAAACTCGGCGGCACGCAGAGCGCGCGAGAGGCGCGTACCGCGGCGATGCGCGACTTCCTCGGCAACGAGCGTGTAGAGGAAGTGGTCGTAGGACCACTCTTCCTTTTCCGCGCGTTGAACGAGGTCTGGCCAGACACGACGCGTGTTGGCCAGGTGGAGTCGCTTGAGCAGCGGGTCGATGTCTGTAGTCATTCGCGGCCTCCTTTCCGCGCCGTGCGCCGGAGAGATGGCGATGGCTGAGGAGCGGTGGGGGCGCACGGTTGCACCGGTCGTGAGCGATGGCTCTCGCCGCCACTCACCCCGGCGCGCGAGGGGAGCAGCCGTCGTACGCCAGCAACCGATAGCTGAGCTCGCGCGACGGCGCGGATGATGGCGTCACGAAGGGCATCGTCGCCGTGCTGCTCGAGTAGCCCGAACAACTCCTCGACACGTCGACCGGCAAGCTTGGGCTCACGGTGAGTGATCTCGGTCAGCAACTCCAGCGCCGCTGGGCCGAGGTTGAGCACCTGCTGGCGCTTCTCGTAGAGCTTGGCGCGTTTGCCGTGAACGGCGGCGATTTTGGCCGCGCGATGCTCCGGCAGCGGCGCTGGCGGCTCGCCCTTCCTACGGCGTCGATGGGTGGCTTCGAAGCGACCGGCAACGATGCGGAGCTGGTCCTCGAAAAGAAAGAGCGTGCCCGTGATGAGCGTTGCCTCCGGCGGCATCGAGTACGGAACTCCCTCGAACATCACGTCGGCGGTGGGCCCGACGAATACGGGAAACCGCAACGCCAGAGTTTCCGGAAAGACTTTGACGGGGCGCAGCCGGACTAGCTCCTCCTGCCGCCGCGTTTCCGGAATCACGTTGGTCGCTCGCGAAGGTGTCTTGGTGTTGACCTGAACGAGCCAGGCGTCGAGCTGCGCCTGCAGGTCGAACTCGTCCTGAAACTTGCGCGGCTTGAAGAACGAGCCTTTGACCCACCCGACGATGCGCTCAACCGATCCCTTTTGGTTGCCGCTTCTCGGCGCACACATCTCGACGCCGACGCCGATGTCCACTATGGCTTGAGCGAAAGTGGCGTTGTAGGCCTCAACGTCGCGGCCTTTGCCGCCCTTCTGCACGATGGTCTTCGGTCGGTCGAACACCGCCATCAGTGGCAACCCGCCAAAGGTAACGAAGTCGCGGGCCAGGCAACGGATGATTGTCTCCACGCGCTCGTTGTCTACGAGCGTCACGGCAGCGAAGCGTGAGTACTTAAGACGTGAGGCAAAGAAGTGGACGCGCTTCTTGCGGCCATCAACGAATCTCACGTCGACGTGGCCGAAGTCGTGCTGCGAGAATTCGCCGGGAAGCCCCTCGAATCGCACGACCGGAACGGCTCGGGTGGGCCGTGCGCCCGCCACCATCGCGTAGAACGCGGTCATGTTGCCGGTGTAGCCGCTGTCCTTGGCGCGTCGTAAGAGCTCTTGGGTGGGCAGCTCTGGCTCGTCGCTCAGCCACTTCGTTACCTGCGCCGCGAACGGTGCCGCCTTCGAAGGTCGACCGATTCCGCGCGTGCGCCGCTCCGCGACATCGTCCGTCTCGCTAACCGCGGACTCGCGCTTGACCCGCCGCACCGTGGCGGTGGACGCGCCCGTCCTGGCCGCGACGTCCTTCTGCGAATGACCGGCGCGCAACAACACTTGGATCTCGTGTCGCTGAAGCAGAGGCAGCATCTCCTCTGTTTGCGTCGATTCTCGCGCCATTCCCGTCGATTCCATCATGTCCGCTCTCCTTTGGGGGAGGTGGCAGATTTTCCGGAACGAGGGATGGCAGATTTTCCGGAACCATCAGCAGAGAACCCGCTCCGCCGCGCCCTCCTGGCTTTCGTTCGCTGAGCTGCACATCGCTCGAGCGTTCTACGCCGTGCGCGCTCGCTGCGTTAGGACGCGGTTGCCCGAACGGATACTACAGATCCAACACGCCGTGGCGCTTGTAGTCATGCGTGTGGCGCGCGGCTCGTCCTTGTCGCAGCGGCAGGGGCAACTGCGTCCGCTCCAGTGCTTGGATCGACGTCTTCTCGTCAACGCTCAGCACGATGGCGTTGTCCGGCGGCGCGAGGTACAGCCCCACGATGTCCTTCACTTTCGTGGCGAACGCGGGGTCACGGCTCACCTTGTGTGTCCGAACTAGGTGCGGTTTGAGCTCGTTGGCCCGCAGGATCTTCGAGATGGTCCAGCTGGTCAGGCCGAACTTTTTCTACAACAGCCGCGTCGTCCAGCGTGTTCGCCCAGCTGGTGGCGGCGACAGCGTGGTCTGGACGATGCGCTCGATCGCGTCCGCTGGCACCGCATGATCTTTACGATCGCCTCGTTTCCCCTCCGCCAGGCCATCGCCGCTGCGCTGGAAGCGTTTTCGAATGCGCGAAACATACTCGGGCGAAATCCCGACCATCTTGGCGATCTCCTTGCCCTTCACGCCGTCAACGCTGAGCAGCACGACCCGGGCACGACGAACGCGCCCCGCTGGCGCGGACGGACGCGCGATCAACTTCTCCAAACGCCGGCGATGAGTCGCGGAACGAGTCGGTCGAGGAGCGACTCGAGGCACGATCTCGGGCGTGATGCCTCGACCGTTGCCTATCTGGATCGCTTGCGTCCAACTCGGGCCTTGGGGGGCGTAGCGGCACCGAGCATGGCAACGTCGGCCAGGTCCTTGGGGCGACCCTGTTCGTTTGGGACGGCAAGCAGCGTGAGTTCCCTGCATTGAATCAAAATCACACGCTCCTCAGCGCGTTCCAGAATTCCGTGGTTCCTGTGCGCGCGCCGCTTGGATGATGGTCTTGGACGCCAGCAGATTGATGGCCATCGCGGTAGCGGATGGTCTGCGCTTCGCCTGATGCCCATCGCGTGACGCGCTTGGCGTGGCGCGGCGTGATGGC
>JAEYWK010000060.1 GCA_023431345.1 Pseudomonadota bacterium
TCCACCAGGACCGACTGTCGTCGGTCGCGGTCTTAACGATGTCCTCATCGCCACCCAAGCGATCCAAAACCTGCAAAAAATGCGATGAGTGCTCAGCAGCTCGCGCCGCCCCCCTCGCCTGAAGTGATTCAGGCGAGCCTCCCCCCACGCGGCGGCTCTGCTCGGTGCTAGCTCGTGAGCTTCGTTGCCCCAGCAAACCGTTTGTCGCTCTAGGGACCTGCCCATGGAAATCCGCAAAGTCTTTGGCCTCGATGGCCCCAACATTTGGGCCAACTCGCCGGTCGTCGAAGCCTGGGTCGATCTCGGGCGCTTCGAGGAGCTGCCGACCGACCAGCTGCCAGGCTTCACGGAGCGCCTGATGCAAGCGTTGCCTTCGCTGATCGAGCATCGCTGCAGCGTCGGCGAGCGCGGCGGTTTCCTTCAGCGTCTACGCACCGGCACGTGGCTCGGTCACGTGCTGGAGCACGTCACGCTGGAGCTGCAGAGCTTGACGCACGCTCCCGTGGGCTGGGGACGCGCTCGCGAGACCCCCGAGCGCGGCGTCTACAAAGTCGTGGTGAAGTGCGAAGACACGCGCTTCGCCGAGCGCTGTCTGTGGAGCGCGCGCGAGCTGATCATGGCCCTGGTCGACGCGCAGCCCTTCGATCTCGAGGCGACGCTTCGGCGATTGCGGCAGCAAGCCGACCAGCTGTGCCTCGGCCCGAGCACGCGCGCGATCGTGCAAGCGGCCAAGGCGCGCGGCATTCCTTTCATTCGCCTGACGGAGGGCAACCTGATGCAGCTCGGCCACGGGCAAGCGCAGCGTCGCATCTGGACCGCCGAGACCGATCGCACCTCGGCCGTCGCCGAGGGCATCGCCCAAGACAAAGAGCTCACGCGGAGCTTGCTCGCCGCCACCGGCGTGCCGGTGCCGACGGGCCGCGCCGTCAAAGATCCGGACGACGCGTGGCAGGCGGCTCGAGCCCTGGGCGAACCAGTCGTGGTCAAGCCAACGGACGCCAACCATGGCCGGGGCGTCTCGATTCGACTCGAAGACGAGTCCGCCATCCGCGCCGCGTTCGACCTGGCCGCCGCCGAGGGGAGCGGCGTCTTGGTGGAGCGCTTCGTTCCGGGAACGCAGCACCGCGTCCTGGTGGTGGGCGAGCGAGCCATCGCCGCCGCCAGCGGAGAGGCCGATGAGCTGGTGGGCGACGGCTCATCCACGATTCGCCAGCTCATCGAGCTCGCTAACCGTGATCCACGCCGCGGCGAAGGCTCGGCCCAGCTGCTCACCTTGCTCGAGCTGAACCCGATCGCGCTCGACCTGCTGCGAACGCAGAACCTGACGCCCGACTCCATTCCCCAAGCCGGCGAGCGCGTGCTCATCCAGTACCACGGCGATCTCACGGTGGACGAGACGGACCGACTTCACCCGGAGGTGGCGGCGGCCTGTGTGCTCGCCGCGCAAACGGTCGGGCTCGACATCGCGGGCATCGACCTGGTCGCGGGCGACATCGGCGTGCCGCTCGCGGCTCAAGGAGGCGCGGTGATTGAGGTCAACGCCAGCCCCGGGCTCGTTGCCCACCTGAAGCCGCTCGCCGGGAAGCCGCGCCCGGTGGGTGAAGCCATCGTGGAGCAATTGTTTCCGGTCGGCGCGGACGGCCGCGTGCCGTTGATCGCGGTCTCGGGTACCGAGCAGCGGTCGCTCACGGCGGCGCTCGTGGCTCGCTGCCTCGGTGCGAGCGGCGTGTCGGTGAGCCGAGCAGATGCGACAGGCACCTACCTTGGCGACCGAAAGTTGAGCCCTGCCCCGGCCGCGACGGTGGAAGGTGCGCGGCACGCGCTCATGAACCCGAGCGCCGCTGCGGTCGTGCTGGAAGTCAGCGAGCTCGAGACCCTGGAGCGAGGACTCGGCTTCGACCGCTGCGCCGTCGCTATCGTGACGTCGACCGAGGGGGCGGCGTCGCGAATACGGCCGGGAGTCGACGACGAGACCACCCTCGAAAAGGCGCTCCGAGCGCCGGTTGATGTCGTCGCACCGGGCGGCTTCGCGGTCTTGCCCGCAGGCGCCGCGGGGCTCGAGCGCTTGGCGGAGCACTGCAAAGGCAAAGTCGTGCTGTTCGGTGGCTCCCGCGATGCGTCACCCGTGCGGGAGCACTTAGCGAGTGGTGGAGCGGCGCTGGTTCGAGTCGGCCGCCAGCTGTGCTGGTGCCACGACGGCACGAGCGAGCCGCCGTTCGAGCTGGCGCAGATCGAAACGACGCAAATCGAAACGGCTCGGATTGAACCAATTGCGTCCGGCGACGTCGAACCCCTCGCAGCGGCTGTCGCGGCGGCCCTCGCGCTGGGGCTGCCCCGCGGTATCGTTGAAGAATTTCTGAACAATTACGCCGGGTAAGGCGCCGTATTACCGGGCCGGACGCGGCTCTGCTATGCGTCCGGCCTGTTTCGCGCCGGCTCCGACCCGATGAAAATCGAATCCCTTCGCTCACTTCGCGGCCCCAACCTCTGGTCCGACCAAACCATCTTGGAGGCAGTCGCCCGCTTCGAAGGTGCCGCTGACCTCGTGCTGGCCCGTCGCGTGGTCGACCGGGCTCTCGCGCTACAGGAGGCAGTCGGGTGCAGCGTCAGCTTTGCCGAGGTGCGAAGCGTGTCTGAGCGCGAGTGCCGGCTGCTGGTCCAGTACAGCGAGGAGGAGGTGGGCAAGCGCGCCTTCGAGCTCGCGTTGAGCCAGCCCGAGCTTTCGGTCGACCAGACAACCGAGCTGCCCGCGCTCCGTGCCCTCGCCGAAGAGGTGCGGCTCGGACCCAGCACCGGCGCGATCGTGCGGGCGGCCCAGCAGCGAGGCATCCCGGCGCGCCGGCTGACGGAGGGCAGCCTGGTCCAACTGGGGCACGGCTCTCGACGCCGGCGGATCTGGGCCGCCGAGACCGATCGCACGAGCGCGATCGGCGAAGCCATCGCCCAAGACAAAGAGCTGACGAAGCGCCTGCTCGCGTCCATCGGCGTCCCGGTCCCAGAGGGGCGCGTTTGCAAGACGGCCGACGAAGCGTGGGCCGCAGCCCAAGCCATCGGCCTGCCGGTGGCAGTCAAGCCGCGCAAGGGCAACCAGGGCAAGGGCGTGTCGACGGGCCTCGATTCTCGCGAAGCGGTCCTGAAGGCGTTCGAGATCGCAGTCGCCCATGACGGCGAGACCATCGTCGAGCGGCACTTGCACGGCGCCGATCACCGGCTGTTGGTCATCGGCGACCGGCTGGTCGCTGCTGCTCGGCGTGAGCCGCCCAGCGTGGTCGGGAACGGGCGCTCGAGCATCCTCGAGCTGGTGGAAGAGGAGAACCGGAGCCCGCTGCGTGGGGACGATCACTCGACCAGCTTGAGCAAGCTGCGTCTCGACGCGATTGGCCTCGAGCACCTGGCGGAGCAGGGCCTGACGCCCGCGAGCGTCGTCAGCGCAGGGCAGAAGGTTTGGCTGCGGCGAAACGCGAACCTGAGCACGGGCGGCAGCGCGTGCGACGTCACGGACACCGTTCATCCCGAGGTCGCGGCGCGCGCCATCGAAGCCGCGCGCATGGTCGGCCTCGACGTGGCTGGCATCGACGTCGTAGCGACCCGCGTCGATCAACCGCTCGAGCAGACGCGCGGCGCGATCGTCGAAGTCAACGCGGCGCCGGGGCTGCGCATGCACCTGGAGCCGTCGAGCGGGCGAGGTCGCGCGGTCGGCGAGGCGATCATCGACTCCATGTTCCAGCCTGGCGACGACGCGCGCATCCCGATCGTCGCGGTCACCGGCACCAACGGCAAGACGACGACCACCCGCTGCGTGGCGCACATCTTGTCGCGCTCGGGTCTACGCGTGGGGATGACCTGCACCGACGGCATCTACGTCGAGGGGCGCCGCATCGACACCGGCGATTGTAGCGGGCCGAAGAGCGCGCGGGCGGTGCTGGCTCACCCGCGCGTCGACGCGGCCGTGCTCGAGACCGCGCGCGGCGGCATCCTGCGCGAAGGCCTCGGCTTCGATCGCTGCGATGTCGCCATCGTCACCAACGTGGGCGAAGGCGATCACTTGGGCTTGAACGGCATCCACGACGTGGCAGCCCTGGCCGCCGTAAAGGCGGTGCCAGTGCGCGCCGTGTCGAGCCGCGGGGCGGCGGTGCTGTGCGCGGACGATCCGCTCGTCGTGGCGATGGCCAAGCTGTGCCGCGGCACGGTGCTGTTCTTCGGACGCGACCCGAGCTCGGCGGTGCTGCGCGCAGAGCGCGCCGCGGGCGGCACCGTCGTGACCGTGCTGGACGGGCAGCTGTGCATCGCGCGCGGCGCCAAAGTGACGCCGGTGGCCCGCGTCGAGCAGCTACCGTTGACGATGGGCGGACGCGTCGGCTTCCAGCTCGACAACCTGCTGGCAGCGGTGGCGGCGGCTCACTGGCTCGGCATCTCGCTGGAGAGCATTCGGCTCGGCGTGCGCACGTTCACGAGCGAGCTTACGACCGCGCCCGGCCGCTTCAACGTGCTCACGCATCAGGGCGCGACGATCGTGCTCGATTACGGGCACAACGCCTCCGCCATCGCGGCCCTGAACGAGGCGCTGGCGCGCTTCCCGCACAAGCGGCGCAAGGCCGTCTACACCGCGGCCGGCGACCGCCGCGACGGCGATATCCGGCGGCAATCCGAGCTCCTGGCCGGGTTCTTCGACGAGATTTACATCTACGAAGACCAGTGCACCCGCGGTCGCGCCGAGGGCGAGATCGTTCAGCTGATGCGCGAAGGCTTCGTGGCGTCGGCGAAGAGTCCGCGCGTGCTGCAGGCGCCCGGCGAGATGGCCGCCATCGGCGCCGCCATCTCCCGGCTCGAGCCCGGCGACCTGCTGCTGTGCCAGGTCGATCAGGTCGAGGAAGCGCTGGCGTTCGTCACCGGCTTGCTCAAACAAGCCGAGCCCGGTGCGCGGCCCGTGGCACAGCTGGCCGCCAACTTCGCGGCGGCGCTGATGGTCGTGCTCGGCGGCGTAGGCGGCGTCTGAGTCGCGCGCGGCCCGCCGTGAGGCTCCGCGCGTCAGGCGAAGAACGCGCGGATCTCGTCGGCGCGCGCGCGCGCATCGGAGCGGCCGACTTCGATGAGCTCGTGGGCGAAGCCGCCGTCGAACAGCATGTAGGAGGCCCAGTCGGCCTCGGCCTCGGGCGAGTCGCGCGAAGCGCGCTCGAGCAAGTAGCGCGCGATGGCGGTCAGCTCCTTCAGCTTGAGCGAGCTGCGGATGTAATCTGCGGCGAGGCGCCCGAGATCGCGCGAAGGGGTGAAGGTCAGGGTCTTGATGCGGCGGTAGCTCATGCCGCGATGGCGCACCCAAACCCGGTGAAAGCGCTCGAGATCCTCCGGAGACAGCGTCTCTTCGAGCACCTCCATCATCTGGTTGACGCGATCGAGCACCTGTAAGTCGTATTGCACGGGGTCGAGCAGCAGCGCGTTGAGCAGCTTGCCGACCAAGAACACCGGGCTCAGGTTCTGCATCTGAGCGTGATCGGCGGCCTCCACCGCCGCCACCTCGCGCACGGAGCGCTGGTGACGCACGGAGACCACGACCAAGCGCTCAGCTCCCGCGCGAATCGCGGGGGCGATCGGGGTGTTGAAGCGCAGGCCGCCATCGCAATAGTAATGATCGCCCAGCTTGCGCGTGGGAAACAGCAGCGGGATGGCGGCAGACGCCAGCACGTGATCGGCGGTGACGCGCTCGAAGGCGGTGACGCGCCGCTCGTCGCGCGTGTTCTCGATGCGCACGCCCGGAGCTCCCTCCGTGAACACGGTCGTCCGCCCGGAGACGACGTGGAGCGCCGCCACCATCACCGCGCGCACGATGCCGGCGTCGACGTTACGGTGCATGCGCTCCCAGTCGATGGTGCGTCGCACCAGCACCTCGACCGCTCGCGTGTCGAGCAGTGACTTGCCGAGCACGGACGATTTGGCGAAGCGGCGCAGCGCCTCCGGCATCGGCGCCAAGCCCAGCGGCCGCACCCGCGCGTGATCGTCGAGGCGCAGGCTCCGCCACGTGTCGACCAGCCGCTCCACGCGGTGATCGTAGCTGTCGGCGTTGGCAGCGAAGTAAGCGGCGTTGATCGCGCCCACCGAGGTGCCGGCCATGACATCGAACGGCGCCGGCGTGCCCGGATCGGGATCCAACACCTCGAGGATGCCCGCCACGATGCCGACCTCGTACGCCCCGCGCATGCCACCACCGGAGAGCACCAGAGCCGTCGGCGGCCGGGGGGCAGGCATGCTTGATTGTGACTCGAACTTGCACCCCAAGTCCAAAACCACGAGCGTGCGATCACCCTGGGGGCTTTCCAAGCGCGCGCGGCGCTGCGACAATCGGCGGGTTCGATGAGCCATTCTCAAGCCCTCGCCGGGCGTCCGCAGGCGGCTCTGGCGCTGAAAGCGGCCGGCCGTACTGACATTGGCCAGCGGCGCCAGCACAACGAAGACGTCGTCTTGGTCCGGGAAGATCTGGGCCTGTTCGTCGTCGCGGATGGCGCAGGAGGACACAACGCCGGCGAGGTAGCGAGCGCGCTCGCGGCTCGCTCGATGGAAAACTACTTTGGCGCCACCATCCGCGCCACGCACGACTTGCCGGAGTTCAACCGTCTCGGCGTGCCCAACGGCGCGCGGCGTCTGTCGCAGGCCGTGCACAAGGCCAACCGCGACGTCGTGGAGATCGCGCGCACCTCGCCCAAGCATCGCGGTATGGGTACGACCATCGTCGCGACCTGCTTCTCACCTCGCTCGGGCCTGATGCACGTCGCGCACGTGGGCGATAGCCGCTGCTACCGCATGCGCAACGGCGATTTCGAGCTGCTGACGCAAGACCACTCGCTGCTCACGGACGTGATCGAGCAGCGCCCCGATCTCGACGACGAGGTCCTGGCCAACCTGCCGAAGAACATCGTCACGCGCGCGATTGGGCTCGACGGCCAGCTGCGCGTCTCGCTCCGCTCGTTCTCGGTCGTGGAGGGTGATCGCTACCTGCTCTGCTCCGACGGCCTCAGCGGCCCCGTGCCCGCCGTGGAGCTCGCCCAGATCCTGGATCAACGCAGTGAGCCCCCGACCAAGCTGGTCGAGCAGCTGATCGCGCGCGCCAACGCGCGTGGCGGGCCCGACAACGTCTCGGCCCTGGTGATCGAGTGCCGCGGGGGTCACCCAAGCGCTCTGCCCGCCGACAGCGTGCCACCGCCGCCGCTCGCCGCCCCGGCCACGCGCGAAGCGCCGGCGGAGCCGGAGCTGCTGATTTTGGGTATTCAGGATCTAGACGTCGCGGACGCGGTCAGCGCGAGCGACGACCTGCTAAAGGCAATCGAGGACTTGCTTGGACAACGTTGATTTCGCGCCGGCCATCGGCGTGCACTGCCCTCTCCCCACCTACCCTGAATTGCCGCCGATCGGCGGTAGCGTCGGCCCCGAGCCCGAAGACTTTCGCGTCGACGAGGTGCCCCTGTACGCGGCGAGCGGCAAGGGCGAGCACCAATACCTGCACATCGAAAAGCGCCTGCTCACCACGCCCGAGCTGACGCGCCGAGTCGCGCGCGCCCTCAACATCAACGATCGCGACATCGGCTACGCGGGGCTCAAGGACAAGTACGCCGTCACCACGCAGTGGCTGTCGGTGTCGTGCAAAGCCAGCGTGTCGAGCGAGCTCGACCTGGGCGAAGGCGCGAAGCTCTTGGCGGTGACGCGCCACGACAACAAGCTTCGGACGGGGCACCTGCTCGGCAATCGCTTCGCGATCACCTTGCTCGGCGTGCACGAAGACGCGCCGGCCCGCGCCGAAGCGATCGCGGCGCGGCTCCGCCACGACGGCCTGCCCAACTATTTCGGCCCCCAGCGCTTTGGCCATGGCGGCCGCAATTTGCCCGACGCGCTCAGGTTTCTCGCGCGCGGCGGTCGCAGTCGCAACCGCTTCGAGCAAAAGCTGCTGCCCAGCGTGATCCAATCCGAGCTGTTCAATCGCTACTTGAGCGCCCGGCTCGCGCTCGGCCGCGAGCGGCTGCTGCTCGGCGAGGTGGTGCGCCTCGAGGGTGCGGGCGCGATGTTCCGCGTCGAGGACGTCGCTCAGGAGCAGCCGCGCTTCGACGCGCGCGATTTGCACCTGACTGGCCCCATGATCGGGCCGAAGATGCGCCCCGCGGCCGCGGCGGCGCTGGAGCTCGAGGAGAGCCTCACCCGCGAGCTCGGTCTGGACCAGAGCGCGCTCACGACCCTGGGTCGCGCCGCCCCCGGTGCGCGGCGCGATCTGTTCGCGCCGCTCACCGACTTGGAGATCGACGAAGTCACGGGTCGCGAGCAGCGAGCCTTGCGCCTGTCTTTCACTCTTCCAGCCGGCGGGTACGCCACGGAGGTGATCCGCCAGCTCACGCATGCGCCATTCCTGGCCAGCCCCGGCGCCGAAAAGGCGGCCGAGGCGGACTCGACGCCCGACGAATAAGCCGCCTATACTGCTCACCATGAGCGGGATCGACGGCAGCACGGTGCGGGGTCTCTCGAACGCCAAGCTCGAGGCGCTGGTAGAAATCATGTTCTTGGCGGCGTCGGCCGACGGCGAGTTCAGCCCCGTCGAGCGCGACCACTTCGTGAAGAGCGTCGAGTCGCTGACTGATAGCCGCCTCGGCCCGGCCGCCCTCGAGGCCGTGCTCGACCGCGCCAAAGCCGAGCTCGACGCGAGCGGACGCGCGGCGCGGCTGGCCTCCGTCAAAGAGCGCCTGCCCGAGGTCGGCGCTCGCAGGGTCGCGCTCTCGCTCGCGATTCAAGTGACGGCCGCAGACGGCATCATCCGCACCAGCGAGCGCGAGCTCATCCTGGAAACGGCCGAAGCGCTGCAAATCGACTCGAGCGACGCCGCTGATTTGGTGACGAAGCTCTCCGCCTCGTAGCCTGGGCGCGCTTATACAAGCTGCTTTCTTGGCTGTGCGCGCGCGGGGTTGCCAAAATTCGCAGCGCATGAAGCTGCACGCCCCCTGGCCCGCTTTGGCCCTGGTTTCGAACCTACTCGGGGGCTGCGCCCACGAAGTCGGCGAAGCTCAGGCGCCTACGCCTGGCTGGGCCGCCGGCTGGGTCCTACCCGCCGACAGCTACGACTTTCCGCCCAACTCCCTGCCGCGCAAGCGCGACGTGAGCTCTTCGGCCAAGCGGGGCAACGCGACGGCGCCCACGCGAGGCAACGTCACGGCCCCGCCCAAGCCCGTCGTGATGTCTCCGCTGCGGTTCGCGGCCGCGCCGGGGGTACCCACGTACGCGGATGGCCGCCCGCGACCGCTAGCGCCAGAGCTGATCGCCAGCGAGCTCCCGCCCGGAGACGACTGCGTGCAGCAGCTGCGGGCGCAGGGCGTCGCGTTTCAACTCGTAGCGGACAAACGCGGCGTCGACACGCCGGTCACCATCGAAGGACCGATCGGCTCGGTGCGCTATTGGACGGTAGCGGGGCCCATGGTCGCCGACTGCCGGCTCGCGCTCGCGCTCGTCAAGATCGGGCCGGAGCTGCGCTCGCTGGGCATCAGCGCCGTGCGCTTCTCGGGCGCGTACTCGTACCGCATGGCGAGGGTCGGCCGATTGAGCCTCCACGCCTACGGCCTCGCCCTCGACATCCACGAGGTCACGGCCGACGGCAGGAGCTACGTCGTGTCCAAGGATTTCGCGCGCGGCCTGCCGAACGGCTGCGCGGCAGACGCTCCGGTGCTCAATCGCTTGGCGTGCCGGCTGGCGCAGCTGCGCTTGTTCCAAGAGCTGCTCACGCCCGATAGCAACCACGATCACCGCGATCACCTGCACATCGCGATCGCCCGCGCGCCGAGATCGGATTGAGGGGCCGCTCAGGGCCGCTCAGGGCCCGCGCCGTCGCTCAGGCGCGACAGGTCCGAGCTCGCTAGCAGCAGCGTTGCGATCGCTTCGAGGCCGGCCGCGTCCTCCGCGTCGAAGCGGCTCGGCTCGGGGCTGTCCAGATCGAGCACGCCGTACAAAACGTCGCCGCGCAGCAGGGGGACGACGAGCTCGGACCGCGACGCGGAGTCGCAGGCGATGTGACCGGGGAAAGCGTGCACGTCGGGCACGACCAGGCTCTTTCGCTGCACGGCCGCCGCCCCGCACACGCCGCGCCCGAGCGCGATGCGCACGCACGCCACCTTGCCTTGAAAGGGACCGAGCACCAGCTCCGTCCCGCGCAGCAGGTAGAACCCCGCCCAGTTGAGCGACGGCAGCGCTTCGTAGAGCAGGGCCGCGACGTTCGCAAAATTGGCGAGCCCGTCGCGCTCGCCCCGCAGGAGCGCCGCCACCTGCGCGTGAAGCTGCTGATAAGCCTCGGCCTTCGAGGCGGCCTCCCGGCGAGAACCGACGAACATGCGGGCAGAGCTTACGGCACCCGGCGCGGCAGCGCGAAATGCCGCTCGAGCAGGGCGCGCGTGAACGCCGGTCGCAGGTAAAAGCCCTTGGGGAGCGCCGCGAAAGGCACGCCCTCGGCGTCGATGCCGACGCGCCGCGCGCGCGAGTGCGCCGCCTTCGGCCGGATTTGCAGGAACCGCCCCAGGTGACCGGTCAGCGCCTCGACGTGGCCGCGCCCGATGTAGCCGGCCAGCTCCTCCCAGTCTGCGCGCAGCACCGCCTCGTCTTCGGAGGCGAGCCGATAGAGCAGCGCCTGCCCGAGGCGCCGCTCGCCGACCGGGATCGCGCGCTCGCCTTCCACGGGCACCCAGAGCACGTGGGCGAGCTTGCGTCGCACGCGCGAGTCGGCCCACTCCACGGAGCCAATCTCCGTGAGCGGAATCGTGCACACGAAGGTCGACTCCACGGGCGCCCCGGCGCGGTCCACCGGCAACGTCTTGAGCTCGATGGCGAGCTCCGGAAAATCGGGCAGGGCGCGCGAGCCCGCCGTCGCGCCCAGCGCTCGCTCGACCAAACCCCCGACGAAGCCCTTGGCGCGGCGCAGATCCGCCGGCACGGGCGCACCGAAGCGCGCCGCCAGCTCGGCGAGGCTCATGCCGGCAAGCGCGCGCGCTCGCTCGACCAGCTCGGCCTCACTGGCGGGCGCGCTCACGACAGAGCTCGGTGACGACAAACGACGAGCGCGATGTCGTCCCGCTGCTCGTCCATGAACTCGCGCACGGCCGCGCACAGCGCGTCGCGAATCACCGCCACGGGCTCGCGCCCCGCGCGCTCCAAGAGCTGAGCCAGCCGCGCGACGCCGAACTGCTCTCCGGCCACGTCCTGCGCCTCGATCACGCCGTCCGTGTACAGCAGCAGCACGTCGCCGTCGGCCAACGCGGCGCGCGAGTCTTCTGTGGCTTCGTCGATGTCGCGCGTGGCGCCTACCCACGTCCCGGGCGTGGGCACGACGTCGACGTGACCGGTCGCTCGACGCCACACCAGCATGTCTTCGTGCGCGCCCGCGAACGTCAAGCCTCCCGACTCATGGTAGCGAATCAGACATAGCGTCGCGTGCTCGTCTTGCTGCAAGCGCTCGCGCACGTTCTCGTAGAGCACGGAGTTGACGTGACGCAGCAGCTCACGAGGCGGAGCCTGGGGGCTGCTGCGCACGAGCGCCGCGACCACGCTCTGCATCATCATCATCACGAGACCAGGGCCGAGCCCGTGCCCGGCCACGTCACCGATCCCGATCCAGCAGCCCTCGGGCGTGGGCAATACGTCGTAATAGTCGCCACCCACTTCCGTCGCCGGCAACATGGTCGCCGCGATCTCCAGGCCAGGCACGCTCCAATTGCGCGGGAGAATCGAGGTCTGAATGCGCTGGGCGAGGGCGAGCTCTTGCTCCAGGCGCTGCTTCTCGGCCTTCTCGCGCGCGGCGGCCTCGTAGGCGACGCGCCGCACCAGCTCCGCCCCGTGCAGCGCCGCGCTCGTCAGCTCGCGCAGCAGCTCGTAGACCACTCGTCGCTTCGGGCCGAGCTCGAACAACGCGAAGCCGAGCTGGGTGTTCTCGAAGAACAGCGGCTGGACCACCATCGCGCGCCGGCGCTCGCGCAGCAGCCACGGCGGCGCCAGCTCGCGCGTCTCGAACACGTCTTCACCGGGAGGCAGCTCCAGCAGCCGGCCGCGATCGTAGGCCACGATCGAGCGCGACTTGGCGGGAGGGCTGCCCCAGCCCTCGTACAGCGCGACGAAGCAGCTCTTGATGCCGAGCGCCGGCAGGCGGTCGGCCAGCGCGCGCGGCAGGCTCTCGACGTCGAACGAGGTGATCAGGCTCTCGCTGGTGTCGGTCAAGATGCTGGCGGAGCGCTCGGCTTCGGTGCGCAGCGCGCGCTGCTCGCGATCGACCGCGTCTGTGATCAAGACGCGCAGCCGCTGCCAGATGTCCTCGAGCCGCATCCAGCGTCGCGCGTCGCCGCGCACACACGGGAGCAGGCGGCGTCGCAGCTCGGATAAGGTCATCTGCCAGGTGACCACGTCACCGCCGACCTCGATCGTGCTCGAGAGCAGCTGCTCCAGGCGCTCGATCAGCCGGCGATCGGAGACGTGCTCGAGCGCCTCGACCAGCGCGTCGAGCAGCCCGCCTTCGAAGCCATAGTCGACGGCGCAGCGCGCGCGCTTGGCCGACAAGACCAGCTCCCGCGCCAGCTCGGGGCGCAAGCGCTCGAAGGCCTCGCGAAAAGGCTGGCCCAGCACGCTCAGGGACGGCGGCGCGTCAGAGGGCGCCCCGTCGCTGAGACAGCCACACGAGCGTCGTCGCACGAGCCGCGAGCCGAGCACGACGCGCTCTGGCACCGGCTCACCATCGAGCATCGCGAACAGCGTATCGAGCGCGCTCGAAGCGAGGTCGAAATAGGGCTGCCGCACCGTGGTCAGCGTCGGCGTGGCGCCGCGCGCCTCCTCCGCGTCGTCGAAGCCGACCACCGCCACTTGGTGCGGCACGTTGATCTCGCGCTCCCGCAGCAGCTCGAGCGCGCCCAGCGTCGAGAAGTCATTGGCGCCCACGACGGCGTCGAAGGACGTGCCGCGCTCCAGCAGCTCGTCGAGCGCGCGCTTGCCGGCGTCGAACGTGAAGTCACCTTGCACGACCAGCGCGGGGTCGTATTCGAGACCGAAATCGCGCAGCGCCTCGCGGTAGGCGTGAAAGCGTGTCTGGGCCTCTTGATTCTCGACGGGGCCACGCAAGAACACGACCCGGCGCCGCCCGTGGCCGCTGATCAGGTGCATCACGGCCTCACGCATGCCCGCCGCGTTGTCGGCGACCACGACCGGCACCTGGGGCACGACGTGACCCAGCGTCACCGTCGGCAAGTCGGGGTAGCGAGCCAGAAACGACTCTATCACCTCTCCCGACGCGCTGAGGCTGAGCACCACCAGCGCGTCGAGCGCCCGCGAAGACACGAGATCGTAGCAGTGGTTGCGCGACATCTCGTGGCCCTGCAGCGAGTGGAGCGACCCGCCCGCGAAGCAGAACAAGTCGATGTCGCGCGTACGTGCCTCGAGCTCGAAGGCGGTGACGAGCATGCTCGCGTACTCGTTGTAGAGTGCGTCGAGCAACACGCCCACGCGGCGCCGCGGCGCCGCGCTCTGTCCGTGCTCAGCCGAGATCAAGCCGCCCGATCATACACGGACGGCCGCCGCTCTACTTGTCCTTGTAAGTCACTTGGCCGATGAAGTCGCCCTTGCCCAGATCCACGCCGTTGTGACGCAGAATGGCGTACACCATGCTCGCGTGAAAATAGATGTTGGGCAGCTGGCGCTCGATCAGATAGTCGGCGCCGAGCATGCCCTTGCCCTCGGGAAAGAAGGGCAACGAGAGCAGGCGCTCGGCGGCGCCGTCGAAGTCGGCGGCCTGGAAAGTGTCGAGATAAGCGATCACCGAGTGCAGGCGCCTGCGCAGCTCGTCGAGCGTCTGCTCGGTGTCGGGGTGCTTGGGCGGATCCTTGGCCGTCAAGCGCGCTGGCGTCAGCTTGCACTGGTCACAGACCGCTTGAATCTGGCGCACCAGCGCGAACTGATCGGGAGCGAGACGCGCCGAGAGCAGCGTGTTCGGGTCGAACTTCTTGCCTTCGGCAAAGGCGACCGCCTTGTCGAGCCAGCGCTCGACGTTTTGAAGGATGCGTTTGAACTGGGGGATGGTGGCTGCGTAGAGATTCATCGGGTTCTCCGGGTGCTGCCTCTAAGACCCTCGCCCCGAGAGCGGAAGCGTCTCGCATCGATTTTTTGCCGATCATTTGCTCGAGCGTCCCGCGCAGCCCAAGTATTCCGAGATTTGGCGCGGCCGCGGCGACTGAGCTACGGTCCGGCCGTGCGTCATTTGGCGGTGATTGGCGGTGCGCTCCTGCTGCTTGGTTGCAAGGCCGAGTCGAGCGCGCATGCCAGCCCGGCGCCGGCGCGGCCGTCGGCGTCCGTCGTCGCTTCGCCGACCAGCTCCGCCCCGGTCACTTCATTAAGCGCGCAGCCGGGGCGTGCGAAGGCGCCGAGCTCGGCCGGCGCGCTGGCGCCGCCGATCGCGCCCGCCGCGACCGCGCCGACGAAGGCCAGCAGCGACGGCCCGCGCGTGTACGCTAAGACGCGCTTCGTCTGGATTCGCCAAGAGCCGAACGCTTCGACGCAGTGGATCGGCTACCTGTGGACCGGTGAATCCGCCAAGCTCGTGACCGGTAAGCCGGTGTACGGCCCGGGCTGCATGACCTGGTACGCCGTCGAGCCGCTCGGCTTCGTGTGTGTGGACGGGCTGCGCGCGACCCTCGACGAAAACGACCCGGGCTACGTCGCGGTCAAGAAGTACGCGGCCGACCTGAGCTCGGCGTGGCCGCATCGCTATGGCGAAATCACGACCACGATGAAGCGGCGCATCGGGCTCGAGGGGTCGCCGCTGAGCTTCCCCAACCTGCCGAACAGCGTGCACGACGGGCGCCTGAAGTTGCGCCACGGCTCGACGGTCGCGTTCGTGTCCGAGCTGCGCGTGGGCGAGCAAGATTACTTGCTCGGCGCCGATCTCTCGTACTTGCGGAAGGAGCAGGTCGCGACGTTCTTTCCACAGTACCAGTTTCAAGGCGTCGCGCTGACGAACGAGGTGCGGCTGCCGCTGGCGTTCTTTCGCGGCAAAGATCGGCCGAAGCTGCGGCGAGAGGGCGACGCCTTCGTCGAGACGGGCGAGAAATTCACGCGACTTTCGCACGTGGCGCTCACGGGCAAGCGCGAGACGATCGGCCGCGAGCGCTACCTCGAGAGCGCAGACGGCAGCTGGATGCGCAGCACGGACGCGGTCGTACCCGTCGCGAGCGACAAGGCGCCCTGGGGCACCGCCATGCCCAAGGGCCGCGCCACGTGGATCGAGGTGTCGGTCAACGGCGGCTGGTTGATCGCCTATGAGCACCTGACGCCCGTGTTCACGACGCTGATCTCGCCCGGCCGCGGCGGTGCCGCCAAGCCGAACGAAGATCCCATCCCCGAGGCGCGCACCCCGCTCGGAGTGTTCCCGATCTCGGGCAAGTTCGCCACCGCCACGATGGAAGCGCCCGGCCACGTGATTCACACCGCGGTGCCGTGGACTCAAAACTTCAGTGGCCCGCACGCGCTGCACACGGCGTACTGGCACGACGACTGGGGCAGCAACAAGAGCGGCGGCTGCATCAACCTGTCGCCGCTCGACGGCAAGCGGCTCTTCGAGTGGACGGAGCCCCAGTTGCCCGAAGGCTGGCACGGCGTGCGCTGGTTGCCGTGGCGAGGTCCAGCCACGATCATGGTCGTTCACCGCTGAACGCGGCGGCCGCTGCTCGCCAAGCGTCAACTCGTGCCAGCAGCTTCGCTAAAGGCCCTTAACCTTCAGCCCAGCACGCTCTTCCGCAGCGCAGCTAGCTCGCGCGCGTAGCCACCCGACAGGATCGGAAAGCGGCACCACGTCTTCGGATCCAGGTTCTCGTCGTCGAGGTGGAACGAGGGCGCGTAGCGCTCGCGCTTCCATTGATTGCGCGCGAACAGCCGAAAGAAGCGCTCGATCCAGGCCACGAGCGCCGCCGCGTCGTGCTGCGGAAAGAGCACCTGCATCAGCTCGTAAACCTCGAGCGGCCCGCGCTTGTCGCGGATTGCGGCGCGCTCGATGGCGTCGAGCAAATCGTAGGGCATCAGGTCGCCTTCGTCGGTTTGCTGCTCGGAGGGCGGGCGCAGCTCGGCGGTCGGGGCCTGAACGTTGACGGCCGAGAGCGCCGGTAGCGGCCCTACCCCCTCAGGGCCGTGCTGCTCCATCCACACCAGCCAGCGGCGCAGATAGGCTTTGTCGATGCCAGCGATAGGCGCGAGCCCACCCGCCGTGTCGCCGTCCATGGTCGCGTAGCCGACCGCCGCCTCCGAGCGGTTGCTGGTCGATAGCAGCAGCGCTCCCGTCAGGTTGGCGAGCAGCCAAACGCTCGGCGCGCGCGTGCGTGCCTGGATGTTCTGCAGCGCGATGTCGTCGGTTTCCCAGCTCAGCCGGCGACCGATCGCCTCCTCGATCAGGGCGACGTAGCCTCGAGCCTGCGCGTCGACGTCGAGCTCCAGGTGACGCGCGCCTACGCCCTCGGCTACGGCCCGCGCCGCGCTTCGTGTCACCGCGCCGCTGTGCTGCGTGGATTGGTACGCGGTCGTCAGCAGCGCCTTCACGACGTCGCGCGGAGTGGCGGCGTGCTCGACGCCCGGCACGTAAGCCAGCAGCTGCTTCAAGCCGTCGAAGCCGAGATCGGCGGCGGCAAAGTCGACCATGCGCGCGCACGCGCAGGCGACGGCCGCCGAGTCGGCGCCGCCGGAGAGCGAGACCACGAAGCCGCGCGAGGCCGTCTTGCGCATGTAATCGAACAGCCCCAGCGACAGCGCGCGCGCTAGCTCCTCTTCCTTGATGTGCTCGCCCTCTTCCCACCCCCGCGCCTGCGACTGCGGCCGCGCAGGCGCGAGCTTCGGGTAGCTGAACGGCGCCGAGACGACGCTGCCGGGCGGCGCATCGACGCTCGTGACGCTGCCCGAGCGCCAGCCGTGACGAGTGCGAGACAGCTCGATGTCGACGACCGCGGCCGTGAGCTCGCCTTCGCTGAACGCGAAGCGACGCGCCTCCGCCACCAGCGCGCCGTCGCTGGCCACGATCGCGTCGCCGTCGTAAATCGCGCGCCCCGCCTCATTTCCCAGCAGATTCGCGTACAGGTAGCTCACGCCGAACGCGCGTGAGCCCTCGAGCACCAAACGCCGACGCACCGCGTGCTTACCGAACGCAAAGTGGCTGGCGGAGGGATTCAGGATCAGATCCACCGCCGACAGGGTGAGCTCTGCGCCGCGTCGATCCGCCATCCAAGCGTCTTCGCAGATTTCGAAGCCGATGCGCACTCCGCCGCAGTCGAACACGAGGTCCCCGAGGGGTAAGGTTTGCCCCAAGACCTGGGTAACGGTGCGCGCGCCCGCAGGCCACGGCTTGAACCAGCGCGGTTCGTAGTGGATGCCGTCACCGGCCAGCGCACGCTTGGCGACGAAGCCCTGTAGCGCGCCGTCAACGACCAAGCCGCACGCGTTGTAAACGCCCTTCTGGTGCGCCAGCGGCAGGCCGAAGCACACGATGAGACCGCGCGTCTCCGGCACCAGCGCGCCCAGCACCTCGACCGCGGTGGCGCGCACGGCCGGCGACAAGAAAGCATCCTCGCAGCCGTAGCCGCTGATGCACAGCTCCGGCAGGCAAAGCACGCTCACACCCTCGCTCCGCGCCCTCGCCAGCATCTGGCGGATACGACGTTCGTTGCCGTCCCAATCGAGCGGGGTTTGATTGAGCGTCGCGGCCGCGACTTTCACGAGCTGCATGAGCCAGCCCAGTCTAGCTCAGCCGCTTTAGCTTTGAAATCATTGCACTTTCCTGCCGAAACCTGCTTCCAAGCCGATCGCATCTATGCTGCCCGGCGATATGGCCGAAGCAGTCGTCGTCGTTTCCAAGTCGAGCCCGCTCCGGCGGCGCGCCGTCGAAGCCTCGCTGGGGCTACTCGCAGGCATCGTGATCGCTTGCTTGAATGGCCCCTGGCTCTTGAGCCTGCTCTACACGCCGCCGAGCGGAGACGCGCTGTCGTGCGGGCCGACCGTGAACAACGCCCTCGCGTACTTCGTCAAGCTGCAGCTGGTGTCGGGGGCGATCGGGGGAGCGCTGCTCTTGCTCGCGTCGTTCCTCGTCCGTCGCCTGCTGCGTCAGCGACGCGAGGCGCGCTCGGCGCCAGCGCCATGAAGGCTTGGGCGCTCACGGCGGCGCTCGCCGCCATTTGCGGAGCCGGCGTGGGCGCGGTCGCGATCAGCGCGCACCTGCAGACCAGCTCAGAGAGCTTGACCCATGCCCTGGCGGCGGCCGAGCGCGACCGTGCTCCGAGAGCGCGAGCGTCGTCGTCGCCCTCCCCCTCCCCCGCGAAGAGCGCGGCGAGCGTCGCTCCGGCTCCGACTCGTGAAGCCGCGTCGACAGCCCCGCCCGCTTCGCTCCGCTTCGAGCAAACACGCACCGTAAACGGCGCGCCCGTCTACGTCCCCGCCCAGTGCAGCGGCCCCTATGACGTCATCCTGCATTTCCACGGCGCGCACCCGTACGTGCGCGAGCTCGCGGAGAAGTCAGGCATCCCCGCGGTGGTCGCGGTCTTCAACGCCGGCAATGGCGCGGAAAAGTACGCGCAGGCCTACCACGCGGGCGGCGCCCTGAGCTCGCTCCTCCGCCAAGTATCGATGGCGGCCGCTCCGCTCTGCTCAGGCCCCGACGCCCAACCGCGCCGCGTCGCGCTCAGCGCCTGGAGCGCTGGCTACGGCGGCGTCGAGAGGCTGCTGTCTCGGGCGGAAGACCGCGCGCGTGTCGACGCGGTGCTGCTCGCGGACGGGCTGCACGCCCCCTTCATGGATCCCTACAAGCGCACCTTCGCCCCCAACGCGCTGCAGTCTTTCCGCGAGCTAGGGCAGCTCGCCAAGCAAGGCGAGAAGCTCTTCGCCATCACGCACTCCAGCATCATGACCGATGGCTATGCGAGCACGACGGAGTGCTCGAAGCTGCTGCTCGAAGCCCTCGGCGTACCGACCGAGGGTGCGCTGGTGAGCGGCAAGGCTGGCCATTTCTCGATCGAGGGCGCGACCGGCGACGACAAGGCCGCGCACGTCGCGCAGTTCCGCCAGATGGACGCCACGCTGCTCGCCAAGCTGCGCGCACGGTGGCAGTGACGCCCGCGTTCAGCTATGCGTCGGCGCAGCTCGAAGATCTCGACGAGCTCGTCGCGCTTCGCATCGAAGCCATGCGCGAGAGCCTGGAGCGAATCGGGCGCTTCGACCCCGCCCGAGCTCGAGAGCGCTTCGTGGCCGGCTTCGAGCCAGGCTGCACTCGCTTCATCGTCGTTCGAGGCGAGCGCGTCGGGTTCGTGGTCGTGAAAGACACGGAGACAGGGGTGCTGCTGGATCACCTCTACCTGCGCCCGTCAGCGCAGGGCGTGGGGCTCGGCGGCGCCGTGCTGCGTGACGTGATCGAGGCTGCCGAGCAGGGTGGCTCGACGCTTCACGTCGGCGCGCTTCGCGGAAGCTCGGCCAATCGCTTTTACCGACGCTACGGCTTTGAAGCGGTGAGCGAGAGCGACTGGGACATCTATTACCGGCGCATCAGCGAGAGCGCGCAGTAGTCAAGAGCGCGCCCTGCTGCGCGAGAGCGAGGGCGCTCCGCCCAGGCACGCGCGCACGGCCGCGAGTAGCTTCTCCGGGTCCACCGGCTTCTGCAGCACGGGCCCGGTGAAGCGCGCGAGGAAGCCGGCCACGGCCCGCATGTTGGCGGCGCCGGTGGCGAACGCGAAGCGGCCCTGGTAGCTCGGATCGAGCTTCACGGCGTGTTCGTACACTTCCATGCCCGAGGTATCGGGCAAGACGATGTCGCAGATCACCGCCGTCGGCGGCTTTTCGGACGACAGCCGCCGCAGCGCTTGCCCGCCCGAGAGGGCAAACTCGATCGAGAATGCGTCGCTGCTCAGGTGACGGCGGTAGCCAGACAGAACGCTCATATCGTCGTCGACCAGCAGCAGCGTCGGCACGGCGCCAGCGGCGACGATGCGGGTGCCGCTGGGACGGCCGTCGTCGCTCACCGGCAGAGCGGCGCGCATGTGGCCGCTGCTCAGCGCGCCCGGCCCGCCACGCTTCAACCAACGGTTGAGGTCGCGCACGAAGCCGTACGTGTCGCCTGTCTTCTGAATGAAGCCGTGCGCCCCCGCCGCGGCCGCTTTGGCGCGCAGCGCGTCGGCAGACAAGCTCGAGTACAGCAGGATGACCGTTTCGCGGGTCGGCTGGGCCTTGGCGAGCACGCCCGCGACGGTGTCGCCAGCGAGCCCGGGCATGTTGACGTCCATCAGCACCAGGTCGGGCTTCTCGTGCAAGATCAGCGCGACGCAGCCGCCCGGTCGATCATGCGTAACGACGTCGAAGCCTGCCCCTTCGAGCGCACCACGGGTGAACTCGAGGACGACCTCGCTGTCGTCGATGACTACGACCTTCGGCTTGCGAACCGACACTGCCTTGCCCTTACCCCGCCTACGTCGCCCCACGCGCCGAAGTTAAGTCGCGCTCCGGCCACCCGCACCCTTTGCGCTGTGGCGCCCTGTCGCACCTCCATCGCGCCAAAGCCCCTGGTCGTCGCGCTGAGCCACACCAACGTCGTGGCCCTGCCCAGCGTCAGCGCAGCCGAGACGGCGGGATCGACGTGGCCACGCTCGAGCCCTAAGCTCCCCGCGTGACCAGCGGTGAATGGCAACCTATCGTCGAGCAGCTCACGGCGGCTTGCGTGGAGGCGGGCTTCGACCTGGTGCAGCCGCTGGCGGTCGCTGCATACAACGCGACTGCCCACAGCGAGCATCGACTACCCGACTTCGGCCGCAGCGCGGCGCTCGGCGTCGTGATCGGCAACACGCGTGCGCTCTGGCCGCGCTTCGTGCGAGCCTGGGAGAATGACCCCGACCTGCGCCAGGAGCCGCACCCGCTCGACGCTTACGTGAGCCGTAGCCTGCCGAGCCTCGTCGCCAGCGTCACGAACGAGCGCGCCGAGCTCGTCTTTTCACACGTCACGCGCCCGCGCGCCTTCCCGATCCAGCGAGCCGCAGAGGCGGCAGGGCTCGCCGCCATTTCCCCGAGTCATCTCGCGATCCACCGCGACCACGGGCCCTGGATCGCGATCCGCGCCGTCGTCGTCATCGACGTGGAGGGGCCGCGCGACACCCCGCCAGCACCTCGACCTTGTGACACGTGCGCCGCGCCGTGCGTCCCCGCGCTGGAGCACGCGCTCGCCGTCTCCGGCCCCGCTCTCAACGGAGCCAGCATCTCCGCCAACGCCGCCGCCTGGATCGCCATCCGCGACGCCTGCCCCATCGGCCACCCCTCGCGCTACAGCCCCCCGCAGCTCGCCCACCACTACGGCCTCCGCACCCTACCCCCCAACCTCTAGAACGCCGAACGGTCTGTCGTTGCCCCAGCAAACCGTTCGGCGCTCGTGGGGGGGCGGGGGCGGGGGGGGGGGG
>JAEYWK010000255.1 GCA_023431345.1 Pseudomonadota bacterium
CTGAGCTGGCGCGTCACCGCCGGCCTACGCGATGGCCATCGCCTTTTGTGGCAGCCATTGCGCACCGTCGCCAATGCCCATCACGCACCCTGCTCGAATCGCCATCAGCCAGCGTGCGCGGCAACACTCGGCGCGCCCTTACTTGTTGGGCTGCGGCGTCATGCGCAGGTACGGGCGGAGCGCGGTGTAGCCCTTGGGGAAGCGCTGCTTGATCTCTTCCGGATCTTGGACGGCAGGGACGATCACGCAGTCGTCACCGTCGCGCCAATCTGCCGGCGTCGCGACCTTGTGGTTGTCGGTGAGCTGCAGCGAGTCGATTACGCGCAGGATCTCGCCGAAGTTGCGGCCGGTGCTGGCCGGGTAGGTGATCATGGCGCGGATCTTCTTGTTCGGATCGATGAAGAACACCGAGCGCACCGCGAGCGTGTCGTTCGCCTCGGGGTGGATCATGTCGTAGAGCTTGGCCACCTTGCGATCGCCATCGGCGAGGATGGGGAAGTTCATCTTCGTGTTCTGAGTCTCTTCGATGTCCGGGATCCAGCGCTGGTGATCTTCAACGCTATCGACGCTGACCGCGATCGCCTTGACGCCGCGCTTGTCGAACTCCGTCTTGAGGTTGGCGGTGCGACCGAGCTCCGTGGTGCACACGGGAGTGAAGTCTTTCGGGTGCGAAAAAAGAATCGCCCAGCTGCTACCGAGCCACTCGTGGAAGCGAATCTTGCCGGCGGTCGACTCTTGCTCGAAATCGGGGGCGATGCTGCCGATGTGAAGGCCCATATTTGTCTCCTCGGGTGCGCCCGCCGCGCGAAGCGAATGGGCGGGAGTCGAACGTAGGGCGCGCGCAGCGCTCGCGCAAGCGGGGCGCGGTTTGTGCTGGAAAGTCGTCGACGAGTTCGCTGAAGTCAGTCGTCGTGAAGTCGCTTTTTTCGCTCATCTCGCTCGGATTTGTGGCCTTTTGGTCCTGCAAGCCCGCGCCGGGCAGCTCATGCGATGCGGGGGAAGCGCGGTGCCTGGACGCCACGCGGGAGATCATCTGTGAAGACGGCAAGTTCGTCGAGACGCCCTGCAAAGGCAAAGGCGGCTGCTCCACGCTGCAAGAACGAACGACCTGTGACATCTCCGGCAATCTGCCGGGGGATGCGTGCAGCAAAGTCGACGAGGGCGTTGCGGTTTGCACGGAAGCAGGCGCGATGCTCGCCTGCCGGGCACGTCGCTTCGAGAAGGTGGCTTGTCGCGGCCCGAGAGGCTGCACGATGGACGGTGGCCACGCGAGCTGCGACCAGTCGGTGGCCGAGCCGGGCGACTCCTGCGGCCCCCGCAGCACCAAGGCCGCTTGCGCGGCCGACGGGGCGCGGGTGCTGGCGTGTGCGAACGGGGTGATGGCCGAGCTCTATCGGTGTCGTGGGCCCGCGGGCTGCCGGTCGGAGGGGGGGAAGGTCTCGTGCGACCAAACCATCGCGCGGGTGGGGGATAGCTGCGACGAGCAGTTGCAAGGTCACATCGCGTGCGCCGAGGATATGAAGGCGCTCACCCTCTGCAACGACGGGCGCTTCGCCGCCTCGGAGCGCTGCAAGCCTGGCACGACCTGTAGCGTCTCCGGTCAGTCGACGAGTTGCCGCAAGCCGTAGCCCGAGCGCGGCGGCACGCACGTCTCGCGTCCGGGCGGCGTGAAGCGACGCCGTCGCTCGTCGCTAGGGGTGAGCGGGGCGCGGAGCGGCGCTAGATGGCGTCGCGTCGCTTGAGGACGATCAGGATGACGATCAGCGTGGCGAGCATCATCGTGGCGAGCACCGCGGGCGGCAGCCAGTAAATCTGGTAGTCCGTGAAGCCCCAGGCCCCGTTGAAGTCCGCGCTGGCGATTTGAGCCTCGGCGCAGCGGAACTTGCCGGCGACCAAGAAGTTTTCGGGGCTGGTCGTATCCGGCTTCTTGAGGTCGATGATCCAGGCCGAGTCGTTGGCGATGGCCAGGCGCTCCTGCGCGATCATGCCCTGAAAGCCCCAGCGCGCCGGCATCAGGTACATGAACCACTTCAGCATCGGGTTCGTGGTCATCGGCACGAGCAAGCCGCCCAGCACCACCTGCGGGATGAGCGCGATCGGGGTCAGCGCCATCGCCGCCTCGGCGCTCGTCACCAGCGTGCTGAGCACGAGGCCCAGCGCCACCGAGTTCATGGACGTGACGATCAGGGTTCCCAGCGAAATGCCGAACGCGGGCAGGCCACCGTTGAAGCCCAGCGCGAAGAACACGATCGCGAGCAGCACCGTGCACTGCACGATGCAGAACATGCTGAGCAGGACGAACTTGGAGAAGATGTAGTTGAACAGCTTCAGGTTCACCATGCGCTCGCGCATGTAGATGGCGCGCTCGCTCACCACCTCGCGGGCGGCGTTGCTGGTGCCGAACCACACCGCCGAAACCACGCAGAAGAAAATGGCCGCCGAGTGATCGGGGGTGGTCTGCATGTTGCGGAGCGTGTCGCCGATGCCCTCGCCGGTGCCGCCCGCCTTCTTGGAGAGCTCTTGGAGAGCGCCCAAGCACCAGAACGGAATGCCGTTTTTCTGGCCGCCGAACACGGCCGCCAGCAGCACGCCGATGATCGGCGCCTGCAGCAGCATGATCATCGTGCCGCTGACGTCACGCGCCTTCACCTTCCAGTAGCGGCTAAAGAGCAGCCCGAACTGGCCCGACGTCTTCGGGCGCTTGCGCGGCATCCCCTGCTGCGGCTCGCCCGTGCCGACGGCGCGGCGGCCGGCGAACATCTTTTGAAAGATCGGGTTTTGCGGGTTGAAGTACTCGCTGTTCCACTCGCGCGCCGCCGCCGCCCGCGCCATGAAGCGCGGCGTCTGCGGGTTCTGAGCGCGCATGGCCTCGAAGATCGGGCGCTCGCGCTGGTTGAGCATGTCGAACATGTCGCGCGGGTTGTCGACGTCGTTGACCTTGCCCAAGCGCTCTTTGAAGGAGCCGAAGAACTTGTAGCCGTCGCGCGGGGGACCGAAGAAGATGGTGAGGCCGCCGGGGCCGAGCACGAGCGTCTGGTTGAACTTCTCGAACTCGTCCTTCGCGGGCTGGTGGATGGTGGTGATGATGGTCTTGCCGGTCTGCTTGGCGAGGTCGGCCAAGAGCTGCACCAGCGCCTGCGTGTCATCGGCGGCCAAGCCGCTGGTCGGCTCGTCGAGGAACATGATCACCGGATCGGTGACGAGCTCCATCGCGATGTTGACGCGCTTGCGTTGACCGCCGGACAGGATCTTGCGCTCGGGCTTGCCGATCTGCAGGTGCGCGACTTGCTCGAGCCCGAGCTGGGCCAGCGTGGTGTCGACGCGGCGGTTGATCTCGTCGTCCGAATAGTCGGGCGGCAAGCGGAACTTCGCGCTGTAGCGCACGGCCTCGAACACCGTGAGCTCTGGGTGCACGATGTCGTCTTGCGGGACGTAGCCAATCGAGCCGCGCAGCGCGTCGTAGATGGCGTAGAGATCTTCGCCGTTGATGCGCACCTGGCCCGCGCTCGGCGGCAAATAGCCGTTGAGCGTCATGAGCAGCGTCGTCTTGCCGGCGCCGCTCGGGCCCATGAGCGCGATGAAATCGCCCGGGAGCGCCTTGAAGCTGATGTGATCGATCAGCGTCTTCAGCTCGGCGGGGTTGTCGCGGTCGGGGACTTGCACCACCAGGTCCCAGGCCTCGATTTCGTAGAGGGGACGGCCTTCCCAGCTGACCGCGTCTTCGACGACGACCTCGACCTTTTGACCCTCGACCTGGATCAACAGCGGCATCGGGCCGATGAAGACCTTCTCGCCGTTCGTGACCGCCACGCGCTGGCCAGGGGCGAGGCGCTGGCCCTTGACGAACGTGCCGTTGGCGCTGCTCTTGTCTTCGAGGAAGAGCTGGCCGCCGCTCATGTGCAGCACCGCGTGCTTGCTGGACACCTGCGGGTGCGGGATCTGGATGTCGTTGTCGGGAGTGCGGCCGATGCTCTTGCTGGCGCCCGCGCTCGGCTCGAGGCGCACCTGGCCTACGACCGTTTTGTGCTTCGGGCGCCCGGCGACGCCGCCACCCGATGGCGTGGAGGGCACCACGCCGAGCGGCGCGGCCTGAGGTTGCACGGGCGCGTGACCACCCACCGCGGCGCTGGCGCTGGTGCCGCCGGCCGAGAGGGCTTGCGCGAGCTGCAGCATCAAGGTGACCGGCACCGCGATCGGCCCGAGCCCGACGAACGCGTGCGGATCGAGCGGGCGCGCTTGGCCGGGGGCGAGGCGCTCTGCGCCGAGCCAGGTTCCGCTCGTCGACTGGTTGTCGGTGACGCTGAGCGGGTTCAGCTGAAACGTGGCGTGCAGGCTGGAGACGTTGGGGTGGTGGACGACGACGTGCGCGCGGGCAGGATCGCGCCCGAAGATGACCTGCCCCGGCGCGGCCGGTGCCTTGCCGAAGTCCATCAGCATCAGGGCCAGGGCGGGGTGCGCGAGCGGCACCGGGCTCTGCCCGACCGTGAACTGCGAGCGGAAATCGAACGGAGCCGAGCCGCCGGCGGGCAGCGGCTGCCCGTTCACCGCGCTGGGCCCGGCGCCCGCGTCGGTGAACGTGACGTTGCCCCCGCCCGCGTGCACGATGCGCGCGTGCTCGGGGGCCACGCCAGGCCCCCCGAGGCGGATGTCGCAGTGCGGCGCGCTGCCGACGAGCAGCGTGGACTTGGAGAAGCCGGGTACCATGGAGCTACTGAACCGCCGCGCTGAATTCGATGGGACCGAAGCGCAAGATCGAGCCGGGCGCCACGGGTGACCAGACGCCGGGCGATAGCCGGTTGCCGTTCACGAGCGTGCCGTTGTTGCTGTTCTCGTCGCGGACGTAGAGCTGGCCGCCTTCGAGCTTGAGGCTGGCGTGCACGCCGGAGACGCGCGGCTCGTTCAGCGCGATCACGCACTGGCCGGCGTCGCGACCGGCGCGAATTTCCTGACCCGCGAGGATCGTGTACACGCCGGTGGCGCCGGTGAGGATCGCGGTCGTCGCGTTGCCGCCGCCGTACGGGTTGCCGGGCGGGGCTTGGGGGGCGGGCGCCTGGGGTTGCACCTGAGGCGCGCCGTAGCCGGGCGGCGCGTAGCCAGGCGGCGCCCCGTAGCCTTGCGGCGCGGGAGGCGCGCCGTAGCCGGCCACTACCGGAGCGGGGCCGGCGACCGCGACCGGCCGCTTCTTGCCGCCGCCGCGCACGATCACGACCACGAGCAACGCCACGACCACCAAGCCGAACAGGCTACCCAAGATCAGCAGCATCGGTAGGGGCGCGGTGCTGCCCTTCATTTGCACGATGGTGTTGGCGGTGACTCCGCTCGCGCGGTGAGCCTTGTTGTCGTAGATGACGAGGCGCACCACGGCTTGATCCCCGCTGCCATGTAGGATCTTGTCCGTGTCGGGGGCCTGGAACTTGACGAAGGTGTCGGTGGCCTCGAGCGACGCGCCCTTCATGCCCATGGCGATGAGCTGCTGCTGCGTGCGCTTGGCGGTCGCGATGTCGGTGCCGGTCAGCGCGGTCGGGATCGGCTGACCTGCCGGCAAGAAGTACACCTCGGCGCGCTCTTTGGCGCCGCCCCAGCAAAAATCGCCGTAGACCTTGAACTCACCGCCCGGGTACACGGCGCCGCTCTCGCGCTTCGACATCTCGGTCGTGTATTCGATGTTCACATCGAGGGGCCACGCCGTGGGGTCGATGCCGACCGGCACGTCTTTGAACGTGTTGTCGCCCAGGATGGGCGGGTTCGTGTCCTGGAAGACGAGCTTGAAGCTCTGCGTCACGCTCGGCGCGACGCACGACACCTTCCACTTCACGATGTTCATCTTCGAGAAGCGCTGGCGCACCGTGTTCACGATCGCGGCGCCGCGGCCGCCGCTGCCCGGCTGCACGACGCTGAAGAAGCCGCCGATCTCGGTGTTGGCCAGGTTCTGCATGAAATCGAGCGAGTTCTGCTTGAACTCGTCGATGACGGTGATGGGAAAATAGACGCTCACTACCGGCACCGGCGCCTTGGGCAGCGCGGTGTTGTCCTCCGGGAAGCGGCCCTGCGTCATGAACTGCTGCACCTGCAGCGCGGCGGGCCCCGTGGTGCCCGCGTCGGCGCCGCCGAAGCCGCTCGACAGCACGACCATGGCTTGGTGCAGCGGCACCTTGACGTCTTCGCCGACGTTGCCGAGCGCCTGGAAGCCGTCGGTCGCGGCCTTCTTGAGGATCGTGAGCAGTGAGCGGTTGCGGCCGGACGACGCGAAGGTGTCGGTCACGCCGCTGACGAAGCTGGTTGCTTTGGCCTTCTGCGCCGCCGCGATCCACTTCGAGTCCTTCACGACGTCGCGGTCGTTGAAGAACATCACGTTCACGATGTCGTTCGGGCCCATCGTGGCGATGAACTGCTGCGCGACCTGCTTGGCGTCCTCGAAGCTCTTGCCGATGCGGCGGTCCGCGTCGATCAGGATCAGCCAAGAGGTGCCCACGCCCGGCTGCTGCAGGCTCTCGCCCCAGCGCGACAGGCTCAGGAACTTGGCGGGGACGTCGGTGCCCTCGACGGTGACCGTGAACAGCGCGCGGTCGGAGGGGAACGGGAAGGACTGGTAGAGCGCGAACGGCTTCTCCAGGTTTTGGCTCATGCAATCGAGCTGGCTATTGCCGGTGAGACCGGCGCAGGCCGAGGTCGCGTCGCTCACTCGCTTACTCTGCGAGATGTCGACCACCGTCGTCAGGACGGGGTTGCCGTTCTCCTGAGCCGCGCGTGGGTCGATACGCAGAAGTTTCACCGCGGGGGCGGCGCTCGCGGACAGCGGCCACAAGCCGATGACCGCGACGAGGAGGACGCGCAGCGCGCGCGGGCAAAGCCTAGGAACGAAGTCGAAAAAGCCCGTCAACATCTCCGAATTTACTTTCGGGTTGGGGCTCGCGAGGCACGCACCTCGCGAGCTTCACGTACTCAGATGACCTTCACGATCACGTTGAATCCACCGAAGCGCACGACGTCGCCGTCGCGCAGGTCGTGTGGCTTGCTCTTTTCGAGCATTTGCTCGCCGAGAAACGTTCCGTTCGTGCTCCCCGGATCTTCGACGCGCAGTCGACCGGGGCGCGCCGTGGCGTGGATGACGGCGTGGCGCGAGGACGTGGTGGGGTGGTCGATCTCGATGTCGAGCCCCGGCGACGCGCCCTTGCGACCGACGACGTTGGCGCCCTGATAAATCGGCCAGAACACCCCGAGCTCGGTCGACTCGTAGCTCACCAGAAAACCGGCGAGCACGCGCAGCAGGGACGCGTCTGCGACGGTCGCGGGCGCTGCGGGCGCCGCCGGCGGCGGCGGCGCGGAAGGTTGGGGCGGGGCATAGGCCGGCGGGGCATACGCGGGCGGCGCAGAGTGAGCTGCAGGCGGGGGCGCTGCTGCCGGCGGGGGCGGCGCGTGCGCGTGGCTCGCGCGCTCGAACTCTTCGCGCGTAGGCGGCGGCGCGGTCGCGGCGTAGGCGGACGGATCTTTCGAGTGCGCGCCGGAAGGGCCGGCGGGCTGCTGCGGCGGAGGCGCACCCCAGGCCGGCGGCGGAGGAGGCGCTTCCGGTGGCGGGCCCCACTGCGCGGGAGGTGGACCGTACCCGCCTTGCTGCGGCGGGGCTCCGTAGCCTTGCGGCGGGCCCACCGTGGCCCCGAACGGGTTCAACCCTTCGGGTGAGCCTGCCTGATAGCGCGGAGGCTCCGGTGAGAACTGCGGCGGCGCAGCGGGAGGCGGCCCCCAAGCGCCGGGAGCGGGCGGCGCGGCAGGAGGCGGCTGGTAAGGCTGACCCCACTGCGGAGGGGCGGGCGGCGCAGGCTGCGCCGGAGGCGGAGCGTACTGCGGAGGTTGCGCGGGAGGCGGGCCCCACTGCGGCGCGGGCGGCGGCGCGGCTGCGGGCGCGCCGTAGTGCGGCGTCGGACCCGGAGGGCTGGGCG
>JAEYWK010000003.1 GCA_023431345.1 Pseudomonadota bacterium
TGGCCCGCGCCACAAACCTGGGCCTACCAACAAACGGGCCCAACGACCCCTCACGGACCGTCGGGCACGGGCACGGGCACGTTTACGGGCACGCGCGAGCAATCCCAATTCAGGGACACTCCCTAGAGGTGACGGCGGGCGATCTCGGTCCAGGTGCCAGAGGGCTCGAGCGCGATGTAGTTCTTCCAGAAGGGGCGAGCCTTCTGGGTCTCACCGATCTGCTCGTAGGCCATCGCCAAGTTGAAGTAGGCGTCGGAAAATTTCGGATCGGCCTCGATAGCGCCGTGAAACAGCGGAATGCTGCGCTCGGGCTCGCCGCGCTCGAGCATCACGTAGCCCAAGTTGTATTGGGCCTCGGGCTGCCGCGCGTCGATCTCGAGCGCGCGCTTGTAGAGGGTTTCAGCGCCCTCCGCGTCGTGGCGGCGGAAGCGGATGTTGCCGAGATTCGTGTAGGCGATCGCCAGCCAAGGGTCCAGCTGGACGGCTTCGCCGTAGAGGCGCTCAGCTTCGTCCATCGTGGCCGGATCTTCGTCGAGCTGGCTGGCGCGCAGGTAAAGCTCATAGGCGGTGCGGGCTCGCTCTCGCCCCGCCGACGGGCGCAGCACGCGCACCACGTCTTCGCGTAGCGACTTGACCTCGAAATCGAGGACCATCTGGCCGGTGAGCGGCTCGAACGCGCCGTCTTGCGTGTGGACGACGACGCTCTGGCCATCCGAGACGATGCGCAGCTCTTGCAGCGGGCGCGTGACCTTCGGCAGCGTGCGCTTCAGGGCGCTCACGGCGCGGGTCACGTCGCGCAGGCGCACGCGCTGCGAGAGCAGAGTTTGCGCGGTGCGAAGCGCGATCAGATCGGAGAAGGTGTACGCGCGCCGGCCTTTGCGGCGGCCGGTCGGCGATACGACGCCGGCGCGGTCGAGCGTGCGTAGGCGCGCGGGGGTGACGTCGAGCAGACGCGCGATCTCCGAGCCGCTGAAGAGATCGGTCAGCGGCTCGCGGCCGCTCTGCGGCTCCGCGGCCGTGTCGATGGCTTTCGCGTCACGTCGCTCCACGCGGCCGCCGCCGGGGCCGAACACGACGTGGATGACCTTGTCATCGCGCTGCTTCTTTCGGCTCATCACGCTGTCCGAGACCCGCCTCTCCAAAACGAACTTCTCTCCGGGTGCCTTGCGAAAGCCAAGCCGAACAATTTTCCGCGCGCCGTCTCCTGTCAAGCGATCGCAGCAACGAGCTGCGATCGCCTGGTGATCGAAAGCGCTCGCGCGCGCGCGTCGGTGCTCGCGCCAAGTGAGCACGATTTGGCGCGACGGAAAATTACTGCTTGACTCACGCGGCTCCATCACGTGCTTCGCGTCGAGGGGATGTTCACGCGCCGCGCTTGCCACGCGAGGCGCTTGCGGTCTTGCGCGGCGCTTGGCTGCCCTGCTCCAGGTGCACGCGCGCCTCCACCTCGACGCTGACCTGGATCCCGTGCGCGGCGACGGCGACCCCCAGCTCTGCTCGCACGCGTCCGATCGGCGCGCGGGAGCGCACCTGAGCTTCGAGGCGAGCGATACGGGTCGCGCGCAGGCGCGCGTGGGGGTCTCGCGCGAGCACGCGCGCCACTTGCTCTGCCTGATCATCGGGCACGAGGCCGCCGCGCGACGAGAACGGGAGCAGGATGCTGGTCGAGCCGTAGTACATCTTGCCGTCGGGCTCGCCGCGCGTCGCGCCTTCGCTCATCACGTCTGCGGCCTCGAACAGCTCGCGCCAGCGGTAGTCGGAGGCCTGCCACAGCTCGACCTTGCGTGTGCTGAGCAGCGGTAGGGCGTGCGTCTTCTTCAGACCTGGGCCCGGACCGCGTGACTTCACGGATCGGATCGTACGCTGCCCGGTGGCTCCTCAGTAGAGTTCTGCGCCGCAACCGCGCGCTACCTAAGCGCTTCCGCAAGCGACTCCGCGCGCGCAGCGAAATTTGTCCGGCCAAGGTCGCCTCCCGTTTAATTCGGAAAATGAAGGCCGAAACCGTCTACTCCGGTCCCGAACGCCGAAAAAATCGCGTGTTCGTGACCAAGAACACCGAGTACCATTTTCGCGGAGACCGCTGCGTCGCGGTGCGCGACCGCCGCTCGACCCAGTGGCTGCCGTCGCACCTGGCCATTGGCCGGCGGCTTTCAGGCGGGGTGCATTTTCATCGGAACGGCACGGCAGTGCCGGTGGTCGAGCAGCCCGCCCCGGGGGAAGCCCTCTACTTCGCCGACGATGGACGAGAGCTGATCACCAGCGCGGTGTGCAGCCTGGAGCGGCCCACTCGCGATACCGTCGCTCAGTACCGCCGAGCAGGCTTGGGCGCGCCCAGCCTGGATTCGTAGAGGAAAAGGCTGCAACAGGTTTGACCAGTTGCAGCCTGCGCGTAATCCTCTGCGCTTTCAAGATCACTTCGCGGTCCAACAGCGTAGCGTTGTTCGCAGCTCACTCCTCACCAATCGACGAATTTCGGCGCAAAGCACGAATTTCAGTCAGCGGCGCGAGTCGGCATCATTCTTGGATACAGGCGGCTGCCTCCAAGGGAAACACTGAATATGGCGCAACCTGTTACTCAGCCGTCGCAAGACCCCCGCGCCGTCGCTATCCTCGCGAAAAACATCTATCGCGAGTTTCGAGCGGGCGGGTTCAACGAGCGCGACGTGATGGCATTGGCCGGCGAGCTGCTCTCGCTGGTGACGACGGACGTGAAGAGCCGTCAGCACGAAGCCGGCTGATTTTAGCCACACCGCCGGGCGAGCCGGGAGACGCCATCGTGGCGTCGCCCGGCCGCGCGCTCCTTCCCCCGCGCGCCCGCTCGCAGCAATTGTCAGCGAGGTGACACTTCGGATTGACACAGGGGGTGGCTGATCGGCAATCCTTTAGCCTCGTGATTTCCCCGACCTCAACCGCCCGGGCTCCCGTGTTCGCGGTGGTGATCCATGAGAAAGGCGGAGCCGAGCGTCGTGAGACGTTCGAGACCTCCGAGCTGACGGTCGGGCGTGTGCAGGGGAACGAGCTGATGTTGCCGAAGGGCAACGTCTCGAAGCGTCACGCGCGTTTGCTCTACCGCGACGGTCGCTTCATCGTGACCGATCTCAACAGCACCAACGGTACCTACGTGAACCGGCGCCGGATCACGCAGGCGACGATCGTGCGCGAGGGCGATCGGATCTACGTGGGCGACTTCGTGCTGCGCATCGAGCTGCCGGGTGACGTCGAACGCGAGCTGGGCGCCGAAGCTTCGAGGCCTGAGCTCGTGTCGAGCCCGGAGGAGGTGTCGACGACGGGGCCCACTCCAGGCGCCGCGCAGGTGAGCGCGAGCCTGATGCCAGCGACGGAAGAGGAAGAGGAGCCGCCACGCGCGCCGCATCCCGGGCGCACGCTCGAGCCCCCGCGTCCCGCACCTGGCCAGATCGCGTCGGAGCCGCCGCTGCGTTCAGCGGGCTTCGCCGCGAACGAGACGACGGGGACCCACAACGTCGGCCGCATCACTCAGGACGACTCGCCGAGCTACGAGCGCAACGCCATCCTCAGCTTGCTGCAGGTGGTCGTGCAAAGCGTGGTCGAGCGCGTCGGGGCCGAAGCGTTCAGCTCGCCCCTCGCCGCGGATTTGCCCGAGCGGCTGGAGCCGGCGCTGCGCGAGGTGCTCGGCAAGCTCGGCCCTACGAAAGACGCTCCGCTCAGCGCGACGCCCGAGCGCCTGCTCGAGCTGGCGCGCGATGAGCTGCTGGAGCTCGGCCCTCTCGGCGATCTACTGGCCGACTCGTCCGTCAGCGAAATCGGCGTGGTGCGCTTCGACCAAGTGGTCGCGGCGCGCGCCGGTCGCGCGTCGGCGGTCGAGCCAGGCTTCAGCTCGGAGCGTTCGCTAGCGTGGGCGATCGAGCGCTTGCGCGATAGCGTCGGCGAAAAGCCGGAGTCGCTCGAGTTCAGGCTGGCGTCGGGCGCGCGCGTGTCGGTCGACGCGCCGCTGCCGGGTAAACCGGGGTCGCTGTTGATTCGTCGCTCGGAGCGCATTCTCCTCACGCTCGACGAGCTGGTGCGGCGCGGGGTGATCTCGCGCGCCATCGCGACCTTCTTCCGCCACTGCTTGGTGGCGCGCGTGAACGTCCTCGTCGTGGGTGGCCACGACGGAGCGGCTGAGCAGATGCTCTCGGCGCTCGTGGGTTCGCAAGCGGACGCGCGCTCGGTCTGGGTGGGCGATGGCGTCGCGGGGCAAGCGGAGGTGGCGGTCGACTTCGGCCTGACATCGCTGGCAGACGCGAGGCGCGCCCTCAGCGTGAAGGCGGGCATCCCCGGGCTGCGCTTCGCGGCCAAGCTCGGCTCGGCGGATGTTACGGCTGCGGTCTGCGAGATGGTCGCGTCGGGCGTCGACGGCGTGTTGGCGCTGCGTCACGCGACGTCGGTCAAGCGCGCCTTGCTGCGCCTGGCGAGCGAGCTGGCGGCGGCGCGCGTCGGCTTGGGCATCGGCGCAGCGCGGGAGCTGCTTGCGGGTTCGTTCGACGTGGTGGTCGAGGTCGCGCGGCTGCGCGACGATCGCGTGCGCGTGCTGCGCGTCGCCGAGGTGACGGGCACTCGCGGTGAAGAGCTCGAGCTACAAGACATCTTCACCTTCGTCCCCGACCGCACGGCGGCTGGCGGCGCCGTCGAGGGCACCTTCACGGCTAGTGGTCACGTGCCGCAAGTCGTCGAATCGATGCGCTCGCGCGGCGAGAACCTCGACTCCGCGCTGTTCTCGCGGCCGCCTTCGCGCTGAGCCGTCGATGTCGTAGCGCTCGGTGCGCTTTCGGCAGACGCGACGGTGAGGCGCGCCAGACGCGACGGTTAGGCGCGCGCTTCTTCGGCCTTCGCCTTTTCGACCTTCTTGCTCATCATGCGCTTCTTGAGGGCAGAGAGCTTGTCGATCATCAGCACGCCGTTCAGGTGGTCGTTTTCATGCTGAATGGCCACGGCGAGCAGGCCATCGGCCTCGAGCGTGAACTCTTTGCCGTTGCGATCGAGCGCCCGCACTTTGACGCGCTCGGCGCGCTTGATCTCTTCCGTCGCCCCCGGAAACGAGAGGCAACCTTCCTCCCACACCTGAACGCCGTCGAGCTCGAGGATTTCCGGGTTGATGTAGACCCGCAAGTCGCTCGGCTCGTCTTCGCCGGCCGTATCGATCACGAAAATGCGAAGTGAAACGCCGACTTGGTTGGCAGCGAGACCGCACCCGGGCGCGTCGTACATGGTCTCGGCCATGCTGTCGATCAACTCCAGAATTTCAGGAGTAATCTTCTCGACGGGCTTGGCTGCCTCGCGGAGGCGGGCGTCGGGGTAGCGAAGGATCGGGAGCAGCGCCATGTCTTGGAAAAGGTAACACCGGCACCCTGCGCCGGCAATTGACGCACCGGGCGGGCGGGGCAAATCGCAGGGCTGCGGGGGGCCCTAAGCAGGGCTCGTGCGCGCAGCCTTCTTCGGGTATTTCAGCGGACCCCAAACGTAGGCGTCGCCGCCGCACAGCTCCCAGCGCGGCGGATCGATGCGCGGCGCGTCCGACGGGTTCTCGGGGCCGGCCCAATCCACCGCGCCCGGCCGCCCGCGCGGGCCGAGCAAGACGGGCGCCACGAACACGTGCAGCTCGTCGGCGAGCGCGCTCGCGAGCAAGCTACCACCGAGCTCGGAGCCACCTTCGCACATCACGCTCACGACCTCGCGCGCGGCGAGCTCACGCAGCATGACCGCAGGATCGCAGCGACCCTCGGCGGAGGCCGGCACGCGGATCACCCGCACGCCGAGCGCTTGCAGCGCGTCTTCCAGCGGCTTGGGCGCGCTCAGCGTGGTGACGACGCAGGTCGGAGTTTGCGCGGCCGTTTGCACCACCTGCGCGCTCGTCGGGATGCGCAGCTTGCTGTCGACGATCACCCGCACCGGGCTGCGACCCGGCACGTCGCGTACGGTCAGGCGGGGGTTGTCGGCGAGCACGGTGTTCACACCGACCATCACCGCGTCGTGCGCGGCGCGCAGGGCCTGAACGCGCAGGCGCGACTCGGGGCCAGTGATCCACTTGGAGGCGCCGGTGCGCGTGGCGATGCGGCCGTCGAGCGAAATGGCGAGCTTGAGGGTGAGGTAGCTCTGCCCGACGGTGATGAATTTCGACCAAGCCTTGATCAGGGCCTGGGTCTCCGCTTGCAGCACGCCTTCGACGACCTCGATGCCGGCGGCGCGCAGCCGCTCCGCTCCGCCGCCCTCGACGCGGGGGTTCGGATCGCGGCAGCCCAGCACGACACGCTTCACGCCGGCGGCGATGATGGCGTCGACGCACGGCGGCGTGCGGCCCTGGTGGTTGCAAGGCTCGAGCGTCACGTAGAGCGTGCCGCCGCGCGCCTTCTCGCCAGCGGCTTTGAGCGCGATCACCTCGGCGTGGTCGAGGCCGGTGGCTTCGTGGAAGCCCTCGCCCACGACGCCGCCGCCCGCGTCCACCACGACCGAGCCGACGTGCGGGTTGGGGGAGGGGTCACCCTTCTCGCCCAGCGCGAGCGCGCGCCGCATCAGCTCCTGGTCGAGATCTTTGGCCATGACTTCAGTCCGACTTCGACCGGACGAGCTTGCCCATCTCGTTCATGAACTCGTCGATGTCGCGGAAGGAGCGGTACACGCTGGCGAAGCGGACGTACGCGACCTCGTCGAGCTTCTTCAGCCGCGCCATCACGCGCTCGCCGATGACGAGCGAGGACATCTCCTTTTCGCCGCTCTCGCTGACCTCGCGCTCGAGCTGCTCGGCTTCTTCTTCGAGCTGCTCGGGCGTGACGGGGCGCTTGTTGGTGGCGATGCGCAAGCTGCGCAAGATCTTCTGGCGGTCGAACGCCTCGCGCAGCCCGTCTTTCTTCACGACCGTCGGCAGCGTGGTCTCGACGCGCTCGTAGGTCGTGAAGCGGCGCTTGCAGGCGTCACACTCGCGTCGTCGCCAGGTGACGGTGCCGCCCGTGACGAGCCGCGAGTCGACGACGCGGCTCTCCGATTCGCGACAATATGGACATTGCATGGAGGCCGGTGAGGAGCGGGAGCGCCTCAGCCCTCGTAGGCAGAGAAGATCAGCGTCGCGTTGGTGCCGCCGAACCCGAAGGAGTTGCTCATGGCGCGCTTGATGCGACGCTCGCGAGCCTTGTTGGGCACGAAATCGAGCGCGACCTCGGTGTCCGGATCTTCGAGGTTGATGGTGGGCGGGATGACGCCAGTCTCGATAGCCTTGATGCAGACCGCGGCTTCGACCGCGCCGGCGGCGCCGAGCAAATGGCCCATCATGCTCTTGGTCGAGCTGACCCAAAGCTTC
This sequence comes from Pseudomonadota bacterium, assembly GCA_023431345.1. Lineage (GTDB taxonomy): Bacteria > Myxococcota_A > Polyangia > Polyangiales > Polyangiaceae > PMG-095. Next base: position 7,310 of record JAEYWK010000003.1, read on the forward strand.
TTGTCGAGGGCGTGCGCGCCGTAGACGTTGGCGACGGCCTTGGCCTCCTCCGTATCACCCACAGGGGTGGAGGTGCCGTGCGCGTTGATGTAGTCGATCTGCTCGGGGTTGAGCTTGGCGTCTTTCAACGCTTGGCGCATGGCGCGCGCGGCTTGCGCGTGCTCCGGCGCCGGCTTGGTGATGTGGTAGGCGTCGCTGGTGGCGGCGTAGCCCGACACCTCGGCCAGGATGCGTGCGCCGCGCTTCTTGGCTCGGCTCAGCGTCTCGAAGATCAATGCGCCGGAGCCTTCGCCGCAGACGAAGCCGTCACGGCCCTTGTCCCAGGGACGGCTGGCGCGCGTGGGCTCGTCGTTGCGACGGCTGAGCGCGAACATGGCGCCGAAGCCGGCGATGCCGATGGGGCTGATGGTCGCTTCCGCGCCGCCGACCACCATGACCTCCGACTCGCCGCGCTGCATCATGCGCAGCGCTTCGCCCATGGCGTGCGCGCTCGACGAGCAGGCGCTGGTGTGGGCCATGCTCGGCCCGCGTAGGCCAAAAGCGATCGAAACTTGTCCCGCGGCCATGTTGGCGATCAAAGACGGGATGAAATAGGGGCTGACCTTGCCCGGGCCTTTCGTGGTCAGCGTGATCGTGCAGCGCTCGAGGTTTTCGAGGCCGCCGAGCCCGACGCCGATGTACACGCCCGCGCGGTCGCGCTCCTCATCGGTCAGATTCAGGTCGGCCTGCTCGAGCGCCATCTTCGTCGCCGCGATGGCGAACGGGATGAAGCGAGAGACCTCCTTGATCTTCTTCTTCTCCATGTACGCGGCAGGATCGAAGTCTTTGACTTCGGCCGCGATGCGGGTCGTAAACTGCTCGGTCGCCTCGAACTGCGTGATCGGTCCAACTCCGCTCCGGCCATTGGCCAGGGACTGAAAGCTAGCGTCCGTTCCGATGCCGTTCGGCGTAACGAGACCAATACCTGTAACTACGATCCGCTCCATGTGCTCCTTCAGCTGCCTAAAGCCGGCTGGCACTTCTGCCAGGGGGGGCCGTGGGGCGCTATGAGAGGCGCCCCACGGCGGCGTTCAGCCCGCCAGGTGCTTCTCGATGTAATCCACCGCGTCCTGAACCGAGCGAATCTTCTCGGTATCTTCGTCCGGGATGTCGATCTCGAAGGCTTCTTCGAAGGCCAAAACCAGCTCGACCAAACCGAGAGAGTCCGCGCCCAGATCGTCGATGAACGTGGACTCGGGCTTGATGTCCTTCTCCTCCACGTCGAGCTGCTCTTTGATGATCCGCTTCACTTCAGCGGTTACGTTCCGACCTTCAGCCATGATGCCTCCAGGGGCGCCTCGTACCAGAGAGGTCGCCCCACTTGCAGGGATATTTCGAACCGTTAGCTAGATTCTGTCGTGCGTCCAAGGTTTGCCGCGCTTACTCGACCGCGAGGTTGATGAAGCGAAGAAAACCCAATATTTACATGTACATGCCGCCGTTGACGCGCAGCGTTTGACCCGTGATGTAGGCGGCCTCGTCCGAGGCCAGGTACACCACCGCGGCGGCGATCTCGTCCGGCTTACCGGTGCGTCCGAGGGGGATGCTCCCGTTGATGCTCGCCTTTTGCTCGTCCGTCAGCGCACCGGTCATGTCGGTGTCGATGAAGCCGGGTGTGATGGCGTTGACGGTGATGGAGCGTGACGCGAGCTCGCGCGCCATCGACTTGGTGACGCCGAGCAGCGCCGCCTTGGAGGCCGAGTACGCGGTTTGACCCGCGTTGCCCATCTCACCCACGACGCTGGACAGAAAGATCACGCGGCCCACTTTGGCGCGCATCATGACCTTGGTGGCGGCACGTGCGCAGGCGACCGAGCCTTTCACGTTGACGGAGAGGATGCGGTCGAAGTCTTCGTCTTTGAGCCGGAGCAGCAGGCCGTCGATCGAGATGCCGGCGCTACACACCAGGATGTCGAGGCGGCCGAGGCGCTTGGCGACCTCGGCGATGGCTTTCTCGGCGGCTTCGCCGCTGCCAACGTCGAACTGGACGATCTCGGCTTTGCCGCCCGCTTTCTGGATCTCCTCGGCGACTTCGCGCGCTGCGCCTTCGTTGCTGACGTAGTTGATGACGACCTGCGCACCGCGCTTCGCCAGCGCCGTGGCCGCTGCGCGACCGATGCCGCGCGAGCCACCCGTGACGAGCGCGACTTTGCCGGTGAGATCGAACATTCGTTGAGGTTCCTTCGAGAAAGCGCGGTGAAAACCGCCGTGAGCGCGCGTCTTTAGCACGGCGTGGCCGCTGTCGAGCGGGAAATGTCTTACGCGCCGCGTAGCCACCACCCCCGCGACCTCCCAAACCGCCCCATCTCCCACGCTCCACCCCGCCAAATGACTTCGGCGGAGGAGCGCGCCGCGACCCCCGCGAGGCGCCAGCGCCGCCGCGTGGGGGGAAGCTCGGCCGAATTCACTTCGGCGGAGGAGTGCGCCCCGCGAGGCGCCAGCGCCGAGCCGCGTGGGGGGGAGGCTCGGCCGACTTCACTTCGGCGGAGGAGTGCGGCGCGTACCCGCGAGGCTGAAAGGCCGAGCCGCGTGGGGGGAGGCTCGGCCGAATTCACTTCGGCCGAGGTGTGCGGCGCGTGCCCGCGAGGCGCCAGCGCCGAGCCGCGTGGGGGGAGGCTCGGCCGAATTCACTTCGGCCGAGGGGGGCGGCGCGTGCCGCTGAGCACTGATCGTATCTTTTTCGGGAATTTGGCTTTGGTGGCCTCGGTTGGTTCGCCATGGCAGGTGCACAGGCGTGGGCGGAGGAGGAATTTCGGAGTGCCGCGTTGGGCGACGAGCGCC
>JAEYWK010000017.1 GCA_023431345.1 Pseudomonadota bacterium
TACGGCGCTCGTCGCCCAACGCGGCACTCCGAAATTCCTCCTCCGCCCACGCCTGTGCACCTGCCATGGCGAACCAACCGAGGCCACCAAAGCCAAATTCCCGAAAAAGATACGATCAGTGCTCAGCTCGCGCCGCCCCCCTCGCCTGAAGTGAATTCAGGCGAGCCTCCCCCCACGCGGCGGCTCTGCTCGGTGCTAACTCGTGAACTTCGTTGCCCCAGCAAACCGTTTGTCGCCCTACGGCAGCCGCTCACCTTCTGCCAACGCGCTCGACCGGCTGTCGCCTTCCGACGTTCGGTCAGCAGCAGCCGGGGTACTGCGGGCCAGGGCGCGCAGGACGCTGAGTTCGGCTCTACTTGCGTCAAGACGAGCTCGAGATCGCGCGCCTCAGTTCAGCGGCTCTTACCGTCGACGTGGTGAGTCTGGATCGCGGTCAGATCGACGTCGTCGAGGCAGCGCACGTTGATGGCGCGAGTCGCGCTCCCGTCGGGGGAAATGCCAGCCGCGAAGGGCTTGATGCCGCAAACGGAGCAGAACTGGTGATTGATGTTCTTCGTGTTGAAGCGGTAGTCAGTCAGCGACTCCGCTCCGGAGAGCAGCTTGAACTGCGCGGCGGGGACGAACCGAAGCATCGTGCCGCTGCGGCTACACATCGAACAGTTGCAGGTGATGGCAGGTTCGGCGAGGTCGAGGGCGACCTCGAACCGAACCTTGCCACAGTGACAGCCGCCAGCGTGCGTCTTGGGTTCCGACATGGCCTTGGACCTTAGCCGAATCAGCGCGCACGCTAAACGGTTATTCGGCGCTGAAGCGATGCACCATCACGTGCTTGTAGGTCTGGCCGGGCTTCAGGATGACCTGATCCTTCCAGGCGGGGACGTTGATGGCGTTCGGGTACTTCTGCGTTTCGAGGCATAGCCCGTCGTACTGCTTGTACGTCGCGCCCTTGCCCTTGTTCGAGCCGTCGAGGAACTTGCCCGAGTAGAACTGGATACCGGGTTGGTCCGACTCGAGCGTCAGCACGCGGCCCGACTTCGGATCCTTCAGGCGCGCGTTCGGTCGCAGCTTGTTCGGCTCGCCATTGACGACCCAGTTGTGATCGTAGCCGATGGGCTTACCGCCGACGGCTTCGAGATCTTTGCCGATAGGCTTGGCGGTCGTGAAGTCGTACGGGGTACCTTTGACGGGCTTCACCGCGCCGTCCGGCACCGGATCGCCGCCGGCGACGGGGGCGCTCGGCGTGTACTGGTCGGCGAACAGGGTAAGCTCGTGGTCTTTGATCGTGCCCGATGCGTGACCGCCCAAGTTCCAGTAGCTGTGGTGGGCCATGTTCACGATCGTGGTCTTGTCGGTCGTCGCCTCCATGGTCACGACCAGCTCGTTCTTGTTGTTGAGCGCGTAGACCACGCTGGCCTGCACCGTGCCGGGGAAGCCCTCTTCGCCGTCGGGTGAGGTGTAGGTGAACTTGATCTCGGGGCCCTCCGCCGTTTCGCTCGGCGTCGCGCTCCAGACCACCTTGTCCCAACCCTTCTTGCCGCCGTGCAGGTTGTGCGGGCCGTTGTTGGCGGCGAGCTTGTAGCTCTTGCCCTCGAGCTTGAACTCCGCCCCCTTGATGCGATTGGCGATGCGCCCGACGGTCGCGCCGAAGTACGGCGTCGCCTTCACGTAGTCGTCGACGTTGTCGTAGCCGAGCACGATGTCGTCGAGCTTGCCGTTCCGGTCCGGCACCTGCAGCTCGGTGATGATCGTGCCGTAGTTGGAGACCTTCATCGAGAGGCCGTTCTTGTTCGTCAGTGTGTAGAGCTGCACGGGCTTTCCATCTACCTTGCCCCAGTCGCCTTGGACGACGGCAGGGGGCGCTTTGGGCTCGGAGGCTTTGGTCTGGGAGTCTGCGTTCGCCGCGTCAAGCGCGGGCTCGGGCGTGCTCGCAGGTGCTGGCGCGGAGCTGGGCTCCACCGGCGGAGGCTGGTTACCAGAGCAACCGGCCAAGATTCCAAGAGCCAACCCAAAACGCAGAATTTTCATCGCCATGTCTTTGCCTCCTCGGGGGCGTTACCAGCCCGAAACCTGTCCTAACTCGGAACCCATCGGCTGCGTCCATTCCTTCGTGTTGTTGGGCGGGATCGCAGCGCCTGGCTCGGTGACTGAGGTGGCAGAGTCGTGTAGCGGTGGATCAGCGCAATTTTCGAAATCTAGCGGCCGGGGGGCTGGCGGTTGGGGGCGCGCTGAGTCATCACTTTGATGAAAGCTCTTCATGAAGCAGCGCCGATACATTTCGCCACAGCAGCATTTGCAGCTATGATTGCCCGCTCGTGAACCAAGCCTCTGTCAACGCCCCGGTTCGGTCGACGATCATGCACGCTGGCCAAGGCCTCGTCATGGCCGAGCGCCGCGGCGTATCGATTGCCCTCTGGCGTCGCAAGCCGAATCGGGCGCTGTTCGAGATTCAAAAGAAGTGCCTGGACGAGGTCGTAGCGAAGAACCTGGGCAAATCTGCGTTCGTGTGCGTGGTGGAGCCGACGAGCGAGCCGCCCGACGACGACATCCGCAAGGCGGCCGCGCAGATGGTTTCGGCGCACGAGAAAGACTTGAAGTGCGTCGCGCTCGTGATCGAAGGAACAGGGTTCCGCTCGGCCATCACTCGCACGGTGCTGTCTGGCATCGTGATGCTGAGCCGCACGCCAGCGCCGATCAAGTTCTTCGACACGCCGAAGTCGGCTTGCTTGTGGGTAGCGTCGCACTTGCCGAGCGCCCGTGATGGCTTGCTCGAAGAGATAGAAGCGCTGCGTCTTCAGCTCGACGTCCGCTAGCGGACGTCGACGCGCGCTAGCGGACGTCGACGCGCGCTAGCGGACGAGCGACCTCTCGAGGGTGACGTGACTCACGAGCGCGTAACGCAGAGCATCGCGCGTCGTGCGTGGCGCTCTGCGGGGCAGCGCTTCGTCCCGGCCGTCGCGCGGGGCGGGGGGGGGGCCCG
>JAEYWK010000083.1 GCA_023431345.1 Pseudomonadota bacterium
CATCTAGCTGAATGAGACGAACAACCCGTATGGATAACATATGGGCTGTTTTTTTTATACCTCTTCAAATGCCTTGTTAAGAAAATTGTTCATCGGCAGTATCATACGACAACTTTTCACTACTTCATCAGCGAAGTTTTCAGCAAGTACTTCCCTGTCAGTAAAGCTTCTTTCAACGAAATAGCTTTTATATTTCAGCAGTTCTGTATCAGCAAAGCCGGGGTCATATTCACGTGGGGGACGGCTGATTTTATCATTATATAGCTCAGTAAAGATCTTTTTAAATGAGGGTTCATTTAATATCTTTTTAAACCCGTCGGAGTTAAAGTATATTTCATTCCTTATCTTTTTGAGGTTTTCAGGTGCCGGCATATATATACCACCGCCCATCAGGGAGTTGCCGGGCTCAATATGAACATAATAACCGGCTTTAATGCTCTTACGGCCTCCCTGTGCTATAAAGGCCCCAAAATGTGTTTTATACGGAAGTTTATCTTTGCTGAAACGAACATCTCGGTATATGCGGAATACACAATCTTTAACTGACGGCTTGCCCGTTACAGGATCAAATTGTGATATTCCCTCAATTACCTTTTCAAGCCATACCTCATACTTATCTTTTAAAGTTAAGTAGCGTTGCTTGTTTGCCTCAAACCATTCTCGGTTATTATTTTCCTTTAATTCAGTCAGGAAGGTCAGAAGATGTTGCATAACGTAAAATTTATACAAATTTAAGGTATTATTTTAAAAGATGTGCCTGACACAGATGTTCTGATTTTTTTTATATTTAACGAGTTTGATTTAGATAATAGTTATTACAAAATCATTGATCAATTAACAAGTGCAACAGACTGTTGCTCACATTTTTAAAGCTGCAATGCTTAAATTTCGTGAGTTAATTGACCAATATTATTTTTCATTAGGGAGTATATTTTAAAGTTTCTTAAGCTAAAATCTTAAGAAATGAGAACCAAGTAGCTAAGTTGATCCGATGAAAAGAATAGTTCTTTTTCTGATTCTCTCTTCATGTATTCCTGTTTTCTCAATAGCCGGTGGTGAATACAAAACAATTGGTTCACGGGCTTCTGCACTTGGTTACACTTCCGTTTCACTGACTGATAACTGGTCGGTATTCAACAATCAGGCGGGTTTAGCTTATTTGAATAGTTCTTCTGCCGGAATTTATTATGAGAACCGTTTTCTCATTAAAGAACTTGCTCTCAGTGCCGCAAATTTCAGTATGCCCTTTAAAAGCGGGGGCGTGGCAATTACATTCTCACGTTTTGGATTCAAATTGTGGAATGAAAATAAAATAGGGCTTTCTGTTGCCAGGAAGTTTGGTCAATATCTTGCTGTAGGAGCCCAGCTGGATTACCTGCTCATTCATCAGGATGAGAATTATAAGAATCTCAATTTTATCACTTTTGAAGCAGGGATGCTGATTAGATTTTCTGATAAGGTATCTTTAGGCATACATACTTATAATCCGCTGAACGTTAGGATTTCAGCTAACAGTGATGAAAGAAGTGCAGCAACCTTTAGAATTGGACCTTCATATAAAGCATCGGAGAAATTCCTGATTATATGTGAAGTCAGGAAGAGTACTAATGAAGACCCGGTTTTCAGTGCCGGTGCAGAATATAAGGTGCTTAAGTCATTTTTTCTTAGGACAGGGATCTCTACAAATCCTTCTCTTTGGTCTTTCGGCGCCGGGATCAATCTGGGAAATCTGAATATAGACGTTAGTGCATCAGATCATTACATTCTGGGCTTCTCACCGCAGATAGCCATTACTTATGACTTCATGTAGATTATCAGTATGAAAAAGTTCCTACTTTCTTTCACTTTCTTACTGATGATGAATATAATTCACGGACAGTATCTTTACCGGGTTCCTGAGGAGTTTAATATTGAGATGATTGAAAATCAGGCTGTTAAGACAAATAACTCTTATGATTTCAGCGATATTAACCATGAAAGTATCCTTCCAAAGGGGCTCATTATAAATATAAATAAAGCTGAAGAGGCTGATCTGAAAAGACTTCACCTGAATGATATTCAAATACAGAATTTAAATAATTACATCCTTAAATATGGGGAGCTCACAAGCATTTACGAAATGAACCTTATTGAGGGATATGATTCTGCACTTCTTGAGCAGTTAAGTCCGAACATCAGGTTTGGTCATAATGAAGAACCGTATCCACTTACTTATCAAAACCTTGTCCATAAAGGTGAGAACACAGTCCTGCTCAGAGAACAGAGAATATTTGAGAGACAAAATCATAACTCTGGTATTCAGCCTGAAGATTCATTAGCGAAAGATAATCCTTTTGCCGGTAGTCCCGATAAAGTTCTCCTGAAGTATGGATTCAACTACTACGACAGACTTAGATTTGGTATTACACTTGAGAAGGATGCCGGTGAATCAATGAAAAATGGATTTGATTTCATGTCATTTCACTTCTGCTATAAAGGCTCAGGATTTATTAAAAGGGTAGTGTTAGGTGATTATAATGTACACTTCGGTCATGGACTTACGATGGGTACAGGGTTC
>JAEYWK010000055.1 GCA_023431345.1 Pseudomonadota bacterium
GCTCGACCGGCAGCGCCGCGAGCTGGGCGCGGAGGAGCCGCGCGCGCGCTTCGTTGCCGGCGGCGGCGGCGGCGCGCGTGACCACGCCGCGCAGCTCCGCGACGTGAGCTAGACCGCGCTCGCTGGCCTCTTCCCACTCTTCCAGCTGCTGTTCGACCGGCGCGCTGGCCTTCACGTTCGGAGGTAGCGCGAGCTCGAGCGTGAGCTTTGCGCGCGCCAGCGCCTCCTTCGCGGCCGGCAGATGTCGCTTCGTCGTGCGCTTGTAGTGCTGCTCGACGGCGCGAACGGCGGCGGCAGACGGCGGCGCTTCGCACAGCTCACTGAGCAGCCGCAGCCGCTTTTCGAGCCCTTCTAGACCGAGCAAGATCGCGGTGGCGTGGGGCTTGCTCAGGGGCGCGATGCTCAGGGGCGCGAGCGGTTCGTCCGCGTGCGGCGCGCACTCTGCCAGCTCCTGCTCGATGCGCGCTCGCTTCGCGGCGCGCTCGAGCGCGCTGCGGCGCGGCGCGAGCAGGCCATCCAGCGCGTCGCGCGCGGCGTTGAAGCGCGCCTTGGCTCGGCCCAAGCGGGCCTCGCGCTCGGCTTGCGACGCACTCTGCGCGCTCTGCAGCCACCCGAGCGCTCGCCGCAGCTGAGCCGCCAAATGATGCTCACACACTTGGCGGCTGCCGACGCGGAGCGCGAGCGGCAGCCCGCGAGGAGTGTCGAGAGGCTCGAGCACGTTGTCGACCGCGCGATTGTTGCTGCTCGTGACGAGAAAGAGCTCCGCGCGCTGGGCGCCACCGCTGAGCAGCGCCTCCACCTGCCGCACCAGGTGCTCGGCGCAAAGGTGCAAGATCAAGCGAGTCTTCCCCGTGCCGGGCGGGCCTTGCACGGCGCTCAGGGGCGAGCCCCAGAAGGCCTCCGCCGCCGCTCGTTGGCTGACCGAGAGCGGCGGTCCGGGGAACAGCGCTCGCTGTGGCGCCGCGCCGGCGGGCAGCGGCTGACCCGTCAAATAGGCTCCGAGGGGCGTCGCTAGCTGAATGGCAGTGCGCCCGCCATCCAGCAGCGCCTCGAGCTCACGCTGCAAGTGCCACGTCGTCTTCGCCCGGGTCGCGTCGATCACGATGCCGACCGAGTAGACGCGCGCGCGTGATTGGGTTGGCTCGAGTAGTCGGCGCAGCGCGGCCGTGAGTCGCTCGAGCCAAGCTTGAAGCTCGCTCTGATCGTCCTTGACGCTCGCGAGCAGCCGCGTCGCGTAGTCGGACGTGCTCTCGGGCTCGGAGCGGCGCCGGCTCGCGACGTCTTCGAGCATCACCGTGAGCAGACCGAGCATTTGCCGCTCCGAGACGCTCGGTAGGCGGCGGAGCGCTTCGTAGAAGGCGTCGAGACTCTCGGTTGGCACGCCGAGCGGGTGACGCAGCGCGCGCGTGTCGACGAAGAACGGCCACCCCCCGCTCGCCGGCGGCGCGCGGGTCAGCCGGGCTTCCTCGGGAGGGGCGGGGTAGGCTCCGCGCTGTCGCTCCGCACGCGTTGGGGCGCGAAACGGCGGCGAAACGGCGCTACCGAAGCGCAGCTGCACCGGGCAGCGCACGACGCCTGCCAGCTCACCCTGCGGCAAATGCAGCACCGGGAAGCACAAAAGATGAGCCGCGTCGTCGCCGTCGTCGGCCCCGCGCCGGTATTGACCGTACAGCCACGACTCGAAGAAGGCGCTCAGCTCGGCGTCGAACGCCCGCGTCAGCTGAGCTTGCTTCGTCAGCAGCCCCTCGAGCGGCGCGTCGAGGGGCAGCTTGAAGTAATCCTGACCGGTGGTCGGCTGCTCGAGGCGCGGCGCGGCGAGGCCGCGGGCCGGGGGTCGGGCTTGGGGCCGCGCTTGCAGCGATTCTTCGAGCTGCAGAGCGGCGAGCCAGTAGCGCAGCACCTCGTTCGCTTGTGTCAGGTTCACTGGCTCACACCTCGAGCACGGCGCGCAGGCGCGCTTCTCCGAGGCAGTCGCTGGGCTTGGTCACGGCGTCACCCGAGTATCCAGCGCCCGGGCCGGCAAGTCGAGCCGCACGCGGAAGCGCGCGCTGCCCCGCTCGATGCGTAGCCCCAGCGCGTCGTGAGCGACGAGCCGTAGAGCGGGTCAGAAGGGAACAGTGTGCGTCGTTTCGAGGCTCCAATCCGTCGTGAGCTACCAGTGTTCGGTCGGTGCGTGTGGTGCCATGTCGCGCGTGGTGCCACGTTCTCCGCGCTGTGCGCCTCTCGAGCCAAGCATTTTTAGCAAGCTGCGCGAGATTCATGAGCGGGTTTGCTCGCCAAGCGGGACTATCACTACTGGTAGGTGAATCATGCGGCACTTCACGTGCGTGGTGTTTGTGGGGCTCGTGGGTTGCACGGCGTCCCTCGACGGAGAAAGCGGGGGCCCTTCTGGCGGGCCCCAAACGCCGAATGGTGGCGGAAGCTCAGGGGGATCGAGCGGCGTAGCCGGCAGCACCAGCTCGGGCGGGGTCGCCATGCTGCCAGGAGGGGTCACGCTTGACGGTAAGCCCGAATTTTTCCGCGTAGTCCGGCTCACTCACGAGCAATGGGAGAACGCAGCGCGTGACTTGCTGCAGCTTCCCCAAATCTCCGGCCTGTCGAGCGGCTTCGCGCCTGACCCTCCCGACGGCAAGTTCCGCAACAATGAGCATGCCCTCTACGTGACGGAGACGCTCTGGACCGACTACCAGCGCGTCGCTGAGCAGCTCGCGGAGCAGGTCACGAAAGACGCTGCCGCGCTCGCCCGCCTGGGCAGCGCTCAAGACAGCGCGGGCTTCATCCGCAAGCTCGGCCACGCCGCCTACCGGCGCGCCTTGTTGCCCGAGGAAGAGCAACGCTACGTGGCGCTCTACGCCGCGGGAGGCGACTACTTCGGCAGCGGCAACGCCTTCGCCGACGGCGCGCGGGTGGTGATCGAGAGCTTGCTTCAATCACCTCACTTTCTCTATCGCGTGGAGCTGACACCCAAAGGCCAGCGCCTGAGCGGTGCCGAGCTGGCGACGAAGCTATCGCTCCTTTTTCGCGATACCCCGCCGGATGCGACGCTGCTGGCGTCGGCGGAGCAGGGTGGCCTCGCGGACGAAGCGAAGCTGAAGAGCGCGGCCGCTCAGCTCTTGGGAGGCGACGGCGCGCGTCCCATCGTCGAGCGCTTTCACTCGCAGCTCTTCGGTCTCGGGCGCTACACCTCGATCGCCAAGGATGCCGAGCGCTTTCCGAGCTACAACGCCGCCACCTTGAACGGCAACTTGGAGCAAGCCGACAAGCTGTTCTTCTATCGCCTCTTCCAGGATGGGCAGGGCTATCGTGATCTCTTGACCTCGCGGCTCGCGTTCGTGAACCAAGACAGCGCGCCCTTCTACGGTCTCACCGCGACCGGTAGCGAGCTGAGCGAGGTCATGCTCGACGAGAGCCGCCCTGGCTTCCTCACTCGGGTCGGCTTTTTGGCCCTGAATGCCACCCTGCAAGATCCCGATCCCATCCACCGCGGGGTCGACATCACGCGCCGGCTGCTGTGCCGCACGCTCGTGCCTCCGCCCGGCGTCATCCCGCCCCTGCCGGATTTCGTGCCGGGGCAGACGAACCGCGAGCGCGTTCAGGCGCACACCGGAGAAGGGTTTTGTGGCGGCTGCCACAACAGCCTGATCAACCCCGTCGGCTTTGCGTTCGAAGGTTTCGACGCGGTCGGCAAAGCGCGCACGACCGACAACGGCAAGCCGGTCGACACCACCGGCGCTTACGATTTCGGCGCTGGCATCACCCCCTTCAAAGACGCCGCGGAGCTGACCGCGCTGCTGGCAGAGAGCCAGGAAGCACATGGCTGCTATGCAGCAAATTTGAGCGAATTCGCGCTGGGGCGCGACGTGGCCGGAGGCGACGCGGCGCTGGTCACCGCCTTGCAACAGGCGAGCGTGGCCGAGCGTCGCTCGCTGAAAGACACGCTGCTCGCGATCGTGACCAGCAAAGAATTTACGACCGCGCTCGGAGGATCACCATGATCGTATCGCGACCGAAGCTATCTCGCCGCAACCTCCTCCGCGGGGCAGGGACGTTGGGCGTCGCCTTGCCGTTCTTGGAGGGCATGCCTTCACGCTCCGCCTGGGCCGCGGGCGACAGCCCGGTATTTGGTCTGTTCATCTGCACCGCCAACGGTGTCGCTCAGAAGTACGCCAGCGAGCCGGAGACTTTCTGGCCTAGCGCCACCGGCGAGCTGACGACCGCTTCGCTCCAGGCGGACGCAGCGAGCCGCAGCACGGGCATCCTCGCCGAGCACGCCAGCAAGCTGCTGATCGTGAAGGGCGTGAAGTACCCGAGCGTGAGTGGCGGCTGCGGGCACGCGCAGGGCTTGACGATGTGCCTGACGGCGGCGCCGCCCACGGGATCCGCGAACAAGGCCACTTCTACCGGTCCTTCCGCGGACACCGTGATCGCGAGCGGCCTGAGCGTCGAGCCGTTGACGCTCTACTCCGGCATGAAGGGCGGCTACATCGACGAGAAGCTGTCTTTCAGCGCCGCGGGCAAGGTGCGAGCCGCCGAGGGCAACCCGTACAACGTGTATCAGCGCCTGATGGGCCTGTTGAAGCCCGGCACGGGCGAGCCGAGCGGCGTGGCTGACAAGCTCGCGCTCAAGCGCAAGAGCGTGAACGATCTGGTGCGGGAGGAGCTGAAATGGCTCAAGTCGCGGCCAGAGCTCAGCAAGGCCGATCAAGACCGGCTCGACCTGCACTTCACCGCCATTCGCGATCTCGAAAATGGCATGACGGGCATGGGCATATCTTGCTCGGAGGACGGCCTCGATCTCGCCGCCATTCAAGCGCTGAGCTCCGGCAACGCCTTCAAGGCGAACGGCAAGCTCGAAGAAGTGGCCAAGCTGCAAATGCAGCTCATCGGCCTAGCGTTCGCGTGCAACTCCACCCGCGTCGCAACGCTTCAGGTCGGTGACGGCACCGATGGCACCCGCTATACCGTCGACGGCAAGCAGCTCGAGAGCTTCCATCACATCAGTCATCGCATCCGCGGCGACGGGACCACGGGGGAAGCTATCCCTGACGCTGCGAAGCAGCACGCGGCGATCGACCGCATTCGCATGAACACGTTCAAGCACCTGCTCGACACCTGGTCCGAGTACAAAACGGAGGCGGGGTCGCTACTCGACCACGGCTTCGCGATGTGGACCAGCCACGTCGCCTCCGGCCCAGCCCACGGCTTCAGCGACTTGCCCATCATCATCGCCGGCAACGCCGGGGGCTACCTGAAAACGGGGCAATACATCAACGCCGGTGGCGCCGGGAACAACAAGCTCCTGAACACGCTGATCACCGCGGCGGGGGTGCCCACGCAGAATTTTGGGCAGGGCAGCGCCGGCTTGATCGACGCGATGCTCGCCTGAGCGCCGCCCGCGAGGGCGACTGCTTCGCGGGCCGTTGTCGCCGCTAGTGCGCCCTTAGCGCACGATGCGCCGGTAGCGCGCCTGGATGAGTTGGTAGCAGGCGAACGCGATCAGGCCGACGGCGATGACCGCGAACAGCGCGCCCCCGAGCGGCGCCTCGCGCACCGTGGCCAGCGACTCACCGAAGCTCTTGGCTTGGCCGGCGTTCGAGTGCAGCGCAGCCAGCAGCAGGAACGCGCCCGCGATGCCGCCGACGACCGCGCGGGCGGCGATACCGAAGCGACTCAGACGCACGACCCAGGCTCGCGCAGAGGACGAGAGGGGAGAGAGGTCGAGCTGCTCGTCGAGCTTGCTGCGCCAGGCGCACCACAGCTGGTGTGCGGCCACGCCGAACAGCACCGCGCCGACGCCGGCCACGAGCCACGGCCCGAGCGGCGTCCAGCTCAAGAGCGACGCGGTAGCGCTGCGAGTCTCTTCCCCTCCGCGCTCCTGACCGTTTCCGCTCGCCACGCTCAGCGCGAACACGCCGAGGCCCGCGTGCACCAGCGCCACCGCGGCCCAGCCGATGCGCTTGACGGCGCGCAGGCCGCGCGCCTGGCGCTCGGGATCGACGACGACTTGGTAGAGCCGGAACAGCGAGAGCCCGAACAGCCCCACGCTCGCCAGCACGAGGAGCACGCGCCCGAACGGCTGTCGATACAGCTCCACCAGGGCGCCTTTGCCGTCCGTGATCTCGCCGCCGTAACCGAACGCGGCGAGCGCGGCCAGACCACCAATCGCAAAATAGAGATACGCCTGCGTGGCGTAGCCCGCTCGCGCCAGCCACTCGAACGGGCGACCGTGCTCGCGCACGACCCGCCGGAGCTGCTGCGCCGGAACCTGCGTCGTCGACGTCATGGCCCTGGCAGAGCAAGTCGAGTGCCACCCGTTTGCACCCGAGTCCACTGTCCGAAGCCGCGCGGCCTACCCGCCGACGCTCGCGTCAATTTGTCTCGCCGAAGAGAATTGTCTCCTTCGACGCTCGGCGTGCTTGGCTATAAAACGCCGATCGCTAGCTATCAACGCCGGCTATTCAGGTAGCTGTCGCAAGAAGTAGTCGCGCTGCGACGGGTAGTAGTCGTCGAAGCTCGGCTTGGGAGCGCCCGCGCGCGCCGCGACCAGCATGTCGAGGTAATATTCCCACCCCGGGCCCACGTCTCCGACGATCTTCGCGTCGTCGAGGTGTTGAACGAAGGTGAGGGTCGTCGTGTCGCCCGTGCGCTGGAGGCGAAGCTCGATGTGCCAGCTGCCTTGCTCGTCGTTCGTCGAGACGACGAGGCGGCGCGGCGGCTCGCAGACCTCGATGTGCATCGCGGACGTGGCGTCACCTTGCTCGAACAGCATGCGAAATTGCACGGTTTTGCCGGCCCCGGGCTCGCCCGTGAATGTGCCGATCCAGCGCGACAAGCTCTCGGGATCGGTGATGCTCTGCCACACGTCTTCGGGCGGTGCTTTGAAGTGCCGTTCGAACGCGAGCTCGGCGCGGCTTCCGAGGAGGTTGAGACGGCCGGTGGGCTTGGGGCTCATGCTATGTCTTTCTTTCGTTGCTTGCCGCGGGTGCGGTCGTGCTCGAAGCGAGCCTGAGCTTCAAGGGTGCGCCGCCGCCGAGTGGTACGATGCACCTCCGTGGCGAGAGCGTCGAAGCGCTGCTGCCAGAGCGGCGGAGCTGCGCGAAGCTCGCGCAGGAAGGCTTCGAGCTCCGCCAGCGGCGCGAGCTGGGCGCGGTACTCTCGCTCGCGGCCGCACACACGCTGGCGCACGAGCCCCGCTTCGCGCAGCACGCGCAGGTGACGGCTGACCGCGGGGCGACTGACCGAGAACGCGGCCGCGATCGCGCCCGCGGTCGCCGAATCATCGCGAAGCCGCCGCAAGATCTCGCGCCGAATCGGGTCGGCCACGGCCTGGGCAATACGGTCCACGGCGAATATGTAACAACGTTGTTACACGTTGTCGAGCGCGGAGAGCAGCAGCCATCGGGCAGGTCAGCGCCTTGCGCAGCGCTCAGCGGTCAGCCGCCAGCGATCAGCCACGGCGCAGGGAGCGCTGGCGCGTTACAGCTACGGCGAGCGCGAGCGCTGCAAGCTCCCAGGGCGTGGTGTGGCTTCTCTGGCTTGGCGCGAAGGTGCAGCCGCCTGTCTCCGAGCTTTCGGAGCGCGAGCTTGGCCCCGCTGCCGCTGCGCCACCGCTCGAGCTGGCTCCGACTCCTGCCGCGGCGGCGCCCTGTGCCGCTGACCCCGCGTCGTTGGTGCTGCCCGTCGCGCCGCCACCGGGGCTCCGGTAATCGGCGCTTCGATACACCCGAACCGAGTCCATGTTGGGACCGTTCGAAGAGCCGAAGGCGAGGGTGCCCCCTTGGAAGGCCCAGCTCGTCAGCTCGGACGGGCCGAGGTCCGGGAAACGCAGCTGCTGCGCGGCGTGCCAGCCCTCGTCCGTTCGCTGGAAGGCGTAGGCGTTGAAGGCGCGAGGCTCGTTCGTGCGCGCACCGAACCAGGCTGTGTCGCCCTCGAACGCGAGGTCGTCCGGAAATGAGGCTTCGCCCTCCACGCTGAGCTCGCGCTCGAGCGTCCATTGCTCACCGAGCCGCTGATAGATGAGGGCCTTACCGATCGATGTCGACTGATACACGGGCGGCGCGTTCACGATCAGCGTGCCTTTGCTCACGCCGACCGCAGCACCGAACCAGCTCGAAGCCGGATCGTCTCCCGTGAGCTTCCCATCCTGGACGAACGCCTCGCCGGCCAACGAGAACGTGTACACGCCCGTGCGCGTCGGCCCCAAGAAATTGCCGGGAGCGGAGACGGCCAAGCGCTCTCCGTCGAATGCGACGGAGTAACCGAAGAAGTCTCCCTCCTGCGCGTCATCGGCCGTGAGCACCTGAGCTTCCGCCCACGCTCCCGCCTGCCGGCGATAGACGAGCACCCTTCCTGTGCCCAGGCGAGGCGCGGCGATGAAGGCAAGATCCCCCCGTAGCGCCAAGCGGTGACCGAAGGCTTCATTCACGAGCCCCTGAATCCGCAGCTTCTCGGTCCAAACCCCCGCGTCCTTCTCGAAGAACCACACCAGGCCGCCATCGATGGCCCCGTTCGAGATCAGCGCGCGGTCGCCATCGAGCGCGATGGTCGAGCCGAACGCCATGTCTGAGTCGACCGAGCTCTTGAGCAAGGCGACCTCTGACCAGCCCGCATCGGAGAAAACGTGCACCGCGCCGCTGTATTCGTTTGCGCCAGCTTCGTTCTTCGCGCCGACGAACAGCGTGCCGCCGCTGATGGCGAGACCGCTCCCGAATCGGCTCATGTCCCCCGGTGGCGCCTGGGCATGCGTCAACGTCGTGACCAGCTCCAAGTCTTGCCCGTGAGCGAGAGAGGGTGCCGTGAGCACGAGCAGCCCGACGAACGCGGCCGCACCAGCAGCCTTGCACCTTGTCCCCAACCTCGCTCCAACCATGCAAACAGGCTATCGAAGCTCCCTCGGCCTCACAACTCGGTCGACCGACGGACTCGGATCAGTGCCGGCTCCCTGTTTGCACCACCCCTCGCTGTCGCCCCACGGCCGCCTCCATCCGTCTCCACACTCGGCGGGCTCCACACCTCGGGCCAGCGAGAAGAAGCGGACCCCCCCGGGGGGCCGCGCGTCCCGAGCGGGTCGAAACGCGCCAAAATCCACCATCCTCCGGTGCCATGCGGTGAGACAGGGGGATCTGTCGCGGAAACAGCTGCCTCCTCGCAAGAAGATGACAGGATTTCGCCTCCTGCGCTCACTACTCGTAGGTGAATCGCTTACACCACATTCGAGGCTTGGCCATGGCATGCGGTCTGTTGGGGAGCACGATCGCTTGCTCCTCCGATACGGACCTCCCGGATGGTGCCGGGGGCGGCGGAAATAGCAACGGTGGAGCCGGGGCGCCCGCTGCTGGTGCGGGCAACGGTCCGGGCGGCAGCCCGACCGGCGGCTCCGGCGCAGGGGCGGCTGGCGGCGGAGCTGGTGGGTCGGCCACCGCGGGCTCGGCAGGCTCCGCGACGGCCGGCGCCGGTGGTAGCGCCGCGGGCGACGGCGGTAGCGCAGGCGCTTCCGGCGGCGGAGCAGGCGGCGGCGGAGCAGGCGGCGGCGGAGCAAGCGGTGGAGGCGCGGGCGGCGCAGGCGCAGGTGGAGGTGGTGCGGGCGGCGCTGGCGGTGCTGGCAGCGTCGATCGTTCGGCCGGTTGCGGCATGACCGCGCCCGCGCGCCCCGATCCCCGCACGCAGCAGACCGCGATGGTGGGAGGCGTGACTCGCTACTACCTCATCCACGTTCCGGAGAACTACGACTCGAGCAAGCCGCTGTCACTCGTGTTCGGCATCCACGGCCTCAACATGAACAACGTCTGGGCCGCGCATGATCAGAGCGGGTTCCAGCTCGCGCAAGCGACGAACAACCAAGCGATCCTGGTCTATCCGCAAGGGTTGCCGGCCAACGGTCAGTCGCAGCCGCCGAGCACGCAATCACAGTGGGGCACGGCAGACTCGAACTGGGGCGGCCCGCCTCCGAACGCCAACGCGCAGCGCATCATGGGGGACCTCGCGTTCTTCGACGCCATGCTCGAGAAGGTGCAGTCGACGTATTGCATCGACAAGAAGCGCATCTACGCCGTCGGCTTTAGCCAGGGCGGCTTCATGACCAACACGCTCGGTTGCGAGCGCGCGTCGGTGTTCAAGGGGCTCGCGCCGGTCGCGGGCTGGGGCCCCAACGCGTCGGCTCCGACGTGCAGCAACGCCAGCGCCTCTCAGCCGCTGCTGCAGACTCAAGGCACCACCGACGGGACCGTCAAGCCCGACCTCGGCGAGACCACGCGTGACTTCTGGCGTGGCCGCAATGGCTGCCAAACCACCTCGCAACCTTCGGCGACGTTCGGTCAAGGCTGCATCGAGTACCAAGGGTGCGCCGCCGGCAAGCCGGTCGTTTACTGCACGCACGGTGGTGGCCACAGCGTCCCGTCCGGCGCCGGCGCGCGCGCGTGGAAGTTCTTCGAGTCACTCAACTAAGCACGAAAACAGCTCCGTAGCGCGATGACTCCGGGGGCAACTATCACCCCAGGGGGCGTCGCGCGGAGCTGCGGGAGTGCTCTTCGCGACCTCGCCCGCTCCTTCGCGCGCGCTATCCGCGCGAAGGAGCTCGGCTTTCTTTCCTAGCGTGCAACCGCGGCCAATCTGGGTGATTCTGGGGCCGGCGGTGATGATGATGCTCGGAAACATCGGGGCTAGTTGGCGTGTCGTGGTGCTGGGTTTCAGCGTGGCGCTGAGCTCGCTCGTGTCCGCGTGCGGAAGCGATCCGGGCAAGCGATCCGCGCGCGGCTGTTCCGTCGAGTGCCCCGACGGCAGCTTCTGTGACGAGGAAACCGACTCGTGCATTGTCGCAGCCCCCTCAGAGGGCGGCGCAGGCGGCGCGGTGGCGACCGTTGACGCGGGCGCCGGCGGTGAGATGAGCGAGCCAGCTCCGTCCGAGGGCGGGGCAGGGGGTCAGCCTGACGACGAGCAAGACCGCGTGGCCCCGAGCCTCGCGATCACCGGGCCCAGCGACGGCGACGTGCTCGGCCCCGACGTCTCGTTCGAGTTCGAAGCCGACGAACCGGCGACGTACCGCTGCTTCTTGAACGACGAACCCGTCGAGCCCTGCGAGCCTGGAATGACGCTCACCGACTTGGTGAGCGGGGAGCACACCTTCAGCGTGCTGGCCATCGACCTGGACGGCAACGAATCCGAGCTCGTCGACGTGACGTTCGTGGTGAACCGCGCTCCCACGATCGGCGCCATCGAGGCCATCGTGACGCCGGAAGACATCAGCACCGGCGCGCTGCCCTTTACCATCGACGACGTCGACAACGAGGCCGAGGAGCTGACCGTGAGCGCGACGCTCGACGGCGAGCTGCCTATTCCGGCCTCGGGCGTGACGCTGGGGGGGAGCGGCGCGCAGCGCACGATCACCTTGAATCCTGCCCCCAACGCCTTCGGGGAAGCGGTCTTGACTCTCGTGGTGTCGGACGGTTTCGTCAGCACCGCCCAGCAGGTAGCCGTCACGGTCACGCCCGTGAACGACCCGCCGAAGATCGAGAACGTCGCCGACCAGCGGGTCGCCGAGCATTCGGTGCTGGGTCCGGTGACGTTTCACGTGAGCGACGTCGATACGCCTGCCGAGGCGTTGATCGTCACCGCGGTGTCGGGCAACACGACGCGCATCCCGCAGAACAACATCGTGCTCGGCGGTAGCGGCGGCGCGCGCACGTTCACCATCACGCCCGCCCCCCAACAGTCCGGCACCGCGACCGTGACGCTCACGGTCAGCGACGGCGAGCTCAGCGCTTCGGACCCCTTCGTGGTCACGCTGGCGTCGACCGACGACGCACCCACCATCTCGGCCATCGCCAACCAAACCACGCCCGAGGACACGTCCAAAACCGTCAACTTCACGGTCGACGACCCGGACACGGCGCTCTCTTCGCTCGTTCCGAGCGCGAGCTTCGACGCTGGCGGCATCGTGCAGAGCGTGACCTTCAGCGGCTCCGGCGCGAACCGCAGCCTGACCGTTACCCCCAAGCCCAATCAGAGCGGCTCCGCTCTGATCAGCGTCACCATCTCCGACGCGAGCGGTGGCGTCTCGACCTCGTTCACGCTCACCGTGACGCCGGTGAACGACGCGCCGACCGTGCGTGCTCCCGCCAACCAAACCATCGATGAAGACGCGGCTACGGGTCCGCTCTCCTTCTCCGTGGCCGATGTCGACTCGGGCTTGCTCACGGTCACGGCCACGTCCAGCAACACCGCGATCATTCCCAACGCCAACATCGTCGTGGCGCCCGCGACGGGTGCGCCCGGCACCCGCAGCGTGACCGTCACGCCCGCCGCGAACCGCAACGGCGGTCCCGTCACCATCACGCTGAGCGCGAGCGATGGCTCGCTCGTCGGTACGGGGACTTTCACGGTAACGGTCACCCCCAAGAACGACGCTCCCACCATCGCGGGCCCCGCCAACCAAACGATCGACGAGGATACGTCGACCGCAGCGCTCGGCTTCTCGGTCGCCGACATCGACTCAGCGCCGCTGCTGGTCACCGCCAGCTCCAGCAACACGACCCTCATTCCCACGGCGAACGTCGTCATCGCTCCCGCTTCGGGGGCGCCTGGCAATCGCACCGTCCGGGTGACGCCAGCGGCGAACGCTCACGGCGGCCCCGTGACCATCACCCTGCAAGTGAGCGACGGCGCCCTCAGCGCTAGCGACACCTTCACGGTGACGGTGTTGCCCGTGAACGACCCACCCACCATCTCGGACCTCGCGAACAGGACGGTGGAGCCCGACACCTCGACCGGCAGCATCGCCTTCACGGTGGCAGATCCCGACGGCGACACGCTCAGCGTGACGGCGTCTTCGAGCGTCACGCGCGTCGCCCCGAACGCGAACCTCACGCTCGGGGGCAGCGGCAACAACCGCACCCTGAGCGCGCTGCCCGGCGCCAATCAGGGCGGCACCTCGACGATTACGCTGCAGGTGAGCGACGGCAAGGGCGGCACTGCCTCGGACAGCTTCGTGCTGTCGGTGAAAGTCCGGCTCACGGGCGTCGCCAGCGGTAGCGGCAGCGTGACCGCGTCAGGAACGGGCTGCCCCGGCGGCACCGCGACCTGCGCGGCCCTGCCCGGCGCGGGCACGGTCACGTTCGTAGCGACGCCGCAAGCCGGCGCCGTGTTCACGGGCTGGAGCGGCGCGTGCTCCGGCACGGGCAACGGCGTCGTGAACCCCATCCCGACCGCGGGCGTGACTTGCACGGCGAGCTTCAGCAACCTGTGGGCGCGCCTCTTCTACACTCCCGACGACGCCGCCAAGCAGGTCGATACGAACGCGGTCGGGGTCATCGAAACCGCCTCCGCCATTCGCTATTTCGCCAACCGCGTCGCCGGCAGTAGCACCAGCGTCGTGTGGGACGCCGAGCCGCTCACGGGCAAGGTCGTCACGGGCACGGCCTTCGAGCTCATGGCCGCCGACGGCACGAATCTACCCGGTGTCGACCTCGCCGCCGATCCTGCCTCCGCCACTGGCAGCGTCGCGCTGGTCAACGCCTCGGGGCGCTCCGCGCTGCTCTGGCTCGATGGCAGCAACAAGCTGAGCAGGTCATCGCTCTACCCATCGCTGAGCGCCAGCGACAGCAACTCTCCGGCGGGCTTGCTCCGCGATCTCTCGGGTGGCCTCGCTTTCGTCGAGTCGAGTCACAACACGAGCCCGGTCGCCGTCTTTCCGACCTACGCCCAGCTGGTACGCGTCGACGCGGTGGGCGCTCCGCTCGGGGCGACGCGCTACCTCGAGGCCCTCGGCTCCGAATGCGCGAAGCCGAGCCCGAGCAACTACCTGGCGCCGCGGGCGCTGGCTCAGAACAGCGAGGGCAACTACCTCGTCGCTGCCATCACGTACCAAACTGATCCGATCCGGTACCGCCTCAACCTCACCCTGTTCGACAAGGAGGGCATCCCGCTGTGGGGCCGCCGCATCGTGCCCACTGACCTCAACTCCCACATCATCCCGATGGCGGTGACGGCGAACGGCAGCTCCTTCGTGGTGACGGGCGCGCAGAGCGACGCGGGCGGCGGCTTCGATGCGTTTGCGCTCTCGATCACGAACGCCGGCGGCATCAGCTGGGCCAAAACCTTCGGCGCTTCGGGCACCACCGAGCTCGCTGCGCGCGGCGTGCTCGGCGGCTCGGGTCTGGTCGTGATCGGCTACGCCGCGACCAAGAACGGCAGCGACCTATTCGCGGGCTCGCTCAGCGCGGATGGGGCCTCGCTGAAGGGCTACCTGTACGGCGGCGCGGGCGACGACACCGGCCTCGCCATCGCGCGCTCTGCCACCGGCTTCAACCTGTTTGGCGGCTCCGCGAGCTCGTTCGGCCAGGCGAGGCCAGCGGGCTGGGCGCTCCGCGTCGATGCCGGGCTGAACATCCAGCTCGACATCGGCGATGTCGCCGCTTACGCGCCCACGCTCAGCAATCAGGCTTACACGGTCACCAGCACCTGCGTCCAAGCCAACAGCGGTGTTTACGCGACGTTCACGCCGAGGCGCGAAGCCTTCTCGGTCAGCGCCGCGGCCGTCTCCGTGGGCGGTCCCTACCAAGCTAGCCCCTGAGCGCCGGAAAATCCGAAGGCGGTCGAGCCACGCCCAGCAGCGCGGGGCGTCGGCGCGGCGCTTGCTACATCTGCAGCTCATGGCGCAAAAGTCGCGGGATTATTGGGGGTGGCTCAGTCAGGTGTTGTTTTCTCGCAACAGGGGGCCTCGGTTCTGTGATGTAGCCGCACTCTTGCCGGCGCTGGCTCTACTGCTGTCTTCGGCAGCGGCGAGCGCCGAGGTGGCTGACGAGGCGCGCGACGGCGTCGGGGAGGCATCCGACAGCGCCAGCGAAGCCCGCGACGGTACAGCGGAGGTGCCGGCACGGGCCGAAAGCAAAGTCGAGGTGCTGGCGCGCATCAGCTACGCCAAGGTGTCGGTCGGCTTGATGGGCGTCGGGCTCGAAGGCGCGTACGCGCCGTCTCCCCACTACGCAGTTGGCGTCGAGCTCGGGGCGTTCGTCGTCGACAACGGAGCCGACCCTTACTACAGCGATCCGGGCACGCTCCACCGCGGCTATCACGGCTTGGCTTTCGTCGAGGGTGACTTGCTGCGCGGCATCGTGACCCCCTACGTGCGGCTCGGAGTGGGCGCCGGCAACTACGCGCGCTTCGAGGACTACGCGACTCATCACGATCCGACGCCAGCGCACATCAACTTCGTCGGACAGCTCAGCGCGGGCGTCGCTCTGCGAACGCCGGTCGTAGCACGGCTGAGCGCCGCTCCGACTCTTTACGGCTCGACCTTCGCCGTCGTCTACTCGCTCGGCCTCGGCGCGCGCTTCTAGCGCAGCGGCGCCGAAGGTTCGCCAGTGACCGCGACTCTAACAGGTCGATGGGATGAGTCTCGCCCATCCGAGAAAGAGGAAGAGCATGAAGAGAGTCGTTTTTTGCGCCAGCGCGCTGCTCGCTTTGGTCGCGTGCAGTGGCGCTCCCGAGTCGACACCCGAAGCCGAGGCCGAAGGCAGCGTTTCCCAAAGCCTCGCCAGTCCCGCGAGCGTCCTCGGCTTCGAAAACCCTTCGGAGTGGACCTCGACTCAAGGGGTGAAGACGTCTTCACCGACCGCGAGTCAGGGGGCGGCCTCCCTCGCCGTGAGCGGGTTTAGCTACACGGCCGTCATTTCGGCGCCGCTCGCGACCCTGAGCGGCGTGACCTCCACCCTCGCGTTCGACGTCAGGTTGCCGGCCGCGCTCCCGTGGGGCCAGGTCCAGCTTTCGTACAGCATCCCCTCTCGGAATATTTACGAGAGGCAGCTCGGTCAGGCTTCCCTCGCAGGCCTCGCCGCCGGAGCCTTTCAGACCCTCAGCTTCGCGGTGCCCGCGAGCTTGCAGCAGGAGCTAGGGACCTCATATGACGACCTCAAGCTCAAGATCGGCTTGAGCGTCCCGCAGTCCTCGCAGAGCATCTTGCTCGACAACCTGCGCTTCGTCACCTCGACCATTCAAGCGAGCCGCATCGAGATCGAGGTGACCACCATCGACGACGCGGTGGTCGCGCTCGTCGACGGCGTTCGCCGTGGTAGCTGGTCGATCAATGATCCGCGCTTGAACACGCGCGTCGACGTCAGCAGTTGGTTCACTTCTGGCACGCATTCGCTACGCCTGCTCGCGGCCAACACCGGCGGACCCGCGCAATACGGCGTCCGCGTCTGGGCCGACGACGCGCTCGTCTTCGAGTCCTTCTGCTCTCCCAGTGTCTGCAACGGTCAGAATCGCCCCGCCGCCTTCGAGCTCGACAAAACCCTGCAGTTTTCGACGCCGACGCGCCCACCCGCGCAGACGGTTCAGCTCACCAGCGCGGCGCCCGGGAAGGTGTACCTCGACAACGCCTTTACCGGCCTCACCACGACCGGCACGTCGACACCGGTCACGCTGTCGTTGCCGCCCGGCAATTATTCCTTGGGCCTCGGAACGAGCACGGACGCTCCGCCGAGCTACTCCGGGCTCTACCGCGAGCAGCAGGTTACCGTGGGCACTGCGCCCGTCAGCGTCAACCTCTCGGCGGCGCCCGCGCTGGGCGTGCAGGACACGACCAGCATCGTGGTCGTGCCGATACGACGCACGGTTTACGATCCGCACGGCACCACCGGCACCCTCACCGACGAAGATATCACCGCTTTCCAGGCTCAAACGGAGGCCACGCGCGCCAATTGGCTGGTCCCCTTCTCGTACGGGCTCAATGACTGGAACGTCACCTGGCATCCGACGGTAGAGAACGTGCCGGTGCACGTGCGCGCTGCGAGCCGTGGAATCGATACGGACGCATTCCTGTGCGAAGCAGGCCTGACGTCACTTCGTAGCAGCTACGACCTCGTCGTCTATTTCTGGAATACCTACGACGACGCGGGCGCGATCTTGGGCGGAGCCGGCGGTGTCGACTACTCCGGCTATGGCGGCGGCGGCCAAGTTTGGCTCAACACCTTTTGGACGCGGCGCTCGGACTGGCCGCACCTCGGGCCGAACCCTGCGCTGCTTCACGAAGTGCTGCACAACTACGAGCAATACAACGCCGGCGTCCTCCGCAACTACAACGGCATCCAGGAGCTGCACGGCGCCGAACCGCACGGCTATCCCCACGGCGCTGGCGGTGAGCTCGACTTCGCGCGCTGGATGCGCTCGTACATTCGAGGGCAGGTGGGAGAGCTCGCGACGACGCACGAAGGGCAGTTCTTCAGCGAGCCGCTGCCGGCTCCCGAGCTCTGGAACGGCGTCTTCGACACCATCCGTCGCGGCTACCAACCGAGCCCGTGGTCGGCATGGTGTCCGGCCAGCGTTGGCGCGAAGGCAGCCTTCAGTCAGTCGATCGCGAGCCAGCCGGAGGACGTCATTCGCTGCCCCGCTCCGCAGTGACTCGCGGCCCGGTCCGTAGAGTACGGGCCGAGTTGCTCGACGGACCACTCGGTCACGCGCGCCGCACCTGAGCTCGAGCTCGAGTTGGTACGGCGCGCGCTGATCGGTGGTCAGCGTCGTTGAGTGTGAGCGTGCCTCGGCGCCTCACCGTCGCAGCGCTGCTACGCCACGACGCCCGGCGTACGCCTCAGTCCGCCCGGTCGTTGGCGACCGCCGCGTCGTCGGCCGCTTCATCGGCCTTTTCCGCGGCTTTGTCAGCCTTTTCCGCGGCTCGGTCGGCATCTTCGGCGGCTCGGTCGTGGTCGTCCGGCGACTTGACGACGACGTCGTCACCGCAAGCGCTGAGAAAAAGGGCAGCCAAAGCCGTTGCAACAAGCTGAGTTGGTTTCATACACGTTGAGAAAGCAGCGAACGTGCCAACTCCATACGTCCAGCGCCAGAGCGGCTGGCGCAGGGCCCGCACCCGTCACGGCGCCGGGACCGGGAAGACGGCGTGGCGTCAGGCCAAACGCCATGCGTTCTGTAGGGCAGCTCCGCGCGTTCTTAAGACCGCTACGCTCAGTCCTCTTGGTTCACCTCACAGCCGATGCAGGCGAGCAGCTCGAGGCGAGAGGGATCGAGCAGGCGCACCTCGTGCTCGCCGGCGAAGAACGTGGTGATGCGGATGTTGGTGAGGGGGGTGCGGCAAACGACCCGATGCGGACCAAACTTGCTCTCGCTGACCCAGCGCCTTAGCGCAAAGCTCTGGTGAGTGGCTTGCCAGAGCGCCTGGGTCCACGGGTCGTGCTCGATATCAAGGCCTCGCTCTCTCGCGAGCGCATCCGTCATCCAGCTGTCATCGAGAATGTGCCCCGTCTCCACGCGTTTGGTGCGGTCATGGATAGAGTTGAATGAGACATCCGAACGCGAGAGGACGTCGAATTGGAGCTGCGCGTAAATCTCCCATGCCCTCATACACTGCGGATCCGTGCTGGCCCGAGTGGAACGCCAAAGCCGGAAGACCTTCGCGTCGCCGATACCACGGTGCAGATGCACGTAGCCCGCCCCGAGCTCCGGCTGCTCGCCCATCGGAACGCACTGATAGCTTCCGTGCTGAATGAAGACGCAGGTCTCGTCACCACCCCGCCGGTTGTGTCGATACACGGCGATCGGCGCCTCGACGCGATGTTCGTCACGGCGGCCCTCGTGAAGGGCGATGCGATTGACAGTGCCACGCCGGGCGTCTTGCCAGAACGCGAACAGGAAGCGCTCAGACGACCTTGGCGCCATCCGAGCGCCTCAAGCGCTCGTCGAAGGTGTGAAGTGGGAGGGCGCCGGCGCGTCGGGCTGATTCCAAGATAAATAGTCTGCGAAATCCGCAGATCCAGCTTCGAACACGGCGAGGGCCAGGCGTGTCGTGGATTCGTCTTCGACGTGGACACCTTCGATGGCAATCAGCCCGCGCAGCGTTGCCGCGGTGGTGGCGCGATCAAACTTGTACGCAACGCGAAGCACCCAGGCGACTTCGGCCAGGACGACACTCGACAGCCAAGCACCAGCGCCAGCGGTCGTTTGGCGAAAGAGCCGCTCTGCGCGCCGGTACTGCCCTCGTCGTCGCGCACGCAGAGCCGCACGACAACGTTGGGATCAAACGCTTCCACGGCCGATTGCGCCTTCGGCGATCGCGCGATCCATGTCTTGCAAGCTCACGGGCCCGACGCCGGGCGGAGGAGTGAGGCGAGCGGCGAGAAATTCGTCCACCGTCAACCTCCGCTCGCGCTCGGCGACTGCCGCGGGCTTCGGCGTGTCTTCTTCCACCTCGAGCTTGGCCTGCTCGATGAGCCGCAACCGCTCTGGCAGCGGTAGCCGCCGAATCGTCGCCAGGATTTCGTCGAGCGCGCCCATCGCTCGCAAAGCATAGCGCCGATCCGCCGGCACCCGGCTGACCTGAACGCACTTCACGAAATGCGAGGTGCCGGGCATCGAGCCCGGCCAGTGACGTTATTAACTCAATAAATTCCGTGGGTTATGGTGGAGGCGCCGGGACTTGAAGACGGCGCAGGCGTCGGGCCAAAGGCCATCGTTCATTGAGTTTTCTGGATGGCCGTGACGCGAGGAAGGTGCGCGTTCTGTCGCTCGGCGTCGCATTTCGGCGCCACGACTCAGGGAACTCCCTGACCACTAGGCTTGCGCTTCGTCGGCCAGCTTCCGGAGCTGAGCGGCGAGCTGCGCCTTGTCGGCTCGCCCCTCGGCGGCGTCCATCGCCAGCTCGTACAGTCGCTCGTCGTCGCGCTCAAGCGACACGCCATTGATGTCCAAGAACA
Organism: Pseudomonadota bacterium; assembly: GCA_023431345.1. Taxonomy (GTDB): domain Bacteria; phylum Myxococcota_A; class Polyangia; order Polyangiales; family Polyangiaceae; genus PMG-095. The sequence goes on from JAEYWK010000055.1 coordinate 19,698, forward strand.
CCAGCGCGGCGACTAATGCCGTGCGCTTGTTGCCATCCAAGAAAGCGTGGTTCTTCACGATATGGAAGAGGTAGGCCGCGGCCATTTCGAACAGATCGGCATGCAGCAGCTCTCCAAACGCGGTCGCGCGCGGCTGCTCGACGGCCGACTCGAGCAACCCCGGATCACGCACCCCGGCGATACCGCCGAACTCATCGAGCTGGAGTGCGTGAATCTCGAGCACTTCCTCGAGGTCCAGGAACTCGGGCGCGATCATTTGGCTAGTTTGGCTAGCGTCTTTGCGTGGGCCTTGACCATCTTGGCGGCCGACGCGCGAACGCGGTCCTTCTTGTCGCCTCGGACCGGACGCAGCGTGAGCACGTCGCCATCCGTCGTGATCTCGAGGGGCGTATTCTCGTCGATTTGGAGCAGCTCCAAGACCGGGCGGTCCAAAATCACTCCCAAGCTGTTCCCGATACGGCTGAGCTTCTTGACCATGTGACCTTCGTTCTTACGACGTTATAACCCGGGTCGGGGGCTACGTCGATTCCCAGTCCAAGAAGACCCGGGTACAACCCTGTAAATCTCGGCCGAAAACCGCGCCCGACTCAGGGCCCTCCCTGACCGCGCACTTGCACAAAGGAAGAAAACCCCAACGTTGGTTGGGGTTTTCAGTGGAGGCGCCGGGAATTGAACCCGGGTCCGCGATCTCGCAGTGTAGGGACAAACCGCCTACTCAGCATCAACTCGGCTTGATTTCCATTCCATTGAACCCAACTCGTTCCATCCACATCCGCGCTTCGGCGCAACGTCGGGCAACATATGGGCAACATGGGATTGCCCTCGCGGACTCAACGTGTCCGCGCTATGTTTGATGAGCCATGGCCCTCCCGATCGAGCCCACGCCCGTCCTTGAAGGCGAAGCCGCCGAGGAGCTGCTTGTCGAGCTTGAGGCGGTCTGTTCGCCGCAGGAGGCAGCCCGGCGCATCGCAGCGGCGCGCACACTTCTGCAAGACGTCGGGCTGAACGATGACTGCGTATTCCGCTGCATTCGATCAGCCGTTCCGGGCGCATCCGATCAGGATTCCGCGCATCCGATCAGGAATCGGAGCGAAGCGACGAGTACGGGGGCTGGGTCAGGCGGCGGGTTGGGTCTCGG
>JAEYWK010000061.1 GCA_023431345.1 Pseudomonadota bacterium
TGGAGGCGATCGAGTTGCATCACGCCCTATCGGTCAACCGCATCACTCGTTGCTTGAGGCAGCGCCGACTGCGCGGGCAGCTGCCCGCGGCGCGCGCGTGCCATGCGCGAGCCCGGAGGGGGCACGCGCCACAAACCCAGGCCTACCAGCCAAAAACACGCCGATGGTGACTTACGGACCATCGGGCAGGGGCACGGGCACGTTTACGGCGAGACTAGCAATTCAGGGACACGCCGGGGCCGCCCGAGGGCGGCGTGCCGCAAGCGTCGACGTACCCACAAAACGCCGCGAGGCGCCCGGCTTTCGCCGAGCGCCTCGCGTTCATCTCTTCAGTGCCGTCCGCTCTTAGAGATCGCAGTTCACGGTGTTCGCGGGCGTGTCGGTCGCGTCACCGATGCAGATGTCGCCATCGGCCACGTTGCCGCCCGTCGCCGAGTCGCCGTTGATCTTGTCGTCGCCGGCGCCGCCGTCGATGTAGTCGTCGCCTTCGTCGCCGAACAGGTCGTCGTCGCCCGCGTCACCGAAGATGGTGTCCGCGCCCAGGCCGCCGTGGATGGTGTCCACGCCGCCGCCGCCTTCGAGCGTGTCGTCGCCGGTGCCGCCCGTGATGGTGTCGTCGGCGCTGCCGCCGATGACGTGCGTCACGTTGACGATCTTGTCGCCTTCGGAGGCCTCGCCGTCGCTGTCGGTGCACGCCGCCGTCATCAGCGTCGTAGCGCCCGACATCTTGGCGGGATCCATGCACAAGGTCACGAGCACCGACGCCGAGCGCTCGGCGTAAGTGACGGTGTCGAAGCCGGCGCCGCCGTTGATGACGTCGCCGCCGCCGCCCTTGGTGTCGCCCGAGATCAGGGCGTCCGTGGCGCCTTCGTCGAAGGTGTCGTTGCCGGCGTCGCCGTTCAGGATGTCGTTGCCCGCGCCGCCGATGATGAGATCGTCGCCCGCGCCGCCGTTGATGGTGTCGACGCCGGGGCCGCCGTGGAGCTCGTCGCTGTTGGCGGAGCCGGTGATCGTGTCGCCGGCCTGGCCGCCGAGCACGATTTCGATGTCGCTCTTGACGTTGTCTTTCTCACCCTGCTCGCCGTCGTTGGCGCCGTTGTCGAGCGTGATCGTGAGCGAGGCCACGCGCAGCTGGTAGTCGGCGGTGTCCGTGCCTGCGCCGCCGATCAGGCTGTCTGCGCAGTCGGCGGTGTCGGTCATCACGAACTTGTCGTTGCCGGCTTCACCGTCGAGCGTGTCGACGTCGCTGGCGCAGGTGCCCGCGTCGCCGCCCCAGAGCGTGTCGTCACCGGCGCCGCCCTTGATCGAGTTCGACGACGTGTTGCCCGACAAGACGTCGTTGCCGATGCCGCCGATGAGGTCTTCGATGTCGTCGGAGATGGTGTCGCTCTCGCCCGACTGGCCGCTGCCGGCCTGGCTGTCCATCGTCACGGTCAAGTCCGCGGTGCGGCCGGAGTAGTCCATCTTGTCGGTGCCGCCGCCGCCGGTGTACACGTCGTCGCCGTCGGCCGAGGCGCCGGCGCTGGTCTTGAACGTGTCGTTGCCGAGGCCGCCGCTGAGGGTGTCGTTGCCGTCGCCGCCGGTGAGCGTGTCGTCGCCGTCGCCGCCGTTCACGACCACCGCCGAGGACATAGCCGCGAGCGTCGTGATGGTGGTGCCGCTGATCAGGTGGCTCGCGGTGAAGGTGCCGCCGCGGCCGCTGAAGGTGTCGTTGCCGCTGCTGAGCGAGATGGCGATGGAGTCGGCCGCGATCACGCGAATGTCCGCGATCGCGTCGCCGCTGACCTCGAAGTAGTTGTCCGAGCCGGACTTGCCGCCCGTGTACTTGTCGGCGCCCGAGGTGCCCCGCAGCGAGAAGGAGTCGGTGCCGCTGCCGAGATCCACCACGATGCCGCCCGTGTTCCCGAGCACGCTGGGACCGAAGCTGCCCGAGAGCATGTCGACGACGACCTTCTCGTCGACGTTGGTGCCGGTGATGCTGATCTGCTTCACCATGCCGGGCGTGAGCTTGGCGCCACCGGCGGTGGTGGGCTTGACGCAGGCGTGGCCGTTGACGGTGACGAAGCCGCCGACGACGCCGATCACGACGTTCGGCGTAGACATGGTGATGGCGAGAGCCGAGGTGGTCGGGTTGTAGCCCGATGAAGCGGCCGTCGAGCACGTGGCGACGGCGACGCCGAGCTCGGCGGCCGACTCACTGACCTGCTCGGGCTGTTGCTCCTCGCTGATGTCCTGCGAACAGCCGGCGAGCAGCGCCGCCGGCAAGACCGAGCCGATCGTGAGCGCCAAACCCTTCAACAACGCATTCTTGGTTCTGATCATTTTCCACTCCTTCAAGGTGATGCACGTGCTGCACGACCTTGGCGGACGGCCTCGGTCTGCTAGCCGAGTCGGAGTTCCTGTTCCGCTCGGCCAACACTCTCGTGTTGCGCGGGGGGAAGGAACGACGGAGCGCGAGCGGCCTTGAGCGCCTTTTTTACGCGAAAACATTCTCATTTTCGCGCACGGGAGACGCTTAACTTCGAATGATCGTCTGTCGTAGCTAGCGAGTTGGGGTGCGTACGTGAGCGCGAGTTCGCAGGTGGGTGAGCTCGCTGCGTTGGGCGCGCCGGCGAGGGCGCACGGCGCCTCGCGAAGCTCTTTTGGAGCCTGGCTAGTGAGCCGGGGCGCTCGGCGCTTGGCGCTCGGCCGCTAAACATCATCGCGTGAGGGCCGTATCGGTCGTCGCGAAATGGGAAAGGAACACCGGATGCAGACCAAGCTCGGGCTAGCATGCAGAGTCGGCTGGCTGTCGCTACTACTCGGCTTCACGGCCACGGCGTGCGGCGACGACGCGAGCAGCGGCGCGGGGAGAGCCGGCGCCGCGGGAGAGAGCGCGGGCGGCGCTGACGGCGGGCTCGGCTCACCGGAAGGCGGCGCCGACTCGTCGAGCGCGGCCGGCACCAGCAACGGAGTCGGCAGCGGCGGGCGCGGCGGCAGCAAGAACGTCCCCGTCGAGCCCGAGGACCCCGTGCAACCCGGCGCGGCCGGGGGCGGCAGTGATTCCCCCGATTTCGACGGCGTCGATCTGAGCGAGGTGCCGGCCGATGTCGCGCCGAGCGGCTGCGTCGGCGGCTTCGATCCCGAGCTCGGCGCGCTCGTCATCGAGCTCGGCGACGAGGTGAGCGTAGCTCGGCTCAGCGTGGTCGACGGCGTGCTGCACGCCAACGGAGTGGCCTGCGAATCTGCAGCCGGCGACCCGGCCAAGGCCGAACGAGTCCTCAGCCTGGAGGTCACGGGCGGCTCCGGTGACGAGCAGCTGTTTCTCGACCTGTCCGAGGGCGAATTCACGGGCTGCTTCAGCGAGGAGGGCGCCTTCCGGATCGCGCTCGGCGAAGGCGACGACGTCTTCAGCTTGCTCGGGACGCTCGGGCCCGACGTGATCACGGCCGGCAGTGACGGAGGCGCCTTGGTGCTCGACGCCAACGACGACCAGCGCGTCGACATCACGGTGGAGGGCGCGCCCAAGGTCGTCATCAGCACCGGCGCCATGAACGACGTGGTGCGCGCGGATGGCGCGGCGCTCGGTGTGGACCCTGCCGCGCTTCCGCTCTGGCTCTACGGCGGCGGCGCTGGCGACGAGCTCGCGGGGGGCTCGGCCGCCGACTACCTGTTCGGCGGCATCGGCAACGACTGGCTCGACGCCGGCAGCAGCTCGACCGGCGGCGACACGTTCGATGGCGGCGAGGGCAACGACGTCGTCGACTTCAGCGCACGAAGCGCGGCTCTCAGCATCACGATGGGGGCGGGCGCGGACGACGGCGAGCCCGGCGAGGACGCCGATGTGCGCGACAGCGTCGAAGATCTGCTCGGCGGGCAAGGCGAAAACGACGTGACGGGCGGCCCTGCCTCGAATCGCATTTGGGGCGGGCCGGCCGCCGATCGCTTGTCGGGCGGGGCGGGCGACGACACCCTGATCGGCAACGCGGGCGACGACGTGCTCCACGGCGACGCTGGCGACGATACGCTCTACGGCGAGGAGGGCAACGACGCGCTCTTCGGCGACGCTGGCGACGACCTGCTCGATGGCGGTGAAGGCAAGGACAGCCTCGACGGCGGGGAGGGCGACGGCGACATCTGCTTGCCAGTGGGCGGCGAAATCGCGAAAGCCTGCGAGCTGTAGGCGGTCGGCCGCGCCGGGCAGGGCCGAATTGGCTGCCAAAGGCGGGGGGTTGTTCTAAGCTCCCGCCGCCTTGATCACGATGAAGACCAAGTACGCCCTGAAGGCGCTGGCGCTGCTCGCGTCAGGGCCACAGGGCGAGCCCATGCTCATCGCCGACATCGCGGAGCGCGAAGAGATCCCGAAGAAATTCCTCGAGGCGATCTTGGCGGAGCTCAAGCAGCACGGCTTCGTGCGCAGCCGCAAGGGGCGCGGCGGGGGCTACTTGCTGGCGCGCAGCCCCGATACCATCACCTTGGCTTCCATCGTGCGCGTGCTCGATGGCCCGATCGCGCCCGTGCCTTGCTTGAGCCGAACCGCCTACCGGCGCTGCGAGGGGTGCAAGGACGAAGCGACGTGCGGCGTCAGGTTGGCGCTACGCGAAGCGCACGCGGCGAGCGTCGCGGTGCTGGAGGGCACGACCCTCGCGGACATGGTCATGCGCCAGCAGACGGCCCAGAGCCCGGCGGCGCTGCGCTACAGCATCTGACGGGTAGGGCGCCGCCGACGCGGTCGCGCGCCGTTCAATCGCTCTCGGACGCGCACGCCGCTTCGAACAGCTCGCGCGCGCTGTGGTCGTCGGGGGCGACGGCCTGCGCGTGTCGAGCTTCGAGCGCGGCGTCTTGACGACGCCCGTCGGCCAGCAGCAGCCAGCCGAGGGTGACGTGAAACTCGGCGCCGAACTCGTCGCCGTAGGCGCGCGCGCGGTCGAAGGCGCAGATCGCGTAGTGATACTCGCCGCGCGCGGCGGCGGCACGGCCGAGGCCGGTCACGATGCCGACGTCGTCGGGCGCGAGGTTCACGGCTGCGCGCCAGGCGTTGAATGCCTCCGGGTATTCGAGGCGCTCGCCGACCACGGCGAGGGTGGCGGCAGCCAGGGCCGAGGCGGGCTGTGAACGCACGGCGTCCATCGCCAGGCGCAGCGCATCGTCGCGCTCTCCCACCAAGAGCGCGATGCGCGACAGGCCGGTGAGGGCGCGTACGTCGGTGGGGTCCATGTCCCGCGCCTGGAAATACGAGCGCGCAGCCAGGTCGCCCGCGCGCTCCGCCATGGCGAGCTCGGCTTGCGCGAGCATGACCTCGAGCGACAGGCCGGCGCGCTCCGTGCGCGTCTTCGCCAAGAGCTCACGCGCCTCGCGGAAGCGGCCTTCTGCGGCCAGCGTGCCGGCGATCTCGAGCGCCTCGAGCGCTGGATCTTCGATGCGGCGTGCCACGCACGAGACGAACGTCCCTTGCTGGCTCAGCCAACCTTCAATCACGAAGCCGGCGCGCGAGAGCATCGCGCCCAGCTCCTGCTGCGTGAAGGCGCGGCGGGCGGGAGCCATCAGGCGCTGGGTCAGGTGCGCGAGCGGCTCGGCGATGAGCAGGCGACCAGAAGCGTCGAGGCAGCTGCGCACGTTGCGCAGAAACGCCTCCGGATCGGCGACGTGGCCGAGAGTGTCGGCGACGATCGCGACGGCGGCCCCCGCGATGGGCACCTCCGTGCAGAGGTCGGCGGTGAGCACCCGCGCCCCCGGGCAGAGCTCGCGCGCGAAATGGGCGGCACCGTGGTCGATTTCGACCGCTACGACGTCGTGTCCTGCGTCGACCAGGATGCGGGTCCCTTCCCCGGCGCCCGCGCCCGCGTCGAGCACGCTGCCTTCAATGCTCAGATCCTCGATGGCGGAGTAGAAGGGGGCCGTGCTCGGGGCGGGGCTGGCGAGCCCCGGATATGAGCGCGCGCGGGTCACGCTGACGGGCACGCGGGCGCCGCTCTTGAACTCGGCCATGAACAGGCCGGTGCGAAGGTCGCCGGCGTAGGTCGGCGCGGAGCTGCCGACGCTGGGGGGACTAGCGGGTACGCGATCAGTGGCCATCAGCGCCTCGAATCGGCGGCCTTGTTGGCCTCGTGCTGCTCGCGCGCCGCCTGCGGTACGGCGACCTGCCAGGCTTCCCGCATCGGGGTGAGCACGCGAATCACCTCTTCGATCGGCTCGACCTGGCCCTTGCGCGAGGCGGTCGTGACGCGGTCCATCGCGAAGCCGTAGAGCGCCTCCAGGTTGCTGCACAGCTCGGGGTAGGCGGCGTGATCGAGCGCGATGTAGAGCTCCGACAGGATGGCGTACGACTTGGAGAGCAGCTCGCGGGCGCGCGCCATCTCCTTGCGCTCGATGCAGATCTTGGCGCCGTTGAGGAACCGGAACAGCCCGTCGTACAGCGCCAAGAGCAGCTCGCCGGGGGAGGCGGTCGTCATGCGCACTTGGCTATAGCGCTGAGCAGCAGATTCGAGAGATGCGAACGGGGTTCCCATTGCGATGGCCTATGTCAGAGTTGCCGAGAGAGATAATTGCCTTGAGAGTTCCAAGCGGCCACTTGCGTGTCCATCTGGCTGAATTGCTTGCGCAGGAGATCGGCGTAGCGATTCACGCGGATTTCCTCGCGGTCGATGCGAGCTTGCAGGCGCTTGGTGGTGGCCTGGAGCGCGTCGCTCTTGCCGGTGAGCAGGCCCTTGTCGCGCGCCGTGAACATGTCGACGGTGCTCGACACGACGTCCATGACGCCGGTGGTGGTGTCGGTGCCCGCGAGCAGCTTCGTGACGCTGGCCGCGTCGGCCGTCATCGCCTTGTCGAACTTCACCGAGTCGAGCGTCAGCTTACCGCTGCGGTCGAGCGATAGCCCCACGGAGCTGAGGGTCTGGTAGGCGCCGCTGCCGGATTGGGTCTGCAGCGCTTGCGAGAGCCGGCTCGTGAGGGTGCGCAGGGTGGAGTCGCCCGCGAGCATCTCGTCTCTGGCCTTGACGGTGCCGTTGCCGGCGAGCTCCTTCACCTTGCCGACCACCGCGTTGTAGGCGTCGACCATGGCCGTCAGCTTGGTCTTGAGCGCGTCCGGGTCTTGGTCCACGCCGATCGTGATGGGGTCAGGTGACTCGGCCGTGAGCGCCAAGGTCACGCCGCGGATGGCGCCCGTGACCTGGTTGGTCGCGCTCGTGACCTTGAACTTGTCGATGTAGATTTCGGCGTCGCGCGCGACTTGGGCGACGTTGTCGGTGTCGTTGAAGCCGAAGCTGGTGCCGGCTTCGCCGATGGTCACGGCGTTGGCCGCGCCCGTGTCCAGCCCGCGAACTTGAATGCGGTAGTTGGTGCCGTCGAAGAACGCGGAGGCGTTCACGCGCAGGCCGGCGCCGTTGATCTTGCCGATCACGTCGTCGATCGTGTCGCTGGCGGAGATCGAGAGCTCGCTGGCGGGGCCCCCGCCGATGGCGAGGCTGAGCGTGCCCGACTGGCCCATGGGCGCGGTCGCGCTCGAGATGGTGTTCGAGTAATTTCGCGACTCGCGGGCGAGCTTGTCGACCGTAACCGAGTACTTGCCGGGAGCGGCGAGGCCATTGGCGCTGGCGACGATGCCGGCGCCGGACGAGGTCGTCTTGTAGCTGCCGACCTCGCTGGCCGTGTCGAGGGCGTCGGAGGCGCTCTTCAGCTTCGAGAGCAGCGAGGAGATGCCGGAGAGGTTGGAGATGGAGGAGTTCGTGGCGGAGAGCTTCGCGCTGAGCGCTTTCTGGTTCGTGCGCTCGACGCCGACCAGCGCGGTCACGATGCCCTCGGTGTCCATGCCGGACCCGATGCCGCCGAACGTAATTGTTCCAGCCATTTAGCTCATCCTCCTTTCCAGAGTAGGAAAATGCCGCGGGCGGCGCGGCGGAGCTCGTCCGGTCGCGCCGCCCTCGAGCATCGACTCTGTATCAGCCGAGGAGGCCGAAGGCCATTTGCGGGAGCTGATTGGTCTGGGCGAGCATCGAGATGCCCGCTTGGCTCAGCACCTGGTTGCGCGCGAGGGCCGACGTTTCCGTCGCCACGTCGACGTCGCGGATGCGAGAGTTCGCCGCCGAGACGTTGAGGCGCATGGTCTGGATGTTCGAGGTCGCGACATCCAAACGGTTCATGGCAGAGCCGAACTTGGCGCGATACCCAGAGACGCTGCCGATCGCAGTGTCGATCTGGCCGAGCGCCGTGAGCGCGCCCGACGCGGTGGCAACCGTCGCCGTACCCGAGGCGATGCCGCTCAGGTCGACGCCACCGAAGGTCACGTCGATCTGGTCGGAGGCCACGTTGTTCAAGCCGACCTGGAACTTCACCGACGCCGCCGTAGCGTTGAGCAGTGAAACGCCGTTGAACTTCGCGGAGCCTTGGATACGAGTCACCTCCGCCTGCAGCGCGCCGAACTCTTGGTTCAGGTAGCCACGGTCGGTGTCGGTGAGCGAGCCGTTGGCAGACTGGGTCGCGAGCTCGCGCATACGGCCCAAGATGTCGTGGACTTCGCCGAGCGAGCCTTCTGCGGTCTGCGCCATCGAGATGGCGTCGCCCGCGTTGCGCTCCGCAACCGTGTAGCTGCGGATCTGCGACTTCATCGACTCGCTGACGGCCAGGCCGGCAGCGTCGTCGGCCGCAGTGTTGACGCGGAAGCCGCTGGACAGCTTTTGAAAGCTGCCTGCGAGTTGCTTCTGGTTCGCGCCGAGGTTCTTTTGCGCCGCTTGAGCGGCGTAGTTGGTCTGGATTACTAGGGGCATCGAAATTCTCCTTCATGGAGGCCACGACGCTGGTTTTGCGTCGTGTCGGGGCGTCATTGCCCGTCGGGACCAATGAACGGAGAGCCCTAGCCAGGCTTGAACGGAAATCTTCGACCCCGAGCCCAGTTGAGTGAGCAGGCGACCTACATCGCGTGCGCGTAGGTGGAGCTGCTACCTCGGAGCGGGGGAGCCGCTCCGAAGCAGCGCGGGGGCGCCCCCGGCCGCCGCCCCCCCGGGCCCCCCCCGCCACCGCCGCGCG
>JAEYWK010000066.1 GCA_023431345.1 Pseudomonadota bacterium
CAGCGCGATTCCGTCCAGAAACGTGCAAGCTCCGCGCGGGCGATGACCAACGCCGCCCCGCCATCCCCCTCACGCAGCTTGCGCGAGATCCCGCATCCGTCCCTCAGCTACGCTGCGCGGTAACACCGGCGCGATGCCCACGTGCAAACGCGCGCTGGCGCGGAAGCTGAAGCTCGGCGGTTGATGGAGACCGCCCACGCAACGGGCTCGCTTGAGCTGCGTGCGGAGGCGCCGACGTTGAAGGCCTTCGTGAGCGACACCTTCAATCCGCTGTACCGGAGCAAGTTCCGGGCGGGGACCTGGAGGCGCTACGAAGGGTTGCTGCGGCAAGGGCTGCTCGACGAGCTTGGCGACAAGCGCGTCGATGCGATTGGACCAGCGATCGTTCGAGCGTTTATGGCAGAGCTGGCCAAGCGCGGCATCCAAGCGCGCGGTCCGGTGAATCTGTTGCGAACGATCTTGGTGGCAGCGGTAGAAACGGGCGTGCTCGAAGCGATGCCCGAGCTACCAAAGCCTCCGCCGCCGGGACGCAAGCTTCCCAGCGCGCCATCAACCGAAGAGGTCGAGGTAATGCTTGGAAGAGCCGACGGGTGGCTGCGGGTGGCGATCGCGCTGGCGGCGTTCGCCGGCCTGCGGCAGGGCGAGGTGAGGGCACTGGAGGCTCGGGACGTCGACTTGAAACTTGGCGCCATTAGCGTGCGCCGCGCGCTATCCGAGAATGACTCGGTGGCCCCCAAATCCGGGCACGAGCGCGTGGTTCCGCTTTGGCCACGGTTGGCCGAGGTACTAACCGAGGCGCTCCGAGGGAAGCTGCCAGCGGCCCGCTTGGTTCTGAATCAAAGCGGACGCACGCCGTCGCGGCAGGCGGTCTGGACCGAGCTGAACGCGCTGCTCGTCCGTCACTCGCTCCCGAAGCGGAGCTTCAACGCCCAACGCCGCCACGGAGCGCGTGCTCGCCGATCCTTCGATTTCGGGTACGCCGCCCGCGACCGGCTCGCAAGCGCCCGAGAGGAGCCTGTTCACGCTGACCGCCAGCGTCGCCGCGAGTCAGGTCGCCGCGGCCTCCGTGCCGGCCGTCTTCGGCACGCCGCCGAGCGTCGTAGCCGAATGGACGCGACAGCCGAGCGAGCTCGCCTTCGCGCTCACCCCCGTGGGCACGAACGCCACGTTCACGGCCCCCGGCGTCTACGAGAACACCGACGTCGGGTTCAACCTGCGCGCCTACTACGATCTCGACGCCAGCGGAGCGTTCACGGCCGGCGTCGACCCCGCGAACGAATTTGCCGTGACGGTGTCGATCGTTCGGGTCAAACACCGCATGTTGCTGCTGCTCGATCGTTCGGGCAGCATGGCGAGTTCCTTGCCCGAGGCGGTCACTCCGATCAGCCGTTGGGACGCCTCCGTGCGCGCGGCTCATGCTTGGCTCGATTCGTTCTTGGCGTTTCGCGGTGGGGCAGACCAGAAGTTCGGCGTCGTCACCTTCGAGCACACGGCTGGTGGGTTTGGCGTTGCCGCAGCGGCGGGTGACATCACCCTGAGGAATCCGAGCTCGGGCGCCACCACCACGAGCCTCGCAGATCTGAGCACGCTCGAGTCGCTCTCGAGTTTGAATCTGGGCGTGCCCGGCACTTGCACGCCCATAGGTGACGCTCTCGAGAAGGCGTTTCAGCTCCTGAACGTGCCGCCACCGAACGCGGTCAGCGAGCACTGCTCGATCGTGCTTTTGACCGACGGCTTCGAAAACTCGGGCTTTACGACCATCCAGAATTCGCTGCCGCCGGGCGCCACGAAGGTCTTCACCACGAACGTGCGGCCGACTTATCCCGCGGTGAATCAAAACTTCTCGTTTTATACGTTCGCGGTCGGCACTGGCGTCGACGAAGACGTGCTGAACAACCTGCCGAGCTTGAGCCCCGGCGGGTACTACCGGCTCACGCGCGATACCGGCGAAATTTTGCCCGTGCTCGGACAGATGATCGGCGACAGTCTCGACGCACAAGACTTGGGCGCGGTCATCGGCGCCAACCAGGCGACGTTCACCAGCAACGCCGGCGAGCGGAACATCGCCGTGATCGTCGCCTGGGACACCGTGACAGACACGCTTCGCATCTCGCATCGCGCCGTCGGCGCTATGACGTGGAACCTTCTACCTACGGGCGCCGGCACCGGAACGCGCATCTACCAGCGCACAACGCACGGCATGGCCGTGGTCGATCTCACGACTGCGCTCGGCGATCCGGTGCCCGCCCAGGAGTGGAAGTCGAGCGGTTGGTGGGCGGCGCCCCGCAGTCGATCGCGGCGGTGCTGGCCATGGCCGACCTCCACCTCAAGATGGAGGTCAGCTTCGACAAGGAGGAATACCGCACCGGCGAGCCCATCATCTTGACCTGCCGCTCCGAAACGGCGACGTCGCGGTCAAGCACGCAACCGTCACGGTGGAGCTCGACGCTCCGGATCAAGGCCTCGGCACGTTTCTCAGCGTGAACGCCGGCAAATTGTTTGGGTCCATCCCGGTCACGCAAATCCTCCAAGCGAACACCACGGGCGGGGCGGTCAGCACCGTTCTGACGCGCGGTCCGCTCACGGGCGACATCGCGGCCACGGCTTTCCAGTCTCGTCAACCAGGCGACACGCCGTCGCTCAAGGGCTTGTTGTTCCAAGGCCTGCTCCGGCAACAAAAGCTCGCCGATCTGCCCTTGCTCAAGCCGCCACCGCCGTTCGCAGACGGCACGGCCCGGTTGTTCGACGACGGCGGGCACCAAGATGGCCCGGCCGACAATGGCGACTACGCGAACGCCTTCACGAGAACGTTCGCGGAAGGCACCTACACGTTTCGGGTGCGCGCGAAAGGCGTGCTCGCGGATGGTTCGCCATTCCAACGCGTCGTTACCCTCTCGAAATGGGTCGGAGTCTGACCGTCGCCCGCGGCTTCACCGGTGACGCTGGCGGCGCTGCCGAGCCCAGGACCCAACCTGTTTGCGGTCTGGGTCCAGGTGCAGCCGCGCGATGCTCGCGGCGAGTACCTAGGGCCGTTCCGCGAAGCGGAGCTGGTCTTTCAGACCTCGGCCGGCTCGTTCGAGGGCGAAGTCGTCAGCACGACCGATGGCATCTACCGCCGACGCATGGTCTATAAAGTCGGTGAAACTCCGGTCGTGCAAGTAACGGTGGCCGGCACGCCGCTGAAGCCGGTCTTGACCTTCAACCCCGAGCTCTGCATCACCATTGATGAGCTATGCCGGCACGGCCACGCCTGCCGCGCGCATCTGGCCGGGTTGATCGAGGCCTTCGCGCACCTCAAGGGCTTGTTTCAATGCACCGTCGCGCTCAAGGCGGCGATCGTGCGGGTGGCGCGCGCGTTCGGAAAGGGTTGCGGCTGCCAGTAGGCGCGTCGTACATCTTTCCGTCCGGCGGCCGTCAGGCCAGAAACGGGACGGCAAGTCCATCCTGGTCATTGATTTTCGATTTCGAGACAAGGACGGGCGCGAGCAGCGCTACCGGCGCAATGCTCGCGTGCAAACGCGAGCCGGCGCCGAAGCTGAAGCTCGGCGCTTGATGGAGACTGCTCACGCAACGGGCTCTCTGGAGCTGCGTGCGGAGGCGCCGACATTGAAGACCTTCGTGAGCGACACCTTCAGGCCGCTATACCGCAGCAAGTTTCGGGCAGGGACCTGGAGACGATACGAAGGGCTGCTTCGGCAAGGGCTGCTCGACGAGCTTGGTGACAAGCGCGTGGACGCAATCGGTGCAACGGTCGTTCGGGTGTTTATGGCAGAGCTGGCGAAGCGCGGCATTCAAGCGCGTGGGCCAGTGAATCTGCTGCGGACGATCTTGGCTGCTGCGGTCGAAACGGGCGCGCTCGAGGCGATGCCCGACTTCCAAAGCCACCGCCGCCGGGACGCAAGCTTCCGAGCGCACCATCAACCGAAGAGGTCGAGGCGATGCTCGGCCAGGCCGAGGGCTGGCTGCGGGTATCGATCGCACTCGCAGCGTTCGCTGGTCTTCGGCAGGGCGAGGTGAGGGCGCTTGAGGTTCGGGACGTCGACTTGAAGCTCGGCGTCATCAGCGTGCGCCGGGCGCTATCCGAGAATGACTCGGTGGCCCCTAAATCCGGGCACGAGCGCGTGGTTCCGCTTTGGCCACGGTTGGCCGAGGTACTGACCGAGGCGCTCCGAGGAAAGCTGCCGGCGGCCCGCTTGGTTCTGAACCAAAGCGGCCGAACGCCGTCGAGGCAGGCCGTCTGGACCGAGCTTCACACCCTCCTTGCCCGCCACAAGCTCCCCGAGCGGAGCTTCCACGCCTTGCGCCACTACTTCCTCACGGCGCTGGTGCGTGGCGGCGCCAACCTGGAAGCGGTGCGTGAGCTGGCAGGCCACTCCAAGCTCCTCACCACGCAACGCTACGTGCACGCCACCGGCGCGGATCTTCGGGACGCGATCGGGCGGCTTCCGGGTAACTAGCGGGAAACGAAAAGACTCCAGCCGCCTAAGTCAGCGACTGGAATCACCTTTCTTCCTACTCGGTCGGGGCGGGCAGATTCGAACTGCCGACCTCACGGACCCGAACCGTGCGCGCTACCAAACTGCGCTACGCCCCGAGCGGGCTCTCTGCGGGGGCTGGCCTTTTGCGAGGCGAGCCCCTCAGAGCGGCGGGAGAATGATGGCCGAGCCCTGACCTGTCAAGGACGCACTTGCGCTAGCCGTGGCGTTTTTTTAGTTCGGCCGTTAGGGCTGGCACGGCTTGGAACATGTCAGCCACCAGGCCGTAGTCGGCGATCTGGAAGATGGGAGCTTCCGGGTCCTTGTTGATCGCGACGATGACCTTCGAGCTTTTCATGCCCGCGATGTGCTGAATCGCGCCCGAAATGCCGACCGCGATGTACAGCTGCGGCGCGACGATCTTGCCGGTTTGTCCGACCTGGAAGTCTCCGGGCGCGTAGCCGGCGTCGACCGCGGCGCGGCTGGCGCCGATGGCTGCGCCGACCGCGTCGGCCAGGGGCTCCATCACCTCGAAGAATTTCTCCTTCAGGCCGCGACCGCCGGAGACGACCACCTTGGCGTCGGTCAGCTCCGGGCGTGCGCTCTTCACCGCCTCGAGGCCGACGAACTCGACGCGCGCGGCCGCAGCGCTGGGCGCCGCCTTGCTGGCCTTCTCGATGGGTGAGCTGCCGCCGCTGGGCTCGGCGGGGGAGAACTCACTTTGACGCGCCGTGGCCACCTGAATCGGAGTTTCGAGGGTGCAGTAACCGAAGGCGTTGCCCGCGAACATCGGCCGCTTGTAGACGAGCTTGCCGCCCTCCGCCGAGACGCCCGCGCAATCACCCGCGTAGGCTGCGTCGAGCTTGGCCGCGACGCGCGGCAGCAAGTCTTTGCCGAAGCTCGAGGCCGTCGCCACGATCAGCGAGACGCCCTGCGCCGCCGCCACCACGCTGGGCGCGTAATGCTCGGCCGTGTACTTGCCGAGCGACGGATCCTCGATGGCGATGATCTTGGCGGCGCCGTAGCCGGCCAGCTCGGCCGCGGCCTCCGCGGTGCTCGCGCCCAGCACCAGGATGGTGATGCTGCCGCCGACGGCGGGCAGCGCTTGTCGCGCGAAGGTGATCGCGCTCAGGGTGGATTTCTTGAGCTTTCCGTCTTCGGAGAGCTCGGACACGACGAGCACGTTTGCCATTCAAATCACCTTCGCCACGTTGGCGAGCTTTTCGACCAGCTCGGAGACGTCTTTGACTTTGACGCCCGCGGCGCGTTGCGCCGGGCGCTCGAACTTGAGGTACTTGGTCGTGAGCGCGGCGCCGGGCACGAGCTCGGCGAGCGTCTTCACTTCGAGCGGCTTCTTCTTCGCGGCCATGATCGCGGGCAGCGGCGCGAAGCGCACGCCGTCGTTGTATTTGAAGCCGGCTTCCGTCACCTTCGAGAACACGCTGTGCGGCGCGACGATGCGCAAGTCCACCGTGACGAGCGCGGGCAGCTTGACCCGCAGCGTGAGCACGCCGCCGTCGACCTCGCGGCCCACCAGCAGCGCGCCTTCCTCTTCCTTGATCGTCGCGGCGAAGGTGGCCATCGGCCAATCCAGCAGCTCCGCGAGCCGCTGGCCCACCTGGTTCGTGTCGCCGTCGACCGCTTGCTTGCCCATCAGCACCACGTCGGGCTTCTCGGCCGCGACGATGGCCTGCAGGGCGCCGGCGACCAAGCGCCCGTCGAGCTGATCGTCGGTGGCGTCGACGCGGATTGCTCGATCAGCACCGGTAGCGAGCGCGGCGCGCAACGTCTGCTCGGCCTCTTTCGGACCGAGCGTCACCACGACGACCTCGCCGAGGCGCTGCTTCGGCGTCTTACCGTTCTCGGTCAGCCGCAGCGCGGCCTCGAGCGCGTATTCGTCGAAGGGGTTGGGTTTCCATTCGAGACCGCTCGTGTCGACGGCAGCGCCGCCGGCCGCGATCTTCACCTTGTTTGCGTTGTCGGGATCTGCCACCCGCTTGAGCGCGACTAGGATTTTCACGATGATTCCTCAACGCTGAGCCTAGCCCAGAGCGAGCCGGCTCGCGGGAGGCCACCGTCATAAAATCGCGATATTTCTCGGCCAAAAGGCCGGCGAGGTGGGTGGAGGTAGCCTTCGAGTCGGACTGCCGCTTTTTCTGGGCTGGGGGCCTGCTATGAAGCGTCAGGTCTCCACAGCCCATGCAAATCACGACTGATTTTCTGATCCTCGGCAGCGGCATCGCGGGTCTCTCCTTTGCGCTGCGGGCGCAGGCTCACGGGCAGGTGGTGGTGGTGACCAAGCGCTCGGCGACGGAGGCGGCGACGAGCTGGGCGCAAGGTGGCGTCGCGGCGGTGCTCTCACCGGAGGACTCGTTCGAAAAGCACGCTGACGACACGTTCGTCGCGGGCGCAGGCTTGTGCCACCAAGCCGTCGTCGACATGTGCGTGCGCGAGGCCCCCGCGGCCGTGAAGTGGCTGTCGGAGCTGGGCGCGCAGTTCTCGCGTGAAAACGACGGCCAGTTCGAGCTAGGCCGCGAGGGTGGGCACAGCGAACGCCGCGTCGTGCACGCGGGCGACATCTCTGGGCGTGAGATCGAGCGCGCGCTGCTCGACGCCGTGCGCGCTTCACCGAACATCACGCTGCTCGAGTGGCACATGGGCATCGACCTGATCACGCTGAGCCGCTTCGGCGGGCCCGATCAGTGCGTCGGCGCCTACGTGCTCGACGAACGCGGCGGCCAAGTGCAAACGATCTTGTCACGGGCGACCGTGCTCGCGACGGGCGGCGCCGGCAAGGTCTACCTCTACACCTCGAACCCCGACGTCGCGACCGGCGACGGCGTGGCCATGGCCTACCGCGCGGGCGCAGAAATCGCGAACATGGAATTTTATCAGTTCCATCCCACCGTCCTGTACGAGCCTCGCGCCAAGAGCTTCTTGATGAGCGAAGCGCTGCGCGGGGAGGGCGCGGTGCTGCGCTCGCTCGATGGCGAGGCGTTCATGCTCCGTCATCACCCGCTCAAGGACCTGGCGCCGCGCGACGTGGTGGCGCGCGCCATCGATTTCGAGATGAAGCGCTCCGGCAGCGAGCACGTGCTGCTCGACATCTCCGGGCGCCCTGCCGACTTCGTGCGCGCGCGCTTCCCCAACATTCACGCCGAGTGCCTGCGCTTCGGCATCGACATCACGCGCGATCCGATCCCGGTCGTGCCGGCCGCGCACTACATGTGCGGCGGCGTCACGACCGATTTGCACGGCCGGACCACGCTGCCAGGCCTGTGGGCGATCGGCGAGACGGCCTGTACGGGGCTGCACGGCGCCAACCGTCTGGCGTCGAACTCGCTGCTGGAAGGCTTGGTGTTCGCGCGCCGCGCCGTCGACCGTCTGATCGGACAGCTCGCGGAGCTGCGGGCGGCGCCGCACCCGGCCGTGCCCGAGTGGCAAACGGGCTCGGCCGCCGCGAGCGACGAAGCGGTCGTGGTCACCCACAACTGGGACGAGCTGCGGCGCCTGATGTGGAACTACGTCGGCATCGTGCGCAGCGACGCACGGCTGCGGCGGGCCGCGCGCCGCGTCGCGCTGCTCGAAGAGGAGATCCGCGAGTATTACTGGCGTCACCTCGTGACGCGCGACCTGCTCGAGCTCCGCAACATCGCCACCGTGGCGCAGCTCATCATCGCGTCCGCCGCGAACCGCCACGAGAGCCGCGGTCTTCACTACACGATCGATCACGAGCAGACTCGCGACGACTGGGCGCGCGACACGGTGGTCAAGCGCGGGGTCCTGCCGCACCTGCGCGGCCGATGAGCATGCGGCTCGTGCTCTCGGCGCCGCTCGCGCTGGGCTGGTCGCTCTTGCTCACGGTGGGCCTGTTCAGCGTCGCGGTGCTGGTGAGCGTCGCGTTCGGCCCCACCAATCAGGGCATCGTGGCGGGCAGCGTGGCCGAATTTCTGCTCATGCTGCCGCTGGCGCGCTTTCTGGCGCGCACTTATGGCGACGGCGACCAACGAGCATCGCTGGGCCTCGCCCCCGCTTCGCGCGTCGAGCTGTTGATCGGCGGCTCGCTAGGCGTGATCTTGCACTTGCCGGCGGGCTACGTGAGCGAGCTGGTCGAGCGTCGCTTCCCGACCCCGCCCGAAGCCCTGAAGGCGCAGCTGCACGCCCTGACGCCGAGCTCGGCGCTGATGGGCGCCGCGATGCTGATCTGCGTCGCGGGCGTCGTTCCCTACATCGAAGAGCTCTTCTTTCGCGGCGCCCTGTTCAGTCCCCTCCTCGAGAGCAGCGCTCGCGGCAAGAGCAGCCCTGGCGTGGCCGTGTGGACCACGTCCATCGGCTTCGCGCTCGCCCACCAGGAGCCGCGAAATTGGCCGCCGCTGCTGTTGGTGGCGCTGGTGCTCGGCGAGCTGCGGCGCCGGGGCGGCTCGATTTGGCCGGGGGTGGCCTTGCACGCCGCCTTCAACGCGGCAACGCTGCTCTTCGTGTTCGTTGCCAAACCCGTCGACGTGAAGCCGCAGGGGGGCTCGTGGCTTTTGGCCGCCATCGGGGCCGCTTTGTGCGGCGTGGGCGTGTGGCTGTTCGGCCGCGTCTCCGCGCGCCGCCTCGCGGAGGCAGGGCGATGAGGATCGCGCTGTGCTTGCTCGGGGGCGGGGCCATGGGCGCCATGTTTCAGATCGGCGCGCTCGCCGCGCTCGAGGACACCGTGGAGGGCTTCCAGTGCGGCAGCTTCGATCTGTTCTTGGGCAGCTCCGCGGGCGCGAGCCTGGCCGCGAGCCTCGCTGGCGGGCAGCCGGTGCAGCGCATCTATCGCTCGTTCTTGGATCCTGCGGACCAGTACTTCGGTCTCGAGCGCGGGCACCTGCTGCGCGCGGACATGGCGGAGTGGAAGCGCACCGTGGGCTCGGCGCTGCTGGCCATGCGCTACGGGGCGACCTCCCTGCTTTCAGGTAAGAAAACCGAGATTCCGGCGCGGCTGACGCAAGAGCTCGACCGCCTGTACGACTCCTTGCCCGCCGGGCTGTTCACGCTCGACGGCTACGAGCGCTTCCTCGAGGAGTTCTTCCTGCGCCGCGGGGTGCCCAACTCGTTTTATGCCATGCCGCGCGCGCTGCGCATCGTCGCCCACGATCTCGACTCGGGCGAGCCGGTGGCGTTCGGCACCTCCGGCTTCGACGGGGTGACGGTCGCGCGGGCGTGCATCGCCTCGATGGCGATCCCACCGCTGTTCTCCCCGGTTCGCGTCGGCGACCGTCATTACATCAGCTCCGGAGCCGCGGAGGTCGAGCAGCTCGAGCTGGCGGTCGCCGAGGGCGCCGACGTGCTGATCGTGGTGCGCCCGATGGTGGCCATCTCGGCGCCCAGCACCGTGCCGACTGGGCACGGCGAGCGCGATAGCCTACGCGACAAGGGCATGATGTGGGTCTTCAACCAGGCTCGGCGCATCGGCGTGCAGCGCAGCGTGGAGGCCGCGGTGCAGCGAATCCGTGACGGCGGCAAAGCCGACGTGCTCTTGCTGCAGCCCCAGCGCGAGGACGGCATCTTGGCGATGCAAAACCCTGCCAGCTACGACGCGCGGCGTCGCATGCTCGAGCACGCCTACCGCCAGACGCGCGCTGCCTTGTCGCGCGCGTTCGCCGAGCGCTCGCCCGCCCTCGCGCGCGCGGGCTTCGTGCAGCGCGCGTCGCAGTCCGTTCCTCCTCCGGCCATGGGCAGCACGCCGTGATTCGCTTCGTGCTCCTGTGCGCCCTGTTGCTCTTGCCTGCGTGCAAGAAGCCCTACCGCGTGGGCGAGCACGTGCTCGTGGAGTGGGAGAAAGATCAGCCCCCTTACCCCGCGTACATCATCGAGCGCGTCTCCCCGACGCGCTACCGCGTGCACTTCGACGGCTACGACTCGCGCTGGGACGAGGACGTGAGCTTCGATCGCGTGCTCGGTCTCGTCGAGGGGCACGTCGTGGCTCCGCCTCCGCCGCCGAAGGTCGCGCGCGCCGCAGGGGTGATCTCGCCGAAGACGGCGGGGAGCGCGGGCGAGGTCGCGGTGAGCCCCTACCGGGAAGGTGATCGCGTGCGCGTGACCTGGCGCGGCAGCGTCTACTCCGCCACCGTCACCAAGGTCGTCGCCAAAGATCGCTTCGAGGTGCACTACGAAGGCCACGAAGCGGCGTGGGACGAAGTCGTCGGCATCGATCGCATCGTCGGCCGTCGCTGAGCGCGGCTCCTGCTCGCTTCGAGCCTCGTCGCCTGCAGCTCCGTAGACGCGACGTCAGGCTCCGCACCATTTGCGGCCGCGGGTGGTGTCGACGCCGAAGCGCTCCAAGCCGGGAAATACGACGTGCTGGAGCGTCTCGAGGACGATGCGTTGCCGCTGCGCGTGCTCGAGCTGACCCAGTCCCACGAGGTCTGTCACCTCGGCGTGCCGGGGGGTGGCGCGCCAGAAGTCGGAGCCGAGAGTCGCCTGCAACATGCTCGCCAGGTGGGGGCCGACGCAGTCCGGCGCTCCGCGGGCGTGCTGCTCGGCGAGGTAGGCCCAGCCGAGACGACTGTGTCGAACCTCATCGCGCAAGATGGAGCGCATGACCCTCTTGCACTCCCGATCCACGGCGGGGCGGATGAGCTCGGCGAGCAAGGCGGTGCTCAGCGTTTCCGTGACACACGACAGGGCGATCACCTCGAACAGCACGCGCTGCGACGGCGCGACCTCCAGCGGCGCGACGGGCTCGACGACGACGATGGTCGGCTCCGGCGGCGCCGGGCCGCCGAAATGCTCGACGAGCTGCCGGCACAGAGCGGCGTGTCGCAGCTCGTCCGCCGCGGCGCGCTCGGCCATCGCCACGACGCCGCGCGAGGCCTGCCCCGCTATCAACGCGGGCACGAGCGCACGAAAGCGCGCCGCTGCCTCGAGCTCGCTCCAGAGCCTCGTGCTCCACACGCGCGCCGCCGCGATGTGCGCGGCTTGTCTTTCGCGCTCAGGGGTGGCGCTCACGGCCGCCCGTTCCGCGGTTCGCCGTTCATGGCGCGCAGCAACCGCGCCCCTCGTCGCCGCCTTCGCAGAACCCCACGCAGCACGAGGCATCGGTGTTCAGACAGTCTTTGGCCCAGCAGCAGGGACAGCCGCACGGGTCTCTGACGTTCCCGAGGCCGCGGTCGTTGATGTGGCACGCGAGCTCGACGCCGCTCCCGCCGGAGCCGGCCGCGCCCGCGCCTCCACCGTTCGAGCCGCCCGCGCTGCTTGCCCCAGCGCCTCCTGCGCCCGACGAGCTCGCGCTTTCGCCGCCAGTGGCTGAGCCCGCCGAGCCGCCGATCGGGCTGCTCGCGCCCGCGCCGCCTGCGCTAGCCGCGCCCACACCTTCGCCGCTGGCGCCGCTGCTCGAACCTCCGCTCGCGGAGCTGCTGCCCGCGTCGCTGCTCGCGGCTCCGTCGCTGCTCACAGCGCCCGCGCCGCCAGTTGGGGGAGGCGCTTTCACGCCGCCCTGGTCAGATGGAGAGCCACCGCACGCCTTGCCGAGCGCGGCGCCGCCAAGCACGAGCACCTTGAACCACCGCTCAGCCCTCATTCAATCCGAGTACTGGAGTCGTCATGAGTCGTAAAGACTCGATCGTGTCGTCGTGACGTCATCGTGCTCCCCATCGTGTCGAATATGTCTCACCCCGCCGGTTGAAGTCAGGCCAACGGTCAGATGTTTTGATGCAGGTGTTAACGTGAACATTTTCGATTGCGCTGGACGCCGCTGAACGCTAGAAGCTTTCAAAGGTTGGGAGAAGAGTAGTTGGTTGGTCCCGCGCCGCAGCGGTTTGCGGTCGAGCGGGAGTGTATCGGAGCGAATGGTTTCGCTTCGGAGTCGTGATGTCGTGGGCGCGCGGGCTGGAGGGGTTTCTGTAGCTTTGCTGCAGAGCTCTGCCTGTCGTGCGCTCGCGGAGGAGCTTTGACGGGATGAAGATCTGTTCGGTATCAGTATTCGTGCGATTGGCGCTGACTTTGGTGGTCGCGACGATGGCCAGCACGGCGCAGGCGCAGTTCTATCGCCAGGCGTACGTGGAGGCGGAGTGCCCCGACAGCGGGTCGGGTGCCTACGCCGTTCAGTCAACCAGCATCGCGGGGTTCAGCGGCGCCGGTTACGTGCGCAGCGCGGGCAACACCACCGCTGCCACCTTCAACAACACCAGCGCAGATCGCGCCGTGTACACCTTCAAGGCCTACCGCTACGGCACGTTCACGCCATGGTTTCGCGTCAACACCAACAACAGCGGCGACGACGACTCGTTCTTCTACCGCATCGACGGGGGAGCCTGGTACACCGTCAACAACATACCCGCCGCGAGCGGCTGGCGCTGGGTGAGCACGGTCGGTCAGTACATGGGGCCGGGGTCGCACACGCTGGAGATCGCCAACCGCGAGGATGGGCTCAACATCGACAAGTTCGCCATGTTGATCGACGGCAGCGCCGCCCCCACCGGCACCGGCGGGGCTGCGTACAATTGCCCCACGCCCGTCTACTTCGAGACGGAGTGCCGGACGCACGGCTTCGGCGAGTACGTGTGGGACAAGAAGAAGAAGAGCGGCTTCTCGGGCCAGGGCTACTTGGAAGCCACCGCGAGCAGCACCGACGCGAACGCCAGCACCGACCGGGTCGAGTACTCGTTCCAATCCGGTGGCGGCAATTACAACCTGTTCTTTCGCATTCACAACAACTCGAACGTCAACACCGACTCTTGGTTTTACCGCGTCGATAGCGGCCCGTGGGTGGCGATGAACAACACGAGCGGGCTGGGCAGCGGCTGGCGCTGGGCCCAAGGTGCCGCGTCCGTCAATCTGCCGCGCGGCGATCACACGCTCAGCATCCGAAACCGGGAGGCGCAGCTCAGCATCGACAAGCTCGCGTTCGTGCCGACGACCGCGACGGGTCCGTCGGGCACGGGCGCCGGCGCGGCAGGCGTCAACTGCGAGCCGTTTCAGACCATGTCGGACTGGGAGTACTTCGACGTCAACGAATACTACAACACGCACGCCCACTACTTCTCCGTGCATGGCAATCACATGCTCTCCGCGCACGACGAATGGCATTTCGTCAATGGCCCCGGCGGCACCGCGGGTCTGGGCAGCGGCACCGCCTTCATGGGCTTTCATCGCGCGATGATGAACGAGTTCCGACAGTTCGCGATGCAGAACAATGGCCGTAACGCTCTGCCGATCAAGACCGTTGGGCTCGTCATCCCGCCCTGGCTCGGTGACGCCCTGCAGGCGCTGGGCAACGCAGGCTTCAGTGAGCAATATTTCCCGCGGAACAACGCGGAAATGACGAACTGGGGGCTTCCCGGTTACCTGACCGTGAACGCCGCGCCGAGCTCGAGTTGGAACAACACCGTCAGCATCCCCGGCAGCGGCACCATCTACACCCGCCTCGGCGACTTCCCGGATCTCGACACCCTCGGCCGGGGGATCGCGGTCGAGTACCACGCATCGCTACATACGGGCGTCGGCGGTACCATGAGCGGCTTCTTCTCACCCGCTGATCCCATCTTCTACGGCTGGCATGGGCTCATCGACAATCTGGCCGACGCGTGGCTAACCACCGCCAAGGGCCAGGCGTGGGCCGCCGCGAACCCCAATCATCCGTTCTTGGCGGTTGGGTTCACGAGCCATCACGGTTGGGATAACGCGGACTTCGCCCCGTAGCCGCGGCGTTCACTAGCGTATCTCGAAGAGATCGGGAGATGGCCGCAAGCCTCGCGCGGGCTCGAGCCAGCCGGCGACTGCGGGCGCCGGCAGGGCGAGCCGGCCGTCACGTCTCCCGATCTCGCTTACTTGGTGTGGCGGCGCTTCAGTCGCCAGGCATGTGACCCATGCTGCGCCACGCCGCGAGCAGCCGCCCCCGCTGCTCGGCCGTGGCCACGCGCGGCGCGGACTCCGAGAGGCGCTTGGCGAGCAGCAGCCAGCGCTCGGCGGGCACGGCGTCGCCGAGCGCGAGGTGGGTGAGGCCGCGGTACAGCGCGTACTCGAACAGGTCCGCCGGCGGCATGGCGCGGACGCTGGGCGCGAGCGCGCGGTAGTGAGCCACGGCGTCGGGGTAGCGCGCTTCGTCGAAGCTGCGGCGCGCTTCCGTAAGCGGCGACGCGCAGCCCAGCAGCAGGACCGGAATCGCCGACCAGCGTAGCCACATGCGCTCCTTTCGGTCACCACGGCGCCGAGTTGCGTGATAATCCATCGACAATGGCTGACGACGAGAGAACACGGCTCGCCGCGAACCTGAAGGAGCAGCGTGAGGCGCTGGGGCTCACTCAGCAGGAGCTGTCGGATCGCTCGGGCGTGCCGCGTCCCACCTTGGCTCATCTCGAGTCGGGCCAGGGCAACCCCACGCTCGCGGTCTTGATCAAGGTGGCGGCCGCGCTCGGCACGGGTATCGAGACGCTGGTGGCCGCCGAGAAGCCGAAGGTGAGGGTGGTGGCGCGAGCCGATGTGCCGACCGAGGCGCGCTCGGGCGTGGAGCTGCGCACCCTGGGCATCGACCTGGGTGTCGGCTTCGAGCGCTGGGAGCTGTCGCGAGGCGCCCGCTTCGAGCGCGCGGCCGGACGCCACGGTGAGCGCCGGGTCGTGGTCTGCGAGTCCGGCGAGCTGTCCATCACCATCGGGAGTAGCGAGCACCGGCTCAGGCCTGGCGAGATGGCGGTCATCGACGCCGCGGCGCGCCCCGCCTTCGAGAGCCGCGGCCGCGGAATTTCGATCATTTATTCCGTCGCTGGTTGAAAAGCGGTCCCCGGCGCTCGGAGCGCCGGCCGGAGCGAGGTTGCGGACCGAGGCTTATCGAGCTATCAGCGCGCGCCCCCAATGTCCGAAGCCCGCCGCGAAAACATCCGTAACGTCGCCATCATCGCTCACGTCGACCATGGCAAAACCACTTTGGTCGACGCCATGCTGCGACAGACCGGCGTGTTCCGCGACAACGAAGCCGTCGCCGAGCGCGTGATGGACTCCAACGATCTGGAGCGCGAGCGCGGCATCACCATCTTGGCGAAGCACTGCAGCGTCAAATACAAGGGCACGCTGATCAACATCATCGACACGCCCGGCCACGCCGACTTCGGCGGCGAGGTGGAGCGCACGCTCAAGATGGCCGACGGCGTGATCTTGCTGGTCGACGCGGCGGAAGGCCCGCTGCCGCAGACGCGCTTCGTGCTCGGTAAGGCCATCCAGCTCGGCCTGAACATCATCCTCTGCATCAATAAGATCGACCGCGGCGACGCTCGCCCCGACGACGTCTTGAACGAGGTGTTCGATCTGTTCGTGGAGCTCGAGGCCTCCGACGAGCAGACGAACTTTCCGACGCTCTACGCGATCGGTAAGCTCGGCATGGCCAAGCACGAGCTGGAGCACGAGGGTAAGGACCTCACGCCGCTGTTCGACACGATCGTCGAGCGCGTGCGTCCGCCTCTGATGGATGACGGCCCGCTGCAGCTGCTCGTGCACAACATCGAGCACGACGACTACGTCGGACGCCTGGCCATCGGCCGCATCAAGCGCGGCAGCGTCAAGGTCGGGCAAACGGTGGCCCTGATCGGCGAGAGCGGGACGCCCGTGAGCACCCGCCTGTCGGCCGTCTACGCCTTCGAAGGTAACAAGCGGGTCAAGATCGACTCCGCCGACTGCTGCGACATCGTCGCGGTGGCGGGCCTCGAGGAGGTGCAGATCGGCGATACGCTCACCGCGCCCGAGCGACCCGAGGCCTTGCCGCGCATCTCCGTGGAAGAGCCCACCATCAAGGTGCGCTTCGTCGTGAACTCTTCGCCGCTCGCGGGCAAGGTCGGCAAGTGGGTGACGTCGCGCCACCTGCGTGATCGCCTGTTCCGCGAGGCTCGCCGCAACTTGGCGCTGCGCGTGGAAGAGACGGCGGAGCCGGACACGTTCTTGGTCTACGGCCGCGGCGAGCTGATGCTCGCCATCTTGGCCGAGACGATGCGGCGCGAAGGCTACGAGTTCGCGCTCGGCATGCCCGAGGTCGTGGTGAAGGACGTCGACGGCGTGAAGAGCGAGCCGGTCGAGCTCGTGATCGTCGACGTGCCCGACGCCTACGTGGGCGCGGTCACGACTCGCCTCGGCGAGCGCCGCGGCCAAATGATGAAGATGCAGAACCTGGGCTTCGGGCGCACGCGCATGGAGTTCAAGGTGCCGTCGCGCGGCTTGATCGGCTTCCGCTCCGCGTTCCTCACCGAAACGCGCGGCCTCGGCTTGCTCAACTCGCTGTTCGAAGGCTGGATGCCCTACGCGGGCCCGATGCTGCGGCGCCCCAACGGCGCGATGGTGGCGGATCGCCAAGGCGTCGCGACGCCGTACGCGCTGTTCCACCTGTTGCCGCGCGGCATCCTGCACATCGAGCCCGGCACCGCGGTGTACGAGGGCATGGTCATCGGCGAGCACAACCGCCCCAACGATCTCGACGTGAACTGCACGCGCGAGAAGAAGCTGACCAACATCCGCGCCGCCGGCCGCGACGAGAACGTGACGCTACCCCCCGCGCACATCCTCACGATCGACACCGGTATGGAGTGGATCGACAAGGACGAGCTGCTCGAGGTGACGCCCGATACCGTGCGCGTCCGTAAGCAGATCCTCGACGGCAATCGCCGCCCCCGCCGCGACGACGAGTGAGCGTCCCCCGAAGCTGCGCGCGCCGCTCGCTGTGCGAGGACAGCGGGGTGACGCGCGCGCTACCGGCTCAAGCGCCGTAGAGCGCCCGGTCCGCCTGCTCTTGAGCTTCGCGGACCGCGCGCTGGTGATCGAGCAAGGCGAGCCACGACTCGATCCGGGCCAAGAGCGCCTTGGTCGAGGACTTGTCGAGCGCGGAGAGCGTGACGGAGTCGGGCTCTTGGGCGAGGGCGTGGCGCTCGTCTTCACTGAGCTTGTCCACCTTGTTGTAGACGCGTAGGCGCGGGGTGTCGTCCAGCTCGAGGTCACGCAGCACTTCACTCGTGGTGGTGACGTGCTCCGTGTGCTCGGCGTCCGAGACGTCGACGACCTCGACGATCAGGTCCGCGTCGGCCGCTTCCTCGAAGGTGGCGCGGAAGGCCGCGAACAGCTCTTTGGGCATTTGCCGAATGAAGCCCACCGTGTCGGTCAAGATCACGTCCCGCCCACCGGGCAAGAACAGCTTGCGCGCGCGCGTGTCGAGGGTCGCGAACAGCTTGTCTTCGGCGAGCACGCCCGCGTCGGTCAGTGTGTTGAGCAGCGTGCTCTTGCCGGCGTTCGTGTAACCGACGATGGCTACCACCGGCAGATCGCTGCCGGCGCGCTTACGGCGTCGCTCGGCGCGCTGCCGCTCGAGCCCGCGCAGCTCCTTCTCGAGGCGATGCACGCGCTCTCGCGCGCGGCGACGGCCGATCTCGAGCTTGGTCTCGCCGGGGCCGCGTCCGCCGATGCCGCCCGTCAAGCGGCTGAGCGAGTCGTCCTTCTGGCCGAGGCGGGGCAGCGTGTACTTGAGCTGAGCCAGCTCGACCTGCAGCTTGCCGTCGCGGCTCTCCGCGCGCTGCGCGAAGATGTCCAAGATCACCTGCGTGCGATCGAGCACCTTCAAATCAGTCTGCTTCGCGATGGCGTGGGCCTGGGCCGCGCTCAGATCGCAGTCGTAGATCAGCGTCTCGGCGCCGAGGTCTACCGCTTGCATCACGACGTCTTCCAGCTTGCCGGCGCCGATGACGAAGCGCGGATCGGGCTGGTCACGTAGCTGAATCACGCGCTCGACGACGTCGACGCCGGCGGTGCGCGCGAGGCTCTCGAGCTCCGCCAAGCGGGAGCGAGCGTGACTGCCAGCGCCAGGCTTTCTCTTGTCGCCGACGTGAATCAAGATGGCTCGGCCGTCTTTGGCCGTGACCTCGCGTGTGCGCGCTTGCTGCGCGAACTCGGCCTCGAGGGCCGCGATCAGCTCGCCGAAATGCGGCTGCGCCTGGCCGTAGGGGAAGGGGCCGGCGACCGTGTAGGGCAAGCCTTTGCCCTCGAAGGTGGGCGTGTTGTACGCCCACGTGAAGCGCTGCGGCTCGCCCACGGGGTTGAGCAAGATCGCGGCCACCAAGTCGAGCCGCAGCCGCGTGAGATCGGTCAAGTCGTCACGCGTGAGCGGCTCGTTGAAGAGGTGCGTGTGCACCAAACGGAGCGCGCGAAAGCGACCTTCGGCGGCGCGCAGGCGGCCGATGTCGGGCAGCATCAGGCCTGAAGCGTGGCCGACGATGACATAGTCGACCTCGCCCGAGCGGTGCACCAGCGCGCCCACCTGGCGCTTCGTCTCGCGCGAGGCGTCGGCGAGCGAGCGTACGAGCTCGGGAGTCGCGATCTTGTCGTTGGGGACGCGCCTGCGGTAGATGCGCTCGAGGGCTCGAATCGCGCTCGCGCTCAGGCCGGTGGTGTTTCCGTAAAGCTCGGGCATTCCAGTAAGAAGCGACGCAAAACTTAGCTTCTGCGCGCACCTCCGACAACCAACGACACGAAAATAGTGGCTTTGCGCCGCGAAATGTCACGCCCAGGGTGGGCAATGGCGCGGGAGAAGGAGCGCGAAGTAGCCGCCGCGCTGGCGCGCACGAAGCTCGCAGTGGACGTCGAGGCGCGCGCCTGAAAACATCGTTTCATCAGGAGGTGCGTGCATGCGACACGCCGCGCGATCTCGTCTTGGTTCAGTAACGACTCTCGAGCGGGCGCTAGGCCTCGTAGCGTGCCTCGCAGGCTCGACGCTCGGCGCCTGCGAGCTCGGCGACGGGGATTGGGAGCGCGACCAGAGCAGCGGCGCGACCAGCTCGCGCGGCGGCGGAGGCGGTGCGGCCGCTGGCACCAAGAGCACCGGGGGGCGGCCAGGCAGCTCTGGCATCTCCGGCGAGCCGGCCACGAGCGAGGGAGGCGAGTCTGCGACGGGCGACGTCCCCGCGAGCTACCCGGAGCCCAAGATCGAGTCGATGTCGCCGGAGTCCGGGGCGTACGGCACCCTCGTCACCATCACCGGCGAGGGGCTCGGCAGCTCCCAGCTGAAGGGGGTAACGCTTGCGCTCGGTAGCCAAGGTGAGGTGGAGCTCACGCCCGCCTCGCGTGAGCTCGTCGTGTCATGGAGCGACGAAGAGATCGTCTTCCGCTACCCCTTCCCGGCCGAAGGCCCCGCCGTGCTCACGACGCCGAAGGGCACGCTGGTGGCGGGGGACTTTCAGCCCACCTGGCACGTAGCCCGCGAGCTCGACAAGGCGCCTGCCAAGAGCGTGCTCGCCAGCATCAGCGGCGCGGCAGGGCAGATTTCGCTCCTCTTCGACACGATGCCGCTGACGCTGCTCGAAGTCAGCGCCGCGGGCGTCACGGAGCGCGCGGTGACCGCGCCGAGCCTGGTCCCATCGAGCGCGCGGCTCTATTTGAATGCCCAAGCCGAGATCGAAGGCGTGGGCGTCTCGAACGCCGCCGAGCCAGTGATCGTGCATTTGCAAAACCAAGCCGGCGATCTCGTCGCGCAAGCGACCACGATCGCGCTCTCGGCGAGCGAGTTCGGGGTGGCGGGCGGCTCCGAAGGCGCCGCGGTCTGGATGCGGCGGAGCGCGGGTTGGTTCCGCGCGCGTCCCTCCGGCGCGACGTGGGCCCAAGACAAAGGACCGATCGCCGACGCCGACGAAGATGCGCCCGACCGCGCGTCGGGGAGCACGAGCGACGGCTCGCTCTTCGTCGCGTGGTCGGTCGATACGGGTAACTTCCTCGACGACATGGAGGCGCCCTACATGGCCAAGCTCGCGCCGACCGCCACCAAATTCGCGGCCGCGACGCGGGCGGGAGGCAACGTCGATGACTACGTGACCGGGCTCACCCTGACGAGCCACGGCGATGGCTTGGTCGTGCGGGTGTGCGGCAGCGACGTCGATCCGTTCGGGCTCTCCGGCACCGATCGCTATTGCTACGATTCCCTGCACGCGCCGAGCGGCGCCGCGCTGCTGCACGTGCCGGTGGAGGCCAAGTCGGTGACCTGGGCCTTCACGCACGAGCGCGCGGTCGCCGCCTACTGCCACAGCGATCGCAGCTGGCTGATTCGCTCGAGCACGGACGTCGAGAGCGCGCCCGGCGCCCCGGTTGGGGAGGTCGTAGCGTTCCCGTGCCCGGAGGCGGTCGCGCTCGAAGTGAGCGGAGAGGGGGACTACCTGCCGGTGATTCGCTGGGCCGGTAAGACCTACCTGCTCGAGCGAAATCCGGCCGCCGCTCCAGCCGAGTGAGGCCTTACCGGCGATTCGCGGTGATTTTTCAGGGGCGCGGGCGCGTCTTCGCCGGCATAGTCGCGCCCGTGGCGCTCTTGACCCCTCTGCCGCTCGCTGACGCGGCGCGGCTCTCGCGTGAGTTCGGGCTCGACGTGACGGCGATCGAGCCGCTCGAGGCCGGCTCCGTCAACTCCAACTTCGCGCTGACGACGGCTGACGGTGGCCGGTACTTCGCTCGCCTCTACGAGGAGCAGGACCGCGCCGGGGCGCTGGCTGAGCTGCGGCTCGTGGCCGCGTTGGGTGACGCGGGCGTGCCGGTCGTCCGCTGCTTGCCGCGGGCGGATGGTGCGGGCGTCGGGGACTTCGGGGGCAAAGCGTTCGCGGTGTTTCCCTGGCTGGAGGGCGAGATCGCTTGCCAAAAGCGCGTCACGCCGGCGCTCTGCCGCGCGCTCGGCGCCGCGCTGGCTCGGGTGCACCTCACGACCGACCAAGTCGAGCGCCCGAGCGAAGGCCGCTTCCGCATCGTCGACTTGCGCGCCCGGCTCGAGCGCGCGGAGCAGTCCGGCCGCCGCGAGCTCGTCGCGGACGTCGCGTTCATTCGCGAGCGGCTCGCTCACTACGAGCTCGCGCGCGCGCAGGTCGCGGCGCCGTGCGGCGTGATCCACTCCGACCTCTTCCGTGACAACGTGCTGTGGACGGCGGGCGGCGAGCTCCTGGCCCTGCTCGACTTCGAGAGCGCCTGCTACGGCGCGTTCGCCTACGACATCATGGTGACGATCGCGGCCTGGTGTTACGGCCAGAGCTTCGAGCGCCCCCGAGCCGAAGCGCTGCTCGCTGGCTACCGCGCGGTGCGCCCGCTCGCCGCTGACGAGGTGAGGGCGCTGAAGGTGGAAGGCGCCATCGGCTGCTTGCGCTTCGCGACCACGCGCATCACCGACTTTTCCCTCCGCGCCGAGCCGGGGCAGCCCCCGGCCCGCGACTACCGGCGCTTCCTCGACCGGCTGCGCGCCATCGAGGCGGGAGTTTTGGACGACGTGCTCGTCCACGCTCTGGGCTGAGCGGCAAATCGCGCTATAAGCGCGCCATGACCGTCGCGCGAGGTGGCAGACTCCCCGAACAAATCGACGCCGCCATGGAGCGGCTGAACACCAGCGTGGATGTCGACAGCGAGATGTGGCGCGAAGACATCCAGGGCTCGATGGCGCACGCGCGCGGCCTTTCGCGCGCCGGGGTGCTCACCTCGGCCGAAGCGGACACGCTCGTGACAGGGCTCGAGCAGATTCGTGGTGAGATCGAGCGCGGCGAGCTGGTCTGGAAGCGTGAGCGCGAAGACGTGCACATGAACATCGAAGCGCGCTTGACGGAGATCGTCGGCGCCGTCGGCGGCAAGCTGCACACCGGTCGCTCGCGCAACGATCAGGTCGCGACGGACCTGCGGCTGTGGTCGCGCCGCAAGACCGACGAGACCATCGCCGCCGTCGAGGGCTTGGGCGACGCGATCTTGGCCGTCGCCGAGCGCGAGATCGACACCTTGATGCCCGCATACACGCACCTGCAGCGCGCTCAACCCAGTCGTCTGTCGCACCACCTGATGGCCTGGCAGGAGATGCTGCTGCGAGATCGCGGGCGCTTGATCGACGCGCGCGCGCGCCTGAACGAGTCGCCGCTGGGCGCGGGCGCGGTGGCGGGGACGGGCTTTCCGCTGGATCGCGCGGGCGTCGCGGCCGAGCTCGGCTTCTCCGCGCCGATGCAAAATTCGATCGACGCCACTGGAAGCCGCGATTTCTTGATCGAGCTCTCGAGCGCGCTGTCCATCTTGGGGGTGCACCTCTCGCGCATCGGGGAAGAGATCGTGCTGTGGTCGAGCCAGGAGTTCGGCTTCATGGCGCTGTCCGCCGCGTTCTCGACCAGCTCGTCGATGATGCCGCAGAAGAAGAACCCCGACGTCGCGGAGCTGGTGCGCGGCAAGGCGGCGCGCCTGATGGGTTCGGTGACGACCTTGATGGCGCTCGAGAAGAGCCTGTTCTTCGGCTACGGGCGTGACCTGCAAGAGGACAAGCGACCCATCTTCGACGCTTTCGAGTGCGCGCTCGTCTCGCTCTACGCGCTCACGGGCGCGATCGCGACGGCGGAGTGGAAGCGCGATAGGCTGCGCGAGGCGCTCAATCAGGGCCACCTCTGCGCCACGGATTTGGCGGATTTTCTCGTGCTTCAAGGGCTGCCGTTTCGAGAAGCTCACCACGTGGTGGGCGCGCTCGTGCGCGAGGCGGAGCAGCGAGGAGTGCAGCTGGGCGAGCTGCCGGCGGACGTGCTCCAGGCTGCGCACGCGTCGCTGCAGGGCGACGCGCTGCGCTCGGCGCTCGATCCGGCGCAGGCCGTCGAGCGTCGCGCGCTCGTGGGCGGCCCCGCCAAGGCCACCGTGCAGGGCGCGATCGCCCACGCGCGCGCGCGCTGGCAGCGCTCGCCAGGCTAATGCCGCTGCGAGCTCGGACGCAGACCACAGCTAGAGCGACAAACGGTTTGCTGGGGCAACGAAGTTCACGAGCTAGCACCGAGCAGAGCCGGCGCGTGGGGGGAGGCTCGCCTGAATTCACTTCAGGCGAGGGGGGCGGCGCGAGCTGCCCCCACCAGGAAAGGTCTAGAACGCCGAGCGGTCAAACCGTTCGGCGTTCTAGAAGCGCAGGCGGGCGCTCTGGGGATCGAGCCCGCCGTACTGCCAGGGGGCGGCGCTGGGACGCCCTGCGTCGAAGGCGCCCGCTCGCCACAGCACGAGGCTCGTCGCCGCGACCGCCGTGACCCCCACGATCGCGGCCCCGGCCCACGCCGGCAGCCTGCGCTCGCTGGCGAGTGGCTTGAAGGCTGGCTCAGGTCGCTCGCGCCAGGTCAAGAAGGGACCGCAGCCGGCGGGCGTGCACAGCGACACCTCGATGCCTTGAGCCGTGGGCCGCACGAGGGCGAAGCGTGGACAAGCGACGCCGGCAGGGGGCACGGCGCCGTGAGCCAGCGCGGCGGCGTCGAGCGCGCCGAGATCGTCGGCGCTGCACGGGGCCAGCACCGGCACGGGAAGCTCGAGCTCGCGAACCTCCCCGGTGATTTCTCGGAACTCCGCGTGCACGACGCGGCCGCGCCTCAGCACCCGGAGCTGGTGCAGCCCGGGCAGGAGCTCGACGTCGCGCGCGCTTCGAGCCACGCCGTCCACCTCGAGCTCGTCGGCCTGCGCGAGCCCGCGCACGGCGATGCGGACGGGGATGGCGCTCGCGGCTTCACTCGCGGCGCTTTCTCCGAACGGGGCCGCGCGCGGCCCTTCGAGGGCGGCCCTGCGTTGCTCGAACAGCCTCGCGCCCTCTGCGTCCGTGTGCGCCGCCGCTCGCGCGCGGAGCGCCATGCTCTCCGCGAGCAGCCACGCGCCCTGAGGTAGGTCAGGGTGCGCGAGCAGCGCCTGCTCCACGCGCGCGAGGCGCTCGAGGGCCGCTGCTTCTTCGAGCGCAGAGAGCGCGGTAGCTGCCTGCTCGAGCTCCGCCTCTATCTCGTCCGCCAGGGTGCTCGACGTGCCGTACGGCCGGGCCGTCGCTCCGCGGCTCAGCTCGACGAAATTCAGCCCCCGCGCGGCGCCGTACTCGCGAACCAGCGCGCTCGCGCTGGCGTTCGCATTCGCGTTCGCTTTCCACCGGTGCGGCGCCGCAAGCGACGTCGACGCTGAAATCCAGAGGAAAACGACCGTAGGGCTCAAAGGTGGCCCATGTTAGTATGAAAACCTTGTTCATTCGCAGCCCCGTGATGCGCTGGACCCGAGGTGCTCGTGCAGCTTGATTTCGTGAACCGCGAGCTGACCGTCAAGCTCGTCTATTACGGCCCCGCGCTCAGCGGGAAAACCACCAATCTCCAGGCGCTGCACAAGGCGGCCGAGCCTGGCTCGAGCGGGCGCTTGATGACGCTCGAGACGCGCGACGACCGTACGCTGTTCTTCGATCTGCTGCCGCTCACCTTCCGCAACCAGGGCAGTCTGGCCGTGCGCTTGAAGGTGTTCACGGTTCCGGGTCAGGTCATTCACTCGTCGACGCGGCGCCTGGTAGTGCAGGGCGCCGATGGCATCGCCTTCATCGCCGACTCGCGCAACCAGGAGACTCAGCACAACGCCGACGCCTTCCTCGACCTGAAGGAGAACCTGAAGCAGCACGGCCTCTCGCTCAAGCAGATGCCGCTGATCATTCAGTTCAACAAGCGCGACTTGCCCGCGGTGCGCAGTGACGCCGAGATCGCGGAGCTGGCGTCACAAGGGCGTGAGCCCGTCTACCTGGCGGTGGCGATGCGCGGCGACGGCGTGGTCGAGAGCTTCATCGGGTTGCTTCATTTGACGTGGAGCGCGCTCGACGCCGAGCACGACCTGAACAAGAAATTCGGCTTCGACTCGGAAGCCTTTTTGGGGAGCGTCGCGCAAAAGCTGGGCGACAAACGGCCCCTCCGGCAGATCCTCGGCACGTGCGTCGGCGGCGCGCTCGACGTGCTGAAGCCGGAGGCCGGCTGATGACTTCCGTGGCCGCTCCCGCGAAGACGCTCGACGAGCTCACGCTCGGCGGCGCCATGACCCTCGAAGATCTCGTGTCGCGGGACGGCCTGACGGAGATGGTCAAGAGCGCGAGCGAGCTGTTCGGCGTCCCGATTCGCGTGTTCAGCGAAGACGGCAAGCTGCTGGCAGACGCGACGGAGTCGATCGAGCTTTACGCCTACTTGAACAGCTCGCGCCACGGACGCGCCGCCCTGTCGGAGGTGGTGGCGGCGGTGAAGGCGCTGGCCCCCGGCCCTGACGGGGAGGCGCGCTACACCTGCGTTACCGGCGCGAGCTACCGAGTAGCGGCCATCGAGTACGACTCGCGCCAGATCGGGCGCATGATCTTGGGCCCGTTTTCGCCCGATCCGAGCGCCGAGCCGCCGGCTACGCTGCTGGGGCTCGACGCCGAGCTCGACTCCGCCACGCTGCGCGAGCTCTTCCGCCAGCTGCCGCGCGGCGAAGAAGAGGCGGTGAGCCGCGTCGCACGCCACCTGGCCCGCGTGCTCGATCTGCTGCTCTTCAGCGGCCACCGTGCCCTGCTCACGAGCAACATGCACCTCGCCAGCGTCCGCGAGAGCTTTCGCGAGCTGGAAGACAAGAACCAGAAGCTGCAAATCGCCTACGACCGCTTGAAGGAGCTCGATCGGCTGAAGAGCAACTTCCTCGCTACCGTTTCGCACGAGCTGCGCACGCCGCTCACCTCGATCATCGGCTACAGCGAGATGCTCGTCGAGGGGCTGGCGGGCGAGCTGACGAGTGAGCAGCGCGAGTTCGTGCAGACCATCCGCGACAAGGGTGATCAGCTGTTGGCGTTGATCAAGGGCCTGCTCGATCTGTCCAAGCTCGAGAGCGGCACCATGAGCCTGCGCAAGAACCACGTCGACGTCGCCGTGCTCATCAAAGACGTGGTCTCGACCATGACGCCGACCGCGCGCAAGAAAGAGGTCGAGCTGGCGTTCGACATCGAGAAGGGCTTGCCCGCGATCTGGGCCGACGCCGAGCGCCTGCGCCAGGTGCTGCTCAACCTGACCGAGAACGCCATCAAGTTCACGCCGGTCTCCGGCTCCGTCAACCTCGTGGCCAGGCTCACGGGAATGGAGGCGCCCAGCAGCGGCGACGCGGGCGGGATGGTGCTGCTCGGAGCGCGCCGCACCGCGGTCGAAATGAGGGTGGCCGACACCGGCATCGGTATCCCCGAGGTCGAGCGGACGCGCGTGTTCGATGCCTTCTATCAGGTCGACTCGAGCAGCACGCGCGAAGCGGGCGGTACCGGGCTCGGGCTGTCCATCGTCAAGCGCCTCGTCGACGCGCATGACGGGGCCGTGCGCATCGAGAGCAATCAGCCGCGCGGGGCTGTCTTCGTCGTGACGATTCCGGTGAAACGCGCCACTATCGGCTGAATGCCGCCGAAGAAGGCCGCCGCCAGCGGGGGTGAGTTTGCGCTGATCGCCGAGCTAGCCAAGCGACTCGCGGGCGGGGCCGGTCGCGCCGTGGAGCTTGGGATCGGTGACGACGCGGCCGTGCTGCGCGTCGGGCGCGAGCGCTTGGTCATGACGGTCGACGACCAAGTCGAAGGCGTGCATTTCGATCGACGCTGGCTCAGCGCCGCGGACATCGGCTACCGCTCGCTGCAAGCGGCGGCCAGCGACGTGGCGGCGATGGGCGCGGCTCCGCTCGCGGCCGTCGCCAGCCTGCGCGCGCCGCGCGGCTTTCCGCAACGGCTCTTGCTCGAGCTCGGCTCGGGCCAGGCGCAGGCGGCGAAGCAGCTCGGTTGCCCTGTGGTCGGCGGGAACGTCGCTCGCGGCTCCGAGCTTGCGGTGACGACGACGGTGCTGGGGCGCGCTCGCAAGCCGCTGCTGCGCTCCGGCGCGCGCGTGGGCGACGAGCTGTGGCTGGTCGGCGACGTGGGGCTGGCGCGGGCGGGGCTCTTGTTACACCAGTCGCGCCTGAAAGTTCCGCGCGCGCTCGCGGCCGTCGCCGCGCGCGCGAAGCGTGCCTGGGCGCGTCCCGAGGCCGCCATCGTGGCCGGGCAACGGCTGGTGGGGCGCGCTCGCGCCGCTATCGACGTCTCCGATGGCTTGGGGGGCGACGTGCGCCATTTGGCCGAGCAGAGCGGCGTGAAAGCGGTGCTGCACGCCGCCCTGATCGCCCGCGCCATCCCCGAAGATTTGGCCCCGCTCGCGGAGCTGCTGGGAGAGCCGGCCGTCGCCTTGGCGCTCACGGGTGGGGAAGACTACGCGCTGCTTGGCGCGGGGCCTCGCGCTCGCCGCCCGCGCTGGGTGAAGGTGATTGGCAGCGTCGAGCGCGGCCGTGGGGCGGAGCTCCAGCTCGAGAACGGGCAGCGCCTCGAGCTGAGCACGGGCTTCGATCACTACCGCGCTTAGCCCTCGTCGCTGAATGCTGCGGGCACGACGCGGGCTGTCTCGATATTAGAGACAGCCCTCACGCGCGAGCGACGCCCGCGCGGCGCTCTCACTGGCAGCCGGCTGGCAGCTGCGCTCCGCCCATCGCGGCGCGCACCGCAGCCATGACCGCGGGGGTACCTTGGCCTGCGGCGACGGCGATGTTGCACGCCTGCGAGGCCTGCAGCATGAGCGTGTCGTTCGGCGGCGGCGCGCTCTTGGCGTTTTGTGCGAGCGCGTCGCAACACTTCTTGAGGCTGGGCCCGGCAACGCCCGTGCCCGTCTTCTTCGGCTCGGCCGATTCGACCGGCGTCGGCTCGGGCGCAAGCTCGAGCGTCGGCGGCGCGGCGACGGTGGATGCAGCGGGCGGGGCCGCGGGTAGGGGGGGCGGCGGCTCGTCCTTCTTGCAGCCGGCAGCGAGCAGCAGCGGCATCAAGAATCCACATCCCATGATCGCAACAACCGAACGAAGCGGCTTCATGCCCCCGTTTCTAGCTTAGACGTCCGCAAAGCGGAAGCCGCCTATGGACGCGG
Organism: Pseudomonadota bacterium; assembly: GCA_023431345.1. GTDB lineage: Bacteria > Myxococcota_A > Polyangia > Polyangiales > Polyangiaceae > PMG-095. The sequence goes on from JAEYWK010000066.1 coordinate 28,151, forward strand.
GAATTGGCCCACCCGCGAGCGAGCCGCGGCGGCCGGAGAGGGCGGGCGGTCAGCGGGCGTGGGGCATGGGCCGGAACAGCGGCGCGGGGCTGGGGGCCGGGCCGGCCCGGGATCCCCAGCAGACGCGCCGACGTGGGCTAGCTGCAGCCCATGGAGTTGCCGCAGTTGAGGCACTTGTAGCAGGCCCCATTGCGGACGGTGATGTGCCCGCAGCCGTCGCAGACGGGCGCGTCGCCCATCATCTCTTCGAGCTGGGCGTCGAGCGCGCCGTGTCCCTCGCCGGCGAAGACGGAGGGGGCGGTGGCGGCGAGCGAGTCGGGCGGGATGGATGAGGGCGCGGGCGGAGCGATCGACGTCGACGAGCCGCCGTCGGCCGCGATCAGCTTCGGCATGGTCGGATCCTCGATGCCCGCGGAGTCTTCGGCGGGCTTGACCTGCGCGAAGTCGTAGCGCCGCAGGTATTCGACGCCGAGCACGCGGAAAATGTAGTCGACGATCGAGGTCGAGAATTTGATGTTCGGATGGCCCGACACCACGCCGTGCGGCTCGAAGCGCGTGAACGTGAACTGCTCGACGAAGGTCTGCAGCGGTACGCCGTACTGAAGACCCACCGACACTGCCATCGCGAAGCAGTTCATCAGAGAGCGGAAGGCGGCGCCCTCCTTGTGCATGTCGATGAAGATCTCGCCGAGGGAGCCGTCTTCGTACTCACCGGTGCGGAGAAACACCTTGTGGCCGCCCACGTGGGCTTCTTGCGTGAAGCCACGCCGCTTCTGCGGCAAGCGCACGCGGTGGCCTTCGGGGCGGGGCGCGGCCTGCGCGGCGGCGGCCGCTACGACGGGGGCGATGGCGGCGGCGGCCGGCTCGACCTCGCTCTTGTCACCATCTTCCGAGCGCTCCTTGCTCGACGTCGACAGCGGCTGCGACGCCTTGCAGCCGTCGCGGTAGAGCGCGACGGCTTTGAGGCCGAGCTTCCAGCCCTGCTCGTAGATCTGGCGCACGTCCTCGACGCTGGCGTCGTTGGGCAAATTGACGGTTTTGCTGATGGCGCCGGAGAGGAACGGCTGCGCGGCCGCCATCATCTTCACGTGAGCCATCGGCGCCAAGAAGCGCTGGCCGGTGCGGCCGCAGCGGTTCGCGCAATCGAACACCGCGTAGTGCTCGTCGCGCAAATGGGGCGCGCCTTCGATCGTCATGCGACCGATGATCACGTCGTTGGCCTCTTCGATCTGCCCCGGCGTGAAGCCGAGGAACTTGAGCAAGCTGAAGCCGGGCTGGCTCAGCTTGTCCGCGGAAACACCGAGGCGCGCGTAAGCGTCGCGACCGAGCACCCAGGGCGCGAACGCGAGCCCGAGGTCGAACACGCCGGAAAGAGCGGCCTCGATCTTGCTCAAGTCTTCGTCGTTGAGGCCCTTTTGCTTGAGGGCGGCGCGATTGACGTGAGGCGCGCCCAGCAGCGTATTCGTGCCCGAAACGTAGGCGACGATCTCGCTGATCTGCGCCTCCGAGTAGCGCAGCCGCTTGAGCGCCTCCGGCACCGATTGATTGACGATCTTGAAGTAGCCGCCGCCCGCCAGCTTCTTGAACTTGACGAGCGCAAAGTCGGGCTCGATGCCGGTGGTGTCGCAGTCCATCAGCAGGCCGATGGTGCCGGTCGGCGCGAGCACGGTGGCCTGCGCGTTGCGGTAGCCGTGCTGCTCGCCGAGCTCGACGGCGCGGTCCCAATCCTCCGCCGCCGCCTGCCACAGGTACTCGGGGCACTGCTCGCGGTCGATGGCGTGGGCGGCGTCGCGGTGCTGGCGCATCACGCGCAGCATCGGCTCACGGTTCTTGGTGAAGCCCGCGAACGCGCCCTTGCTGGCCGCCATCTCGGCGCTCACGGCGTAGCCGCGGCCGCACAGGATGGCGGTGAGCGCGCCCGCGATCGCGCGACCCTTGTCCGAGTCGTAAGGGATGCCCTGCAGCATGAGCAGCGTGCCGAGGTTGGCGTAGCCCAAGCCCAGCGGGCGATAGTCGTGCGAGTTTCTCGCGATGGTGGGCGTCGGATAGCTGGAAAGATCGACGAGGATTTCCTGCGCGGTGAAGAAGATGTCGACCGCGTGACGGTAGCCGTCGACGTCGAACTTGCCCTGCTCGTCGAGGAATTTGGTCAAGTTGAGCGACGACAGGTTGCACGCCGTGTCGTCGAGGAACATGTACTCGGAGCAGGGATTGCTGGCGTTGATTTTGCCGCTGTTGGGGCACGTGTGCCAGTGGTTGATGGTGCTGTCGTATTGCACGCCCGGGTCAGCGCAAGCCCACGCCGAGTCCGCCACCATGTCCCACAGCTTGCCCGCGTCGAGCGTGTCGACGACCTTGCCGGTGGTGCGGGCGATGGTTTGCCATTTGCCGCCCGACTGCGCAGCGCGCATGAACTCGTCGCTGACGCGTACCGAGTTGTTCGAGTTCTGGCCGCTGACCGTGTGGTAGGCCTCGCCGTTGAAGTCGCTCTCGTAGCCGGCCGCGATCAGCGCCTTGGCCTTCTTCTCTTCACGCGTCTTCCACTGGATGAAGTCGACGATCTCCGGATGGTCCATGTCGAGGCAGACCATCTTCGCGGCGCGGCGCGTGGTGCCGCCGCTCTTGGTGGCGCCAGCGGCGCGGTCGAGCACCTCGAGGAAGCTCATCAAACCGCTGGAGGTGCCGCCGCCGGACAGCTTCTCTTGCTTGCCGCGGATCGCGCTGAAATTGGAGCCGGTGCCCGAGCCGTACTTGAACAGGCGTGCTTCCGACTTCACGAGGTCGTAGATGCCCATCAAATCATCAGGCACGGCTTGAATGAAGCAAGCAGAGCACTGCGGACGCTCGTAGGCGTTCGCCGTTTCGCTCACGTCTTCGGCCGCGTCGCTCCAGGCCCAGTTCCCGCCCGAGCCCGTGATGCCGTACTCGTGGAACAGGCCGCAGTTGAACCAGACCGGCGAGTTGAAGGCTCCGTACTGGTTGGTCATCAACCAGGTGAGGTCGGCTTCGAAGGCGTCGGCGTCTTGCTTGGTCGCGAAATAGCCGCCCAGCTCTTCGCCTGCCGTGCGAATCGTGTGCGCGATGCGGTAGACGACTTGACGCACGCTCGTCTCGCCCAAGTCCTTGTCGCCGCGGATGCCGGCTTTACGGAAGTACTTCGAGATGACGATGTCGGTCGCGAGCTGCGACCAGCCCGCCGGGATCTCGGCGCCCTCCATCTTGAACACGACGGAGCCGTCGGGGTTCGTGATCAAGCTCTGACGGCGCTCCCACACCACGTCCTTCAACGGGTCCCCTCCCGGCGCTGCGTAGCGGGCCTTGAAGGTGGCTCCGCCGTGAGCGGGGCGCTGGCCATTGTCGCCGGAGGCGCGTTGCGGGGTGGGCGCGTTGGTCTGCGAAGCGGAGGGTTTCACCCGGTCGTTCTCCTGAACGACAATCGTAGACTGCGTCATGGTTCGCGTTCTCCTCATTGGGGACCCTGCCCGGGCGGTGTGGGCGTGGTTCCGTCAGTACTGGAAATGCGTCACGTGCTGATGCGTTCAGTCGTGACAACCAAAGCTAACCCGCCAGCGCCGCCCGGCGAGCTGGCTAACTCGTCGACAACGCCCGTGCGGGTGCCCCTGGAAGGCCCACCTTGTACCCCAATGGGTTGGGGTCGGCCAAGCAAAAATCCACGATAAATGGGGCTTAGACCCTATCAACAGCGGGCTGGGGGCTTGCAGGTCAATGACGCCGGACACCCAAGTCCTTGGCTTCATTCGCTCTTCAGCGCCACCCCGGCGGCCTGCAGCTTCTGAACAAAGGACGCCCTGAACAGCTTGTCCCGGGGATGCCCCAAATCAATACCAACGTTTCCAAGAAGCCGTCCCCAGCCTAATCCACAGCTTGTCCATGCCCTCCGTCGCCGCCCCGTTCCTTTCCTCTGCCGCCCGCCTCGTGACCGACGTGCTGGGAGGTGCCCGCGGCAGCGCCGCGCTATCTCGCGCCATCGCCGAGCAGCGCCTCGGCGCGCCCGAAGCGCTGCAGCTCTCGAGTCTCGTCTATGGCGCGCTCCGACGGCGTAAGCGGGTGCGCGCGGCGCTGACGGAGCTGGGGACCGGCGAGGCGCGCGCGTCGGACTCGCTCTCGGCGGTGCTCGGCGCAGCGCTCCTGGAAGGGGGGCTCGAGCCGCCCGCAGCGACCGCCCTCAGCCCCGATGTCGCCTGGGAGCGCTTCGCCGAGGTGGACGCGAGCCTGCTCGAGCGCTGCAGCGGGGCGCGCAAGCTCGAGCTGCTGGGCTCGCTGCCGGACTGGCTCGCGGAGCGACTGCTGGCCGAGTACGGACCGGAGGCGGAAGCGCTCGCGGCGAGCCTCTCGGAGCCGCCGCCACGCTCGCTGCGGGTCAACGGGCTCGCGGCCGACGTCGCCGAAGCTCATGCCCGCCTCGAAGAAGAGGGCGCGCGCATCGAGCCTGGTCGCTACGGTCGCCGCGCGCTGTTGATCGAAGGCGCCTTCAACCCCTTCACGACGCGCGCCTTTCACGACGGTGTGTTCGAGCTTCAAGACGAAGCGAGCCAGATCGTGTGCGAGCTGACAGCGCCGCCTCCGCGAGGTTTGATCGTGGATGCGTGCGCGGGGGCGGGCGGAAAGACGCTGGCGCTCGCGGCGCTGCTGGAAGGGCGCGGCAAGGTAATGTCGCTCGACATCGACGAGGCGAAGCTCGCGGAGCTGCGCCGTCGCGCCAAGCGCGCGGGCGCCGTGAACGTGCAAGCGCTGGCCATCGACGAGTCGGGGTCGCTGCCAGAAGCGGTGCAGGCGGTCGCCGGCAAAGTCGATCGCGTGCTCGTCGACGCGCCGTGCAGCGGTACGGGGGTGCTCCGGCGTAACCCGGAGGCGCGAGCTCGCCTCACTCCAGACGCGGTCACGCGGCTAGCGCAGACTCAGCTCGCGATCGTAGAGCGGGTGCTGCCGCTGCTGGCCCCCGGCGGTCGCCTCGTGTTTGCGACGTGCTCGCTGCTGCGGGCCGAGGGCGAAGAGCTGCTCGACGCGATCGAAGCCCGCCATCCCGAGCTCACGCCCGTCAACCTGGCGGAAATCTACGATCGCGCCTACGTCGAGCGCTTCGAGCGGCGCGCGCCTCATCGCTTGCGCCTCAGCCCGCACCGTCACGGCACCGACGGCTTCTTCATTGGCTGCCTGCGGCGCAAACGCTAGAGCGTGTCCCTGAATTGCTGGTCTCGCCGTAAACGTGCCCGTGCCCGTGCCCGATGGTCCTGGTAGGTCTGGGTTTGTGGCGGCGTGCCCCCTCCGGGCTCGCGCATGGCACGCGCGCGCCGCGGGCAGCTGCCCGCGCAGTCGGCGCTGCCTCAAGCAACGAGTGATGCGGTTGACCGATAGGGCGTGATGCAACTCGATCGCCTCCA
>JAEYWK010000092.1 GCA_023431345.1 Pseudomonadota bacterium
TGCCGGCGCCGCTCGCGCCGGCGGTGGGTACGCCAGAGCTACCAGCGGCGCCGGTCGAGCCGCTCGCGCCCACGGCGCCGCCGCTGGGCGCTCCCGCCGTCGCGGCTGGGGCGCCTGCCGATCCGCCGACTGCATCGCCGAGGGCCGGGCTCCCGTCGCCGCACGCAGCGAGCAAAGGCGACACCGCCAAGAGCAGGGGGACTCCGAACGCCGACTTGCTGATCGAATGCATGTTTGGGTCTATTGGTTCTTGCCGTGTGCGGTGACGGCGCCGAGCCCAGGCGCAGCATCACGCCCACTCCGTCTGTCACAGCTCGTCACTCGTCCGCAGTCGGGTCTACGCCGACGCCAAACCGATCACGAACCGCATAAATTTCGCCACGGTTCCGCTGGGCGCGGCAAATTTCTCCTAATCTCGGCGTTTCGCCGGACGCCGAGCGGGCAGGCTGGTGTTGCGCTTTCTGCAACTGAGAGTGCCGATAATATCACCTAGCGCAACGTTGGCTGGGGCGGGCTCGGGAGCTATCCTCCGTGCTCGACGACGCCGGCTGGGCGTCCTGAACCCGAGAGAGAGCCACCATGTCACGTCAGAACTACTTCAATACCCTCACGATGGCGCAGAAGCTGGAGCAGCTCGGTCAATGCCGCTTCATGGACCGGAGCGAGTTCAACGGCGTCGAGCGCCTCAAGGGCAAGAAGGTGGTCATCGTCGGCTGCGGCGCTCAGGGCTTGAACCAGGGCCTCAACATGCGCGACTCCGGCCTCGACGTGAGCTACGCGCTGCGCGCGGACGCGATTCAGCAGAAGCGCCCCAGCTTCACCAACGCCACCAGCAACGGCTTCAAGGTGGGCACGTACGAAGAGCTGATCCCGACCGCGGATTTGGTGTGCAACCTGGCCCCCGACAAGCAGCACGCGGACGTGGTGTCGAAGGTCATGCCGCTGATGAAGAAGGGCGCGACGCTCGCTTACAGCCACGGCTTCAACATCGTCGAGGAAGGTCAAGCCATCCGCAAAGACCTGACGGTGGTGATGGTGGCCCCGAAGTGTCCGGGCACCGAGGTGCGCGAAGAGTACAAGCGCGGCTTCGGCGTGCCGACGCTGATCGCCGTCCACAAGGAGAACGATCCGAACGGCGACGGCCTCGAGATCGCCAAGGCCTACGCCGCCGCGACGGGCGGTGACCGCGCAGGCGTGCTGGAGTCGAGCTTCGTCGCGGAGGTGAAGAGCGATCTGATGGGCGAGCAGACGATCTTGTGCGGCATGCTGCAGACCGGCTCGATCTTGTGCTTCGACCGCATGGTCGCCGAGGGCATCGATCGCGGCTACGCCAGCAAGCTCGTGCAGTACGGCTGGGAGACGATCACGGAGGCGCTCAAGCAAGGCGGCATCACGCTGATGATGGATCGCCTCAGTAACCCCGCCAAAATCAAGGCTTTCGAGCTGGCCGAAGAGCTGCGCGGCCTGATGCGCCCGCTGTTCAAGAAGCACCAAGACGACATCATCACCGGCGTCTTCAGCTCGACCATGATGAAGGATTGGGACGCCGGCGACGTCAACCTACTCGGCTGGCGCGCGGCCACGAGCGACACCGCCTTCGAGCAAACGCCGGCGGGGGACCAGAAGATCGGCGAGCAGGAGTATTTCGACCACGCCGTGCTCATGGTCGCGATGGTGAAGGCCGGCGTCGAGCTGGCGTTCGAGTGCATGGTGGAGGTCGGGATGAAGCCGGAGAGCGCCTACTACGAGTCGCTCCACGAGACTCCCCTCATCGCCAACCTGATCTCGCGCAAGAAGCTGTACGAGATGAACAAGGTCATCAGCGACACCGCCGAGTACGGCTGCTACCTGTTCAGCCACGCCGCCGTCCCGCTGCTGAAGGAGTTCATGGCGAAGCAGTCGACGGACGTGATCGGCAAGCCATTCGGCGCGGGCAGCCAGCAGGTCGACAACCGCAAGCTGCTCAGCGTCAACCAAGCGATCGAGAGCCACCCCGTCGAGAAGATCGGCGGCACCTTGCGCGGCTACATGACGGCGATGAAGCAAATCGCGGTCGGCGGCTGAGTCGCGGGGCGCGCCGATGTCCGACGCGGCGCCCCTCACCGCGCCCACGGGGCCGGGACTAACTCTAGTCACCGGCCCCAACGGCTCCGGCAAGTCGAGCGCCGCGCGCGCGCTCGCCGAAAGCGTTCCGGGGGCGCGCTGGCTCTCTGCCGAATCACAGCAGGCGTTTTACGAAGCAGAGCTGGGGCGCGACAACAGCAACTTTCAGGAGGCCACGGACCTCGGCTCGACGCCGCGAGACCTGCTCGGAGAGCGCGGGCGTGAGCACCCGCTCTCTGCCGCGTTCCGACTGGAATCGATCTGGGACCGCGGCTACCGTGCGCTCTCCACGGGCGAGTCGCGCAAGGTGCTCCTGCTGCAGGCGGTGCTGGATGAGCCGGCGCTCTTGGTCCTCGATGAGCCGTTCGACGGGCTGGATCGAGTCGCCTGCGCCGAGCTGGCGCGGGCCATCGAGCAGGTCGCCAAGAGCCTGCCCGTGATCGTCGTCGGAACGTTCACGGCAGGGGCGCTGCCGTTCGACGCCGAGGCGCTCCGGCAACTGGGGGAAGTGCTGGTCATCGAGCGAGGGCGAGCGGTGTTTCGCGGCTCCGTGCAGCAGTTTGCCGAGCGAGACCGCGAGCGCTCGACCTCGCGGCCGCCCCCACCGGTCGAGCTCGGTAGTTATTACGACCCGCTCGACCCGAGCGTGCCGCTCGTCGAGCTCGCGAGCGGCTGCGTGCGCTACGGCGAGCGAGCCGTGTTCGAGGGCCTCGATTTCCGCGTCGCTGCCGGCCAGCACACGCTCATCGAAGGGCCGAACGGCTCCGGCAAGACGACGCTGCTCGAGATGCTGACGGGCGACCACCCGCAGGCCTACAGCAACGACCTGCGCCTGTTCGGCCGCCGCCGCGGCAGCGGCGAGACGGTCTGGGACATCAAGAAGCACGTCGGCCTGGTGTCGTCTCGGCTGCACCGCGACTACCGCGTCGGCGGAAGCGTGGAGGAAGTGCTGCTGAGCGGCCTCTACGACAGCATCGGCGTCTACCAACGGCCGGAGCCGAGCCATCGCGCCCGCGCGCGCGCCTGGCTCTCTTGGCTCGACCTTGGCCTCGCGCCCAGCGCGGCCTTTCGCGAGCTGTCGTTCGGCCACCAGCGCTTGCTGCTGATCGCGCGAGCCGCCATCAAGCTGCCGCCTTTGCTCGTGCTCGACGAGCCGACCACGGGCCTGGACGCGAGCAATCGGCAGCGCGCCCTCGAGCTGGTCGAGTCGCTGTGCGTCCAACACCGGAGCACGGTATTGATGGTGACCCACCGAGCCGACGAACGCGCGTTCTGGCAAGCGCGAGTGGGCGGCGCCATCCTCTCCCTCGGCTGACATTTACCGCCGTCTCATCGAGAGACGCGGATCACTCATGGGGCGCCGTCAGGCTTCCGTAACAACGGGTGACGCGTCGGACACTGCGCGTCCGTTTGTACCGAAGCGGACCCACGTGACTGAGCGGCACGTGGCTTCTTGCCTCGAAAAACGCCGCAAACTGAACGAAAACGCCGCTCTCAGCGCTAGCCGAGCGCAGCTGGCCCTGATAGTGTGAAGCGGTTCACTCCGAGCTGCCGGTGCGTGCGCTCACCCAGCACGGAAGAACGAGGGATACGTGGGCTTCTTCTGTCTGCCGAGCGCGCGAGGGTGGATTTCGCATGGAAACCGTCGTTCCCGAAGCGCCGAGCACCTGCTTGCGTGTGTTACTGGTCGAAGACTGCCAGCCTGACGCCGAGCTGGTCGAGCTCGAGCTGCGCGCCCAAGGCTTCGAGACCGAGATCGTTCGCGTCGAGTCACGCATCGAGCTGCAAGCAGCGCTCGACCAGCGCGACTTCGACGTGGTGCTTTGCGAGCACTCACTCGAGATGGGCGCGCTAGCGGCGCTGCGCCTCGTCCAGCGGAGCGGGCTCGACCTGCCGTTCGTGGTGTTGTCGCGCGCCTCGCTGGAGGTCGAGGCCCTCGAGCTCATGCGGGCCGGCGCCCATGACTACCTGTTCATGCACGCCTTGAGCCGCCTCGGCGCGGTCATCGAGCGCGAGCTCAGAGAGGCGACCATGCGCGCGGAGTCCAGGCGCCTGCAGCAGCGCCTGGTGCTGGCAGATCGGCTGAGCTCGGTCGGTATGCTGGCGGCCGGAGTAGCCCACGAAATCAACAATCCGCTCGCCTACGTGCTCGGCAACCTCGAGTTCGCGCTCGGTCATTTGGCGCGAAGCCCCGCCGCCCGCCGACGCGGCCTCGCGGCCGAATTCACACAAGCGCTCACCCAGGCGCGAGAAGGCGCTGAGCGCATCCGCCAAACGACTCGCGACCTCCGCGTCTTCTGCCGCAGCGATCACGACGAGCGCCGCCCCGTCAACGTCGTCGGGGTGATGGAGTCGTCGATTCGCATGGCATGGAACGAGATTCGCCACCGGGCTCGCCTCGAGCGCAGTTTCGAGCCGGTGCCGAGCATCCTCGTCAATGAGGCCCGGCTCGGCCAGGTCTTCATCAACCTCTTGGTGAACGCCGCTCAGGCGGTGCCCGAGGGCGACACGAACGGCAACCAAATCACGGTCAGCATCCGCTTGCTCGGTGACGAGATCGCGGTCGATGTCCGCGACAGCGGCTGCGGCATCGCGCCCCACAACCTCGAGCGCATCTTCGACCCATTCTTCACCACCAAACCGGAGGGTATCGGCAGCGGCATCGGGCTGTCGATCTGCCGCAGCATCCTCGGCGACGTCGGCGGGTCGCTCGACGTCCGTAGTGAGCTCGGCACGGGCAGCTGCTTTCGAGTGCGCCTGCCCGCGCGAGCAGGCGCGCACTCGCAGCAACCCCCTCCCGCCGAGATCGTCCCGCTGCGGCGCGCGCGCGTGATGGCCATCGACGATGAGCCGTCGCTGTGCGCGGTGCTCAAGCGCCTACTCAAGCGCGATCACGAGGTCGTCTCCTTCACCGACGCGCGAGAAGCCCTGAGCGCGCTCGAGCGCGATGGGGATTTCGACGTCGTTTTCTGCGACTTGATGATGCCCAGCCTCTCCGGCATCGACTTTCACCGAGCGCTCGCCGAGCTCGACCCCGACCTGGCGTCGCGCGTCGTGTTCGTGACGGGGGGAGCGCTCAACGGCCCCGCTCGCAGGTTGCTCGAGACCATGTCCAACCGCGTCGTCGAGAAGCCGTTCGACGGTTCCACGCTGCTCGCCGCCATCAACCAGGTGATCGACAGCTTCCCGAGGTCCGGCACTTGGCTGAAAGAGGAGCTGGGGCCCGACGCCAAGCGGCGCCTGGCTTGAGGGGTCTCGTTGTCCCCCGACGCCTGCGAGCTGATCTCTCCGCCCAAAACGAAGGCTCGCCCCTGCGCCTCTACCGCGCCCCGCGCGTCCGCTAGCCCTGACCTCCTGGACGCTCCGCTAACTCGCCTTCGACGCGCGGCCGATCTGGTGGAAGCCGGAAAAACGCGGCGCTCCCGCCACGTAATGCTCGTCGAGGCTGTCGATTACGAAGCCGGCCGCGCGCAGCTGCTCGGCGGCGTCGCGAGTGAGGTGACAGCCGCCGGCCAGCGCTCGCCAGACCGGCTCGATGCGCCGCTGCCAGGTACGCACCGTGGCGTCGGGCGCGCGGGCGTGCTCACAAAAAAGCAGCACGCCGTCTGGCTTGAGGGCGCGCCACGCCGCCGCCAGTACGCGCTGGGGCTCCGGCACGGTGCAAAGGGTGTACGTGAGCACCACGGTGTCGACGCTCTCGGCCGGCGCCACGTCGAAGCTCGCGGACTGAGAGCGCAGCTCCACGGGAAACGCCACGTTCGCGCTGCGGCGGCGCGCGATGTTGCCGAGCTCGATGCTCGGATCCACCCCGATCAAGCGGGACACCGCGCTCGCATCGTAAAATGGCAGGTTGAGCCCGCCGCCGATGCCCGGTTCGAGCACCACGCCGCGCGCCTTGCCCACCACCTTCGCGCGTTGCTCGCCAACCAGTGCCAACCCGCAAGCGGCGTCGATGACGCGAGGTAAGACGTAGCGGTCGTAGAAGCCCATCACGCGATATTACGCCGAGCGCGGGATGGTCACGCCGGCTTTGATCCCAGTGAGGCACCCCTCCCCGTCAGACGTCGCAATACGCTGTCGAGTTGCTGGTTCGGAACCTGCAGCCCGGGCTCCACGCGCTACGGCGCGAGCAAAAGGAGGCGACGATGTTGGTATCGGAACTGATGACGCGAGAGCCGGCGCGAGCCAGCGCCGACGAGAGGCTGTCGGCCGCGGCCGGCAGGATGTGGGAGCACGACTGTGGCGCGCTCCCGGTCGTGCAAGACGGCCGGGTCGTGGGGATGATCACCGACCGCGACATCTGCATGGCGACTTGGTCGCGCGGGCTGCCCCCCGACGCGATCGAGGTAATCAGCGCGATGTCGACGCGGCTGGTGAGCTGTCAGCCAACGGACACGCTCGAGGACGTCGAGAAAGCGATGCGCTCCAATCAGGTGCGCCGCTTGCCCGTCCTGAGCAGCGACGGACGCCTCGTCGGCATCATCTCACTGGCCGACATCGTGACGCGCGCCGAGACGACGCGCTCGCACGACGGCAATGGCTTGACCACGACGCTGGCAGGTATTTGCCAGCCGGCGGCGTCGCCCAAGAGCATGCGCGCTTCGACGCTGCGCGCGAGCTGAGCTAGGGTCCGGGCGCTCGATGGCGCGTTCGCCCGTGATTGCTGCTGCCACCGTCTCGGTCCAAGGCGTTTGGCTGCTCGCGGCGGGGGCGCGGGCGAGCGGCGTCGACGTGGCGTCGCTGCTCGCCCGTCATGGCTTGGCCGACGCTGCCCATGCCGACGTGGACGCGCGGGTGCCAGCGAGCGCGGTGCTCGAGCTGTGGGCAGAGCTGCCTGCTCTCTCGGGCTTGCCCCATTTTGGAGTGTGGCTGGCGGAGCTTGCCTGCGCGGCGCCGGCCACGTCGCTCGGCGCGCGGCTCGTGCAGAGCGCGCCGACGCTCGGAGCCGGGCTGACTCGGCTGTTGCGCTTCGAGCGAGTGCTCCACGGTGTCCAGGCCACCGGCTTGAACGAGGTCGCCGGCCAGGCGCGCTTCACCCACCGCCCGCCGGTCGGGATCGGTCCTGGCGCGCGGCCCGCCATCGAGTTCGCGTTCGCTTGGTTGCTCTGCACCGCCCGCCTAACGACCGGCACCGCGCTCGTCCCGAGCGGCGTGACGTTCACGCACGGAGCGTCGGGTGGCCTCGAGGAGTACCGGCGGGTGCTGGGCGTGGAGCCTCGCTTCGACGCGACCGAAAACGCGCTCGTTCTGCCGAGCGAAGCGCTGCGCTTGCCGCAGCGCACCGCCGACGTGCTGCTCGAGCGGCTCGTGGAAGGGCACGCGCAAAAGCTCGCGCGCGAGCTGCCGCGAGGCGCCGGGCCTGCCGCGCGCGTGCGGGCGCTGCTCACCCGCAGCCTCAGCGTCGACGGCTCGGACGCCGCGAGCTTGTCGTCGGTGGCGCGGGAGCTCGGGCTACCAGGCCGCACGCTTCAGCGGCGCTTGGCGGCCGAAGGCACGTCGTTCGCCGCGCTGCTCGATGAGGTACGCCGAGAGCTCGCCCTCGAGCACCTCGCCGATCGCGCCACCTCCGTCGCGGAGGTCGCGTTCGCGCTCGGTTTCGGCGATCAAACCGCCTTTCATCGAGCGTTCGTGCGCTGGACGGGCAAAACCCCCGGCGAGCACCGCCGGCTCTTGGCGTCGGAGGCCAACCCGAGCTGACGTGCGAAGCCAAGATCGCGCGTGACCGCGACGTTAGCTTGCAGGGCATGGCCATTCCCCGCGTCCACGCCGTGGAGCTGCACGAGCTGCCCGGCTGCCCCGCCCTCCTTCGTCGTATCGCCACCGATTACCTGCGCACGGTCGGCGAAGTCTTTCGGGCGTTCGAGCCGATTGGTCCGCTCTTGGCGAGAGCCGTCGAGGCCCACCCCGCGCGCCGCATCGTGGACTTGTGCTCGGGCGGCGCAGGTCCCGTCGTGACGCTGGCCGAATCGTTGCGAGAGCGCGCGGGCCTGGCGCCGGAGGTCGTCTTGACCGACCTGCATCCGAACCTCGACGCCTTCGAGTGGGCGGCGCAGCGAGCTCGGGTGCCGGTCAGCTACGAGCGAGAGCCCGTCGACGCGCTGTCGGTGCCAGAGCGCTTGCAGGGCGTGCGCACGATCTTCGACGCCTTTCATCATTTCCGGCCAGACCAAGCGCGGGGGCTGCTCGTCGACGCGGCGCGGAAGCGGCAGCCGCTCTTGATCGTCGAAGCCACCGAGCGCTCGCCGAAAGCGCTGCTGGGCATGCTGCTGTTCGTACCGCTGCTCGTGCTGCTATTGACGCCTTTCGTGCGCCCGTTCAGCGTAGGTCGCTTACTCTTCACGTACCTGATACCGCTGGCCCCGCCGCTGATCGCGTTCGACGGCGTCGTCTCGTGTCTGCGCAGCTACACGCCTGCCGAGCTGCGCGGCCTCGCCGCAGGCCTCGAGGCGCCCGACTACTCCATCGAGGTGGGTGAGCTCGCGGCCCGCGGCGGCACCCTCACCTACTTGCTCGCGGGCGCACCGCCTGCGCCGCAGCGCGGCACCTGAGCGCCAAAGCGTCGGATAGACCACCCAGCGCCCGTGCTCGCGGCCGCGCGGAGCACCACCACGAGAAATTGACAATCAGGCGCGCCGCCCAACTCCACGCTGCATAGTAATGAGTCAAAACGATGCGGAACCGGTTGCATATGCGCTGCGCGTGGCGCACATTCCCCGTGCCTCCCATGTCCGTATCTGCGCGCCCTCTCCGTCGTTTCTCCACTTGGTCGTTCGCAGCGCTGGCGCTCGCGCTGGCCGCCTGCGCCACCGCAGAAGACCCCGATGACGACGGCGGGAACAACAACCCGCAGCCCAGCGGCGGCTCGGCGGGCTCGGCCGGCGCCCCGTCCACGACGGGCGGCATTCCGTCTACCACCGGCGGCACGCCGTCCACGACGGGTGGCACGCCGTCCACGACGGGTGGCACGCCATCCACGACGGGCGGCACGCCGTCCACCACCGGCGGCACGCCGTCCACTACCGGCGGCGCCGCCACCACAGGCGGAACGGCGGCGGGAACCTGCGCGCCCTACACGGGCACCAAAGCCACCGACAGCGTCATCTTCACCGGCGGTTTCGGCAAGTCGGCGACCGGCACGTGGAGCGGCTACGGCTACACGTACAAGTACGGCACGGCCACGATCACGCCCGGCAGCGGTAACGGCTGCTTCGCGGGCATGAAGTTCTGCGCCGCCGGTAGCGTCCCCGCTGACGACAAGTCCGGGGCGGGCCTGGGCTGGAACATTGGCCAAATGCAGGGCTCGATGACCACCACGCCGGTGCCGATCACGACGCCGGTGAAGCTGACGCTCGCCGGTGCCACCGCAGGCATGCGCGTGCAGCTCTCCGCGTCGGCCACGGTCTCCTACTGCTACACGCTCACCGCAGCTGACGTGGCCTCGGTCACCATCCCGCTCGCCAGCTTCAAGACCGAGTGCTGGGGCGACACCGGCATTGCCTACGACGGCGTCGTGCCGATCGAGGCGATCCAGATCGCCGTGCCCGGGTCCATGGCCGCGGCCGCCGCGACGCCCTTCGATTTCTGCGTGCTCGACGTCGAGCCGGGGCCGGGCTGAGCTCCCTGCAGCCACGGCGCGAGCGTTCGGCGGAGCCGGGCTTCCCTCCCCTGCTTCGCCGAACGTGTTTTTAGCGTGCTCTACTGCTCCTCCGGTGCTCCTCCGCCTTCCCGGGGCCGAGCGTGACGACGGGTGGCGGCGGCAGCAGACACGCGGCGACTTGCTCCGGGCCAAGTCGTCCGATACACAAGCGGTCCTCCGATGGCCGAATCAGCGAAAATCTTGGTTGGCGGACGCCTCGTCGACGCTCCCGCGCTCGCGCCGGGTGAGCGTATGATCGTGCTCGACGAGCTCACCCGCGTCCTCGTGGTCTCGGAAGCGTCCGAGAAGCTGGTCGAGCAAGTCGTGGCGGGCGCCGAAGCTGCGGGCAAAGCGCTGGAGCGCGCCGACAACGCGGCCATCACGCAGTTCTTCTCGGGGTTCGCGGCGCGGCTCGCGACTCCTGAGATCGCCTCCGCCATCGCCGCCGCCAACGCGGCTGACGTCGAGTCGGCCAAGGCACGCGGGCGCGCCACCGGCCGGTTGACCCTCACCGAGCGCATGCTCACGGCCATGATCGAAGGCCTCGAGATCTGGGCTCGGGCCCCCTCGCGCGTGGGCGAGGTCGTCGAGACGCGCGTCGCCGACAGCTTCCGCATCGAACGGCGTCGAGCGCCGCTCGGCGTCATTGGTTTCGTGTTCGAAGGGCGGCCTAACGTGCTGGCGGACGCGGCCGGCGTGCTGCGCAACAAGAACGCGGCCGTCCTGCGCATCGGAGCGGACGCGCTCGCGACCGCCATCGCCATCGAAGAGCTGGCGCTGCGGCCCGCCCTGCTCGACGCCGGGTTGCCGGTCGAGGCGCTCACGCTGATCCGTAGCCCTCATCACGACGCCGCGCACGCGCTGTTCTCGCAGCGACGGCTGCGGCTGGCGGTCGCGCGCGGCTCGGGCGAAGTGGTGAAGCTGCTCGGCGCCATCGCGCGCCAGCACGGCATCCCCGTGTCTTTGCACGGAACGGGCGGCGCTTGGATGTACGTCGAGCCGTCGGCGTCGAAGGTGGCGGTGGAGACCGCGATCCGAAACAGCCTCGATCGCAAGGTGTGCAACACCCTCAACGTGTTGGTGTTGGATCGCGCGGCCGTAGCTACGCTCGGACCTGTCGTCGAAGCGGCGCTCGGCGCGGTGAGCTGCGACGTGGCGGTGTGCCGCGGCTCCGAAGGAGTCGTGACGGCGACGCGAGATCTCGACGAAGCCGAGCTCGGGCGCGAATGGGAGTGGGATCAAAAGCCGGAGATGTCGTTCGTCCTCGCGGATGGTCTCGACCACGCCGCCCGCTTGATCAACCGCTACAGCCCGAAGTTCGTCGCGTCGATCCTGTCGACCCGCGCCGGCGCCTTCGAAGAGTTCTACGCCGCGGTCGATGCACCTTACGTCGGCAACGCTTTCACGCGCTGGGTCGACGGGCAGTGGGCTTGGCTGCGCCCGGAGCTCGGGCTCAGCAACTGGGAAGGCGGAAGGCTGCTCGGTCGTAGCGGCTTTCTCAGCGGCGACGACATGACGTCCATCCGCGACGTATTCCTGGATACCACCGGCCTCGCGCCGCAAGCCCGCTGAACCTCAGCCGCTTACGGCTTACGGCTTACGGCTTCGGGCTCGGCGTCGCGGCGCCGGCGAGCTCGCTCTTCGAGAGCAGCGCCTCCACGCCGCGCGGCGTAGCGCTGCTCGGCCCGCCCAGCGCGGCCTCCAAGCTGGCGTAGGCGCGGCCTTGACCGGCTCCTTCGAAGAGCGCGGCGAGCGCCCCATTGCGGTGGAGCACGACGAGCAGCCCGAGCAGCGCGGCCGCGGCGATGATCAGCGTCTCTGCGCGGCTCGCACGCGTCGGCGCCGCCAAGCCTGCTGGCGCCGGAAAAGCTACGGGCGGCGGAGCAACGCTAGGCGCTGGCGGTGCGAACGCGGGTACGGGTGCGTGCACGATCGGGGGCGGCGGCGGCGGCGCACCAGCCCCGCGCAAGCTGGGTGCGGGGGGAATGAAGCTCGGTGACGGCGAGAACGGCGCGCGTTCGCTCGGCGGCGCAACGGGTGGCGGCGGGGGTGGCGGGGGTGGAGCCGCGCTGCGAACGACGGGCGGCGGCGCGCTTTGCACGGCTGGCGGCCACGCGCTTTGCACCGGCGGACGCGCGCTTTGCACGGGCGGCGGAGGCGGAGGCGCGCTTTGCACAGGGGGCGGAGGCGCGCTCGGCACGGGCCGCGACGGAACGGGTGGAGGTGCGCTGCGCGCGGACGGCGGCGCGCTGCGCGCGGACGGCGGCGGAGGCGGCGCGCTGCGAACGACGCGCGCGGGTGCAGGCTCCGGCGCGGCGACGGGGGCGGCTTCACCGGCGTCGTCGTCCTCGTCCAGGCCGGCGACGACACGCAGCCTCATCCAATCTTCTTCGCCTTCCTGACGAAGCAAGGTATCGCCGTCGATCATCTCCAAGCGGAACAGGTCATCGATCTGCTCCAGCGTCAGAAGCTTGATCTCACCGGGAGCGATGCGGACCTGCCACCGTTCCTGCTCGCTGCTCATCATCCCCGTCTACCACGACTGGCGGCGACGGAGCGCCAGGGTGCATGCCCCGCGGTTTAGAACTACAGCCGAAATTTGCGGGACAGGCGCCACTCCCCGCCGAAGTCTCTGGAGAAATGCCCGCGTGCGCACTACGTGTGGGAGAGCGATGGGCAAAATGAGCTTCGAGGATGATCCGGATGTGCAGGCTATGCGCGCCTCGATGCGCCCCACGGCCGGTCCGCTGCGCTGGGGCCGCGTCCTGACGGGCGTCGCCGTGGTCGCGTGCGCCACGTTCGCGTTGGCTTACCACCTACCGCTGCAGAGGGCGCACGCCACGCTGACCGAGCGCTTCGCTCAGCTGCAAACGCAAGTCACGGACGCGAATCGAGCGCTCGAAGACGCGCGCAAGCAAGCGAAAGAGCTCACCGAAAAGCAGCAAGCGCTCGAGAGCCAAGCCGAACAGAGCAAGCAAGCCGAGCAGAGCCGCGCCAAAGCCGGTCAAGCGCTCAAGAGCGCGCTCGAGCCAAAGCTCCAAAAAGCGATCGAGAAGAACCAAGCGGCGCTGGCCATCGCGGGCGCGCAAGCCGTCGTTTCGTTCTCGCTCGGCCACCTGCTCACGCCGGGCAAGGTCGACGTGAGCGCCGCGGGTAAGGCCAGCCTGTGCAGCACCGCCAGCGCCGCCAGCGACAAGACGATTCGGGTCGTGGCCATCGCCGACAAGAAGAGCATCCCCCCCGCGCTCGCCGCCAAGCTCAAGACGCCGCTGCAATACAACGTGGCCGTCGCCCAGTCCGTCACCGAGACGCTGCTCACCAAATGCAGCGCCTCCGCGAACCGGCTCAGCGCTGCTGGCTCAGCCGGCGAACCGCCCGCGCCGAGCAAGCTCGAAGGCAAGAAGCTGACGGGGCCGCGCGTCGAGCTTTGGATTGACTGAAACGACGACGCCGGCGCCCCGCATCGCGCGAGCGCCGGCGCTGGGTCGAGGGGTTCGCGCCCCCTCGGTTGACGTCAGTACTGAGTGTTGTTCGACTGCGTGATGTTGCCCGCGGCGACGCCGATGAACAGCGACTTACCAATCTTGCTGTAGCGGCTGTTGGTCATCGACACGGTGCTGCTGCTGCTGTCCGTGCGAAACACGGCTTCGTCCATGTTCGAGATGTCGCACTTATCGATGAAGACCTGCGTCTTGAAGGTGGTGCTGCCGTTCTGACGAATGAACTTGCCCGCGTTCGACGCCTTGAAGTTGGACACGCGGAACGTCGAAGCGGCGTTGATCTGAAAGACCTTGTCCTCGCCGTTCTTGGCCGAGCCGCCGTTGAGGATGACGGTGCCGCTCTCCTTGATGGTCATCGCGTCTTCGCCGATATCCTCCCAAGTGATGTTCTCGAGCGTGACGCTGCCCTTGGTGTGGATGCCATCGGCGGCCGGAGCGCCCAGCACGACGTTGATCAGCTTCCCGCCGTCCTCCACGACGAACACCGGCTTCTGGTCCTCGGCTTGGCTTCCATCGCCGAGCGTCTTCGGGTCGGCTTTGTAGCGGCGACATTGCCCGTCGTAGGTCTGGCCATTCTTGACGACGATCGTCGCTGACACGGTGCCGAACTCGGTGATGGACGAGCAACCAGCCATGGTCGTTCCGCCCGTGCATTTGCCGGCCGCGCAGGTCTGACCCGAGCTGCATTTCGTGCCGCAGCCCCCGCAGTTCTGGGCGTCGGTGTCGGTGTCGACGCAGGAGCCGCCGCAGCGAATGTCACCGTCGTCAGGGCAAGCCGAGCCGCCACCGCCGCTCACCCCGCCGGAGCCGCCGCTCGTCGCGCCGCCTGCTCCACCGTCCCCACCGCTGGCGGCCCCGCCGGTCGCGCTGCCGCCATTCGGGGCGCCCGCCATCGCAGCACCCCCCATCGCAGCACCCCCCATCGCAGCGCCGCCCGTACTGGTCACGCCCGCGGTACCGGAGCCGGCCACACCGGCCGCGCCGCCCGTCGTGGCTTGGCCGCCGCTGCCGCTCGAGCCCCCAGGTTCGGCATTGAGCGAGCCCCCAGGCGTGCTGGAGTGCGTTCCCGCGCTGGGCCCTGCCATGTCGCCCGGATCGCCCGTGCCTTCCCCTCCATCGCTACAGGCCGCCAGGAGCAAAAACGCTGCGAAACTCGTGAGGGTGACAGGGGTGAGCCGAGTGAGTCGTGACATTGCTACCTCGCTGCAGAAGCGCTGGGGCGCGTTCGGTCGCGCTCCAGAACTTCGCCAAACGGAAATTCAGGAGAGCGAGCTTGTACCCATCCTCATGCGAGCTGCCGTCGCGATCGATCACGAGCAGGAGCGATTGCATCACGAGTCGCACTTTGCATCATGAACAGAAATTACACCGCCTGATGTGGTGCGGCCCTGCTAAGGGCCCGCGAATGGCCAAATCAGTCGATGATCGCGGTCGAGGCGCGCGGATGGCGAGGCGCGACGAAGGCGCATCCTGCAGGATGTAACTGAGGAGCAACGAAGCCAGCCGCGATGCATCGGCGGCGAGGGCGACTGACTTGGCCATTCGCGGGCCCTAAGGCTCGAGCAGGGCGCGAAGCTCGGCGCTGGAGAGGGCGGCGGCTTGGTCGGACTCGGCCAGCAGGGAGTCCGCGAGGTCGCGCTTGCTGCGGTGGAGAGCGACGATGCGCTCTTCGATCGTGCCTTGCGCGACCAGGCGGTAAACGGTGACGGGGTTTTGTTGGCCGATGCGGTGAGCGCGGTCGGTGGCTTGGGCTTCCGCGGCCGGGTTCCACCAGGGGTCGAGGTGGATGACGTAGTCGGCCGCGGTCAGGTTGAGGCCGAAGCCACCTGCCTTGAGGCTGATCAGAAAGGCGTCGCCACTGCCCGCTTGGAAAGCGTCCACGGCGGCGGAGCGCTGCTTGGGCGTGCACGAGCCGTCGAGATACTGATAGGTCATGCCGGCGCTCTCGAGCGCCTGCTGCGCGAGCTTCAAGACGTCGACGAACTGGCTGAAGACGAGCGCGCGGTGCCCCGCTTGGCTGAGCTCGCGCATCAGCTCCAGGAAGGCCTTCAGCTTGGAGCTCTCCGTCTTGGCGTCGGGGACGACCAGGCGGGCATCGCAGCACAGGCGTCGCAGGCGCGTCAGCTCGGCGAGCATGACGATTTTGTTACCTTCGCCTCGATCGGCGTCGACGCCGATCTTGTCGAGAGCAGCGCGTCGCACCGCCTCGTAGAGCAGCGCCTCTTCCCTGCTGAGCTCGACTTGATGCTCGATTTCGGTCACGGGCGGCAGCTCGGCGAGCACTTGGGCCTTGGTGCGCCGCAGCAAGAACGGTTGAATCAGCTTGCGCAGGTGACGGCGACTTTCGCGACCGGCCGGCGTCTCTTCCGAGAGCGGAAAGCGACGGCGAAAGCTGGCCGCCGTCCCGAGCAGGCCGGGCTGAATGAACTGAAACAAGCTGTAGAGATCCTCGGCGCGGTTCTCTACCGGGGTGCCGGTGGCGGCGACGCGCATCGCGGCGCGGAGCCCGAGCGCGGCGCGCGTGCGCTGGGCGCCGGCGTTCTTGATGAACTGAGACTCATCCAGAATCACGGTGCCCCAGGCGATGGCCTGCAGCGCCTCGGCGTCTTGCTGCAGCGTCGCGTAGCCGGTGACGAGCACGTCCCTCGCCTGCAGGCCTTCGAGCAGCGCCTCGCGTTCGGCGCCAGCGTAGCTCTCGACCGAGAGCGACGGGGCAAAGCGCAAGAGCTCGCGCCGCCAGTTGTCGCACACCGAGGTTGGCGCGACGACCAGCGCTGGGCCCGTGCGCGCGCGATGCAGGAGCAGCGCGATGAGCTGCACGGTCTTGCCGAGACCCATGTCGTCGGCCAGGCACGCGCCGAAGCCGAGCTCACCGAGCCGCGCGAGCCAGCGGAAGCCGTCCACCTGGTAGTCTCGCAGCTCGGCATTCAGCCCCCGAGGGATCCGGGGCTTGCTGTCGAACACGCGCGCGAACTCGCGCTGCCACTTCACGGCTGGGGCGTCGAGCACGACGCTCGAGCGCGAGGCCATCAAGCCTTCGAGGGCCGCGATCGCGGTTGGGGGAAGGGCGACCTCGGGCGCGGCTGCGCCCGGCGTCTCGCGGCGCGCGGCAGCGATCGCCGAAAGCTGCTCGCGAAGCTCCGCCGACAGCTCGACGAAATCACCCTGCTCGAGGCGGACGAAGCGCGTCTGACCGACGTAGATTCGTAGCAGCTCCGCCAGTGGCAGCTCTTGGTCTTGGTCGAGCACCACGCTGGCGTCGAGGAAGAAATCCGCGCCTACCCGGCGCAGCCGACCGCGCAAGCTGTCGCGCCCGAGCCGCGCGCGCAGCGTGATGGGCCTACCGTGCGGCCACTCGACGCGCACTTGCTCGCCGAGGGTCGCGAGCGACGCCAACAACTCGAGGCAAGCTTCGGGCGTGTCGAGCAGGAAGTCGTGGCTCCCGGTTTCGCGCCCTTCCAGCACCGCGCAGGCTGCGACGGCCTTCCCCGCCAGCGCGGCTTCCAGCTCCAAGTCACGGCTCGCCTGCGCGGGCGTGCCTTCCAGCGGAGCGAACACGAGCGGCGACCCCGCGCCTGGCGTCAGGGCGGGACCCCGCTCGCCGAGCGGACGCACGCGCAGCGCCACCGCGAGCCCCGATCCGCGCGGGCTGAGCCGCAGGCAGGGCGTCGGATCGCCGGGGCGCGCAGGGGCCGCGCCGGGAGCGCTAGAATGTAGCGGGATGAGGTGGGTGATGCCCGCGGCCGCCCCCAGCAGCCGCTCGCGCTGGGCGAGCGGCACCGTGAGCCCGCGGCCCACGACCTCGAGCACGCGCAAGGCAGCTTTGTCGGTGGGGTACACGACGAGGTGCTCGCCCTCGAGCCGCACGTGATGCCCCTCACTCAGGCCATCTGGCTCCACGGTCAGCGAAAATTGCTCTCCGTCCTCCTTGGCGACCAGCCGCAGCGTGCCGAGCACCACTTCGATCGGCGCCTCGGCGTCTTGCCAGTAGACGCGCGGATGTCCGACCAGGGCCTGCCACGCCCCCGGACCAAACGAGTAGCTGACCTCGCGGTAACCAAAGCTCGCCGAGACCGACTCGCGAGCGTGCTCGGCCACGCGCGCGTCTTCCGGCGGCAGCTTGGCGCGCTCAGCCGACCCCGGCATGAGGTGCTTGATGGCCAGCTTGCGTCCGCGGCTCCAGCCGCTGGCGGTTCGCTTCTGCAGGTAGGGCTCGATTTCGTATCGCGATACGCGCCATAGCAGGCGCTCCGCGCTGGCCGTCTCCGCGGCGCTCGCCGTCTGCTGAGCGAGCGCCTCGAGGCGTACCACTGCTGCTTCCCAAGCGGGTTTGGACGCGAGCAGGGCTCGCAAGGGCGGAAACGCGAGCGGCGCGGCGTCCTCCGCCGCTCGCAGCGCGGCTTCGAGGGTCATGACTTGACTGCCCCAGGCCTTTCGCAGTCGCGCGAGCGTCTCCATCGGCAGCCGCCGCGCCAGCTCGGAGCACGCGTCGCGGTACTGCTCGGCGAGCCAGCTGGTGCCTCTCGAGCGCAGCTGCTTCACGGCCTCGTGCGCGTCGAGCAGCACGAACGGCAAGTCCTGCGCGAGCTCTTGAAACCAGAGCACGCTCAAGGCGCCAACCAGCTCGAACAGCTTGTCGGTGTCGTCACCGCGCGATCGGATGACGTCCCACTGGCGACCGCCGCTCATCTGGCAGGCAAGCACCCGCTTCAACACACCGAACGTCTCCCGAAACGCGTTTCCCTTGCGCGCGCCCGAGCCAGCCAAGCGCGCGGCATTCTCCCAGTCCGAGCTGCCATCGCCTCGCATCAGCGCCAGCACCTGCAGCACGCCGGCGAGCCCCGGCAGGACAGTCTGGCGTTTGCCGTCGAAGGTGGTGTCGAGCACGCGCCGCGCACCGGCGAAATCACCTGCGACCATGTGCCACGAGAACGCGACGCCCGTCGCGAGGGGGAGCTGGCTCACGATCTCCCGAGACAAGGCCGGCGCGCCGCCTCGCAACAGCTGGAGCCGCGCCCAGCGCGCGCGCAGCTCGACGTCGCGCTGGACGACCCCGCTGGGCTCCGCCGCGTACGCCTCCAGCGCTGCCAGCGGATGCGACGTCGCCTCGCACCAGTCGAGCACGAGCCCGACCAGCAGCCGCCGCTGCGACTCCGAGAAGCCGTTGAACCAGCCGACATCGAAGGCGGCGAGCAGCGGCGCGCGGAGCAGATGCTCGATCACTTGAAACCTCGACGCGAAGCTGAGCAGGCGCGAGAGCGAAGCCTCCCAATCGAAATCGGCGCCCGCAAGCCCGAGCATGACCTGCGCGTCGAGCTGCGAGGCCGTCGGCGTGAGGCCAAACCCCCGCTGCAAGCTGGCGATGTAACGCTGCCCGAACGCGGTCAGCTCATCGCGCCCGTGCGCACGCAGCAAGCCTGGCCCGATGCTGGGGTCGAGCCGGTAGCCCGCCGTCGTCTCGAAGACCCAGGCGGCTTCGATGAAGCGCTTCAGGATCTTGCGGAGAGCCGCCGGCCCGGACGCTTCGCGTGCAGCGTCCCCCTCGAGCGACTGGACGACCATCGAGAGCTGCGTGATGGACGTTGTCTCTCGCAGCGCCAGCACCGTGAGCACCAGCCGCTCGGCCTGCGTCAATGGCTTGGCGAGCGGTTTCGAGGTGACGAGGGTCGTCGAAGAGTCCTGCTGCACGTCAGCTCGCGTAGGCCAGGCCGCAGACCAGCGCAAGCGTCGTGACGCCCCGGGTACCCCGGCATCGCTCGCAGGACGCAGACGGCTCAATCGCCGACTCCGAGAGCCTTTCGCAAGTCGAGCGCCAAGCCGCAGCTGTCGACGCCGCTAGCGTACTCGGCGCGCGTCGCGGCGCTGAGCCAGCTCGGGTCGACTTGCTGGCGAAAGCGCAGCTGCAGCGTCCTGTCCTGCAGGTTGCTCAAGGTGACGCGGACCGCGTGAGGCCGCTCGCCGTCGAGCTCGGCGGGGGTCTTCGCGTCGCCCGGCTCATCCACCACGAGCAGCAGCTGACGCGCTTTGACCGTCTTCAAGGCGGTTCGCACGGGCGCCAGCTCGTAGAGCTTTCGGTAGTCACGCAGCGCGGCGTGCTCGGCCGCAGCGATGCGTCGCTGGGCGTCGCCCGAGAGCAGCGGCAGCACCTCGAGCACGGGCGCCAGGCGCTGCACGTGCGCCGTCGGCGCCATTCCCGCCCCGCGCCCCTGGGCGACGCGGGCCGCCGTCCGGAGCGCCTGCTCGCTGCGAGCAGCCGGCGGCTGCAGCAAGCACAACACGAAAGCGTCCGTCCGCGAGGTCGACGCTGCTTCCGCCACGCCGCCCGGACGCGCGAGCACGTCGAGCGAGCCGCGCAGGTACAACGTGGGCCGCGACAGCAGCTCGCTCAGCCCCCCCTCGGCGCGCAGCGACTCCGGCAGCAAATCGCCCGCGTACGTGGCGGCGGCGTGCTGCTGGACCTCCCGCTCGACGCGCGCCGGCAGCTTGCGATCTTCGTCGGTGAGCGTGCTCACGCTTCGCTGCACCTCGAGCA
This sequence comes from Pseudomonadota bacterium, assembly GCA_023431345.1. GTDB lineage: Bacteria > Myxococcota_A > Polyangia > Polyangiales > Polyangiaceae > PMG-095. Next base: position 19,772 of record JAEYWK010000092.1, read on the forward strand.
GCAGCTCCGACCTTCCCTGCGCCAGCTCGCGCTGGCGCTGCGCCCGCACCTGAAGGCCGGCCGCGACGACGGAGGCCACCACCACGATCGCCAGCAAGCGCAAGCTGGCTACGAGCCGCGGCCGCCATCGCCGCTCGCCACGAGCCCCGCGCGCGCCACCGCTCACGCTCGTCATCACCCGGGCCCTGAGCTCGGGCGACATGCGCCGCGTCACCAAGAGCGAAGGCACTTACTGCGCCCCGCCCGCGCTACCCAGCGGCTGCACGCGCGAATTGTGCTGAATGAGCGCCAGCAGCTGTTCGCCCGTCACCCCCAGCCGCTCTGCCGTGTGCGTCGCCAACGACGACGTAGCAACCCCCGGAGCAAACTGATAGGTGGGCCGGCGCTGCTCATCCAGCGCCACCTGTAAGAACGCCAGGTGCGGCACCTTGCCGCTTTGCCGAAGGCGCTCCGCGAACGCCAAGAAGTGCGTGCTGATGAACGCTCGCGGCTCGAGCTGCTGCATCATCGTCACCACCAGCTCGAAGATCTGCTCGCCTTCCGACGGATTGGTGCCCGAGCACAGCTCATCGAGCAGCACCAGCGCGCCCGGCGGCAAGCGCTCGAACAGCGTGCGGATCCGCATCAGCTCGGTTCCCAACCTGCCCTCGGCCTGATCGGGCTTCGCCTCTTCAATCAGGGAAGCCACCAGGCCTGAAGCCCAAGAGAGGCGCGCCACCCGCGCCGGCACGAACAAGCCTGCCTGCGCCAGCAGCTGCGTCAGCCCGAGCGACTGCAAAAGCCTGGTTTTTCCGCCGGAATTGGGTCCCGTGATCAGCGTTGTCGAAGCCAGCCGCGCGCTCGGCACGTCCGAGGGCACCGGACGAATGCCGCTCATGAGCAGCAGCGGGTTGAACAGCCCCCGCAGCTCACCAGGCTCGCCTGGTCGTGCGAACTCGGGCAAGCACACCGAAAGCCCCGCGGCCTGAGCCTCGTCCCGAAATCCGAGCGCGCCCAGGTACACCTCGACGTCTCCCAGCAGCTGCACGAGGCTCACCAGCTCGTCTTCGAGGCCCGACACCACCGCGTCCACCAACCGCGCCAAGATCTCGCCATCGCTGAAGCGGTAGCCGCGCACGAACAGCTCGAGCTTGGCGGCCCAGCGCCGCGCCACCGAGAAGACGAACGGGTTATCCGCGCTCTCGTCCACCGCGAGCACGCGAAATCCATTCACGGAGCCGTCCGCGCCGACGCCCAGCCGCACGTCCACCGTCGCCGCGCGCGCATCGCAACGCAATAGCTCCGCCAGCGCTCCGTACGGCTCACTCTGCTGCACCCGTCGCCCGAACTCGCTCAGCCGCGAGAGCCCCGACCGCGCACCCGCAAAGCCGGCCGCCGCGCGGTCGAGCACGCTCCTCAGCACCTGCAGGATGTCGAGCCGACGCCGATTCGCATCCCAAACCCGCATCCCGCTCGGATTCTCCAGCAGCCCTCGCAGGCGACACAAATCCAGATACAGCTGCTCGAGCGCGGCGCGCAGCTCCGGCCGCTCACACAGCTCCGCCAAGATCTCACGACGAAACTGCGCGACTTGCGGATCTGCGGGGGGCTGAGCCACCACTCGGTACAAATGACGCGCCTGCATGAGCGGCTGCGCGTCGTTGATCTTGATGCGCAAGCACTGAGCCGTGAAGCGCTCGAGGAACAGCTCTCCCGCGAACTCACCCGGCCGAAATGTCGATGGCGCCAGCAGCGCCGCATCCAGCGCCTCGGCGAACAAGCCTCCGGCTGACCCGCTCGCCAGCGCCATCGTCAGCGCCAGTCGGGTCTTGTCCGCGTCGATGCGCCGAAACGGTGAGGCGTGCAAAATATCAGGGATGGCAGACATGGTCGGAGGGCTCCCTCCGACACCATACCCCTGCCCAAGTTCCCGCCGACCTGCCGAGCGCTCCGCTCCCTCGGTTGCCGCTCAAGCGGCGGCGCTGTGCGGAACGGCAGCGCCACCGCAGCGGCCGCACACCTGCGCTTGCAGCATCGGCACGAGGTAGCGATTGGCAAGGTAACCCGCCCCCATGCCGAGCGCTCCTTGCAGTAGCGTTCCGGTAACACCGAGGCGCTTGCGCACGAGCTTCGGGATAGCGGCCCCCAGCGCGCCTACGAGAGGAACCGCTGCGAGCGCAGCGGCCCGCGTCACGGACGTATCGACCGCCTGTTCACAAACCTTGCACCACAATCCAGTCGCCATGGGCAACCTCTCAAGCAAGAAGCATGCGCGCGGGCTACTGGCGCCTCAGGCGTCGTCGATGCGCGGCGTGATGGCGCCGAAATCCGGCGTGAGCTGCTGCGCCGCGGCTGGGCCCCAACTACCCGGCTCGTAGAAATGCAGCGGCGAAACCTCGCCGAGGATGGGCTCGACGATTTTCCACGCCTCCTTCACCGCGTCTTGCCGCGAGAACAGCGTCGCGTCGCCCGAGATGGCGTCGCCGAGCAACCGCTCGTAGGGGCTCATCTCGTCGTCGGGGTTGCGCACGAACGACAGCTCGGTGGGCGCCGCGAGCATGCCCTCCCCCGGCTGCTTGACCAGCGCGCCGAGATCGATGGCCAGGTGCGGTGTCAGCTGCAGCCGCAGGTAGTTGCTGCGGCCGGGCACGAGCCCCGACAGCGGCGGCCGCTTGAGCTGCACGAGGACCTCCGTCGAAGTGACGGGGAGTTGCTTGCCGGCGCGGATGAAGAACGGCACGCCCGCCCACCGCCACGAGTCGATGTCGAGACGCAGCGCCGCATACGTTTCGACCTTCGAGGCTGGCGCGACGCCCGGCTCCTGGCGGTAGCCGACGAATTGGCCGCGGACGAGCTGCGCGGGCGCGACCGGCCGCACCTGACGAAACAACTTCACGAGCTCATCGCGGATGGCCTCGTGGTACGTCGTGGCCGGGTGCTCCATGGCCAAGAAGCCGACGACTTGGAGCAAGTGATTTTGGATGACGTCGCGGATGGCGCCCGTCTCTTCGTAGAAGGCGCCGCGACCCTGCACCCCGAACGCCTCGGCCATCGTGATTTGGATGCTCTCGACGTAGTGACGGTTCCAAATCGGCTCCAAAAAGGTGTTCGCGAAGCGGAAGACGAGCAAGTTCTGCACCGCTTCCTTGCCGAGGTAGTGGTCGATGCGAAACACCGACGCCTCGTCGAACACGTCTCGAATACAGCGGTTCAAGCGCTTGGCAGAGGCGAGGTCTCTGCCGAACGGCTTCTCGACGATGATGCGAGCGTCGTGCCCCGCGCCAGTCGCGCCGAGGTGCTGGACGACGACGGGGAACAAGGTGGGCGGTATCGCCAGGTAGTGGATGGGGCGAGACGCGCCGTCGAGCTCCGCGCGCAGTCGGTCGAACGTCGCGCGGTCGTTGTAGTCGCCATCCACGTAGCGCAGGAGCTCGACGAGCCGCGCGAACGCCGCTTCGTCGACCTCGCCTTGCTCCTCCAAGCTCTTTCGCGCGCGCTCGCGCAGCTGCTCGAGCGACCACCCCGCCTTGGCCACGCCGATCACCGGGATATCGAGCTTCCCACGCCGGATCATCGACTGCAGGGCTGGGAATATCTTTTTGTAGGCGAGGTCACCCGTCGCACCAAAGAACACCAGGGCATCGGAGGGGAGGCTGCGCTTCATCGGTTGCTGCTCGGCGGTGGGGCCGCAACCATACCTGGAATCAGGCCAGAAAGATGAGGCGCTGTGCCGCAGCGCAGCCGTGCCGCAGCGCTACGCAGCCGTTCTACGCTGCCGATCAACTGGTGTAGTATCGACGGGTGGCAATTCAAGGGTCGGGCGACGAGTCGGCGCTGCTAGGGTGGGTGACGGAGTACGCGGAGCGATACCGCGATTCGCTCGATGAGCGCCGGGTGGCGCCGCGGGCCGACAGCTCGACGATCGCGCGCGCCCTCGCGGAGCTCGGCCCCCTCCCGGAGCAAGGCAGGTCGGCGCTCGAGTGCATCCGTGAGCTGGTCGAGCTGGCCGAGCCCGGCATCACCGCCATGTCTGGTCCTCGCTTTGCCGGCTGGGTCGTGGGCGGAACGTTGCCGGCCGCGCTTGCCGCCGACTGGCTGACGTCGACCTGGGATCAGAACGCAGGCGTCGGCGAAGGCGCCCCTGCCGCGACCGCGTTCGAAGACGCCGCGCTCGCCTGGCTGATCGGGCTCTTGAAGCTCCCCGCCTCCGTGAAAGGCACGCTGGTCACGGGGGCGATGTCGGCCAACTTCTGCTGCTTGGCCGCGGCGCGCGGTCAGCTGCTCGAGGGCGTCGACTGGGACGTCCAGCAGCGCGGCTTGTTTGGCGCACCAGCGCTGCGCGTGTTCGTGGGCCACGAGCGCCACGAGACGATCGACAAGGCAGTGCGCTTGCTCGGGCTCGGCAAGCAAGCCTTCACGTGCATCGAGACCGACGGGCAGGGCCGGCTCCGCGCCTCAGAGCTGGCGCGAGAGCTCGAGCGTTGCACCGACCCGGCGCTGGTATGCGCCCAGGCGGGCAACGTGAACAGCGGCGCCTTCGACCCCCTCGACGAGGTAGCAGACTGCGTCGACGAGCACCGCGCTCGCCGCGGACCAAGCTCGGCTTGGCTGCACGTCGACGGTGCCTTCGGGCTATGGGCGCGCGCCGCACAGCCGCACGCCCCCGACCTGGCCGCGCGAGCGCGAGGCGCCGATCGAGCGGACTCGTGGGCCACCGACGCGCACAAGGTGCTCAACGTGCCCTACGACGCGGGCATCGCGCTTTGCCGGCAGCCCCGAGCGCTGCGGCGCGCGATGGAGATCGGCGGAGCGTACTTGGATAGCGGTCAGCAGCGAACGTCATTCAATCCCGCTCTGCTGGCCCCCGAGCTCTCGCGCCGCGCCCGGGGCTTCGCGCTCTGGGCTGCCCTCCGGCAGCTCGGACAAACCGGGGTGAGTGAGCTCGTGGCTCGCTACGCACACAACGCCCGCTGCTTCGCGCGAGCCGTCGGGGGTCGCGCCGGGCTGCGTGTGCTCAACGAGGTTTGCTTCAATCAAGTCGTCGTGCTCGCCGCGCCGCAGGCGGGCTCCGAGCCGGCGGCGTGGACGACCCAGCTCGTGCGCGCGCTCCAGGCCGAAGGCACTTGCTACGCGACGCCCAGTCATTGGCGCGGCCGGCCGGTGCTCCGCTTCTCGTTCTGCAACGCCCGCACGACGGAGCGCGACGCAGAGCGCATGGCGGAGGCGCTGGTCGGCGTCGTCGAGCGCCAGGCCGCCGGCTGAGCGCGAGGCACGACACAATCGAAAATGACGAAGACACAATCAGTCACATTCCGTGACCGAACCGGCGCGCCTCACCGGCAAGTTCGCGCAAAAATCACGATTTGGCTGCCGAGGGCGTAGCCCCAAGCAGCGATGCTGGTAGGTAGGAGGGGTGCACGGCAACTTGCTTCGAAGCCTCGCTAGGCGCAGCTCATTTCTCGGCGCGCGCGCGTCCCTCACGCCCTTCGTAGTGCCCCTGCTCGTCGGCCTCGTCGCGGGCGTCCCTGCGTGCAGCAAAGCCGACGCGGGCGCCAAGGCGGAGCGAGCCAAAGAAGGCCCCAAGCAAGTGACGCTCACCGCGGTCACGCAGCGCTCGCTCGAACGCGCCATCGAGATCTCGGGCAACTTGGCCGCCGACGAGCTGGTCGTGGTGTCGGTCAAGGTACCCGGGCGCTTGGCCTCGGTCGCGGTCGATTTGGCGAGCCCCGTCAAAGCAGGCGACGTCATCGCGCGCATCGAAGAGACCGACTATCGGCTGCGCGTCGACCAAGCGCTGGCCGCCGTGGCGCAGGCGCGCGTGCAGCTGGGGCTGCCCCCCGAGGGCAGCGACGACGCCGTCGAGGTCGACTCCACCGCGCTCGTCAAGCAAGCCTTGGCGACGCAAGAAGAGTCGCGGCTGGCCTTGGGGCGCGCGCAGAGCCTCTCGCAAGAGGGACTGACCACCGGCGCCCAGCTCGACGCGGCCCAAGCGACGTTCCTGCGCGCCGAAACCGCGGTCCAAGCCGCGCGCGAAGAGACTCGTCAGCGCCAGGCCACGCTTCGCCAGCGCCGCTCCGAGCTGCGGCAGGCGGCGCAGCAGCTGGCGGACGCCGTGATCCGCTCGCCCATCACCGGCGTGGTGCAGGCGAGGCGGGCCAACATGGGTGAGTTCGTCGCGGTCGGGGCCCCCATCGCCGACGTCGTGCGCATCGATCCCTTGCGCCTGAAGCTGGCCATTCCCGAGCGCGACGCGGCGTCCGTCAAGCAGGGCGACGCCGTTCACGTGCAGGCCGACGGTGATCCGAAAGTGTACGAGGGCACACTCGCTCGCATCGCGCCCGCGCTCGATCAGCAGAACCGCACGCTGCAGGTCGAGGCGGACATCCGAAACCCCGGTACGCTGCGCCCGGGCATCTTGGCGCGTGCCCGCATCGTCATCGGCTCGAGCCCGGCGCTCACCCTCCCCCAAAGCGCGATCGTGGTGTTCGCCGGGCTGTCGAAGGTCATCCAGATCGAAGACGGCAAGGCGGTAGAAAAGCAAGTCACGACGGGCAAGCGCTCCGGCGACTTCATCGAAGTGCTGTCGGGGCTCGCGGCGGGCGACAAGGTCGTCGAGAAGCCGGGCTCGCTGCAGCAAGGCCAGCCGGTGCAGGTCACGGAAGGCTAGCCGATGCAGAAGCTGGCCGAAATTTGCATCAGGCGCCCGATCTTCGCCGTCATGCTGGTGCTGGCGATGGTGGTCGTCGGGGCGGTGGCGTACTTCGACCTAGGGGTCAACCGCTTCCCCACCGTCGATCTGCCGACCGTGATGGTGCGCGCCACCCTGCCCGGCGGCGCGCCCGAAGACGTCGAGTCCGAGATCACCGAAGAGATCGAAGAGGCCGTCAACACGGTCGAGGGCATCACCGAGCTCAGGTCCATCACGTCCGCCGGCACCTCCGTGGTCATCGCGACGTTCAACTTGGAGCGCGACGTCGACACCGCCGCGCAAGACGTGCGCGATCGCGTGCAAGGCGCGCTCCGGAACCTGCCCGACGAGACGGACCCGCCGACCGTCTCCAAGCGTGACAACGACGACACGCCCATCCTGCGACTGGCGCTCGCCGCCGAGCGCCCGCTCCGAGAGCTGACCGAGCTGGCCGACAAAGTGGTGCGCGTGCAGCTCGAGCGCACCGCCGGCATCGGTGAGGTGCAAATCGTGGGCGGTCAGGAGCGCTCGATCAACGTTTGGATCGACGCCAATCGGCTGGCTCACTACGGCCTACCGATCACCGCCGTCCGCGACGCGATCACCCAGCAGAACGCCAACGTGCCAGGGGGCAACGTCACGCGCGGGGCGAACGAGCGAACCTTGCGAACGATGGGCCGCTTCGAGAGCGCGGATGCCTTCGAAGAGCTGGTCATCGCCACCGTCAACGGCGCCCCGGTGCGGATTCGCGACGTAGGCCGAGCGGAGGACGGCACCTTCGAGCAGCGCACGGTGTCGCGGCTCGACGGTAAGCCGACGGTCGTGCTCCAGCTACGTCGTCAGTCGGGGGCCAACACCGTCGCGGTGATCGAGGCCGCGAAAGAGAACCTCAAGCGGGTGCAGGCCAACCTCCCCTCGGACGTGAGGCTCGAGCTGATCCAGGATCAGTCGCGCTACATCTACGCCGCGCTGCACGAGATCAACCTGCACCTGGTGCTGGGCAGCGTGCTCGCCTGCCTGGTGGTGCTGGCGTTCATGCGCTCGTGGCGCTCCACCTTGATCGCGGGCATCGCCATCCCGACGTCGGTGATCGCCACCTTCGGCATGATGTGGGTCCTCGACTTCACGCTCAACAGCGTGACGATGTTGGCCCTGGTGCTGATGGTCGGCATCGTGATCGACGACGCCATCGTGGTGCTCGAGAACATCTTCCGCTTCGTGGAGGAGAAGAAGCTCGGCGCCTTCGAAGCCGCCAAGCAGGCCACGGCCGAGATCGGCCTCGCGGTGCTGGCTACGACGCTCTCGCTCGTCGTGATCTTCGTGCCGGTCTCGTTCATGTCGTCCATTTCGGGGCGATTTTTGTTCCAGTTCGGCATCACCGCGGCCGTCGCGATCATGGTGAGCCTGCTCGTGTCGTTCACGCTGACCCCGATGATGAGCGCGCGACTCTTGCGCGGCGAAGAGCACGCGGATGAGCACGAGGGCAAGCGCGAGCACTCCGCCAAGTCGCGCGTCGGCTTCTACGCTCGCATCGATGACCTGTACGCCCGAGCCCTGGTGGCGTCGATGCGCAGGCGGGGTCTGCTGGCGCTCGTGGCGCTGGTCGTGATCGCCTCGTCGGTGCCGCTGTACGGGCTCGTCAAGCAAGAGTACATCCCCTCCGACGTCGACGAGGCCGAGTTCGAGATCCGCGTGACGGCCCCCCTCGACGCCAGCATCTCCGCCATGGATGACGTGATGCGCCGCATCGACGCGGAGCTGCGACAGATCCCCGCGATCCGCACCGTGCTCGTCACGGCCGGCAGCAGCTTCATCGGTGGCGTGAACTCGGGCGAGGTCTTCGTGCGCATCGCACCGCACGAGGAGCGCACCTTCTCGCCCACGCGACTGTGGAACGAGACGCTGAGCGGCAATCCGCTGCGCGCGTTTCAGAACAACTACGCGCAGCGCGACGTCATGCAGCAGGTGCGCAAGCGACTGAAGAAGTTCCGGGAGCTGCGCATCTCGGTACGAAACATGCCCGCGTTCAGCATCGGCGGCGGCAATTTCGACATAGATTTGGCGATCCAAGGGCCGGAGCTGGAGGCGCTCGAGAAGTACACCAAGGAGCTCAAGAAGCGCGCCGCCAACCTCGGCGGCATCGTCGACGCCGACACGACGCTGGATTTGGACAAGCCCGAGCTGCGCGTCATCATCGACCGCGAGCGCGCGGCGGACTTGGGGGTGCGCACCCAAGACATCGCCACCGCGCTGCGGCTGATGGTGGGCGGAGACGACGAGGTCTCGCGCTTCCGCGACGCCAGCGCCAACGAGAACTACCACGTGCAGCTGCGCCTCGAGGACGCGGACCGCAGCCACGAGGACACCATCAACCGCTTGTACGTGTCACGCGGCGCGCAGAGCGGCGCTGGGGCCGGCGAGCTGGTCCGGCTCGACAACTTGGTCAAGCTGGTACCCGGGCAGAGCCCCGCCCGCATCGACAGGCTCGATCGCCAGCGCACGGCCAGCCTGCGCGCCGGCGTCGCCCCCGGCTACGCGCTCGCCGATCGTCTGGAGGCGCTGCGGGGCGCGGTGCGCGAGATGGACATGCCCGCCGCCTACACCAGCAGCGTGCGCGGTCGCGGCGCGGAGCTGGAGCGCACCTTCGAGCAGTTCATCTGGGCGTTCGCGCTGTCGATCGCGCTCATGTACATGATCTTGGCTGCGCAGTACGAGAGCCTGATCCACCCGGTGACGATCTTGCTCGCGTTGCCGCTGTCGATCCCGTTCGCGCTCCTGAGCTTGTGGGCCACCGGCAACACGCTCAACCTCTACTCTGCGCTCGGCTTGCTCGTGTTGTTCGGCGTCGTAAAAAAGAACTCGATTCTGCAAGTCGATCACATGAACAAGCTGCGCGAAGGCGGGATGCCGCGCGCGGCCGCGATCCTTCAAGCCAACCGCGATCGCTTGCGGCCAATCTTGATGACCACGCTCGCGCTCGTGGCCGGCATGCTGCCGCTGTGGCTGGGCACCGGCCCCGGCGCCGAAGAGCGACGCTCGATCGCGGTCGTGGTCATCGGCGGGCAGTCGCTGTGCTTGCTGCTCACGCTGATCATGACCCCCGTCGCCTACTCCCTGCTCGACGATCTCGCGGCGAGCGAGCGCTGGCGGCGTATGGGCAACCTGTTCCGGCGCCGGCGAGCCCCCGGCGCCCCGCCGCCGGCCGCCGCCACGCGAAGCACGGATCCCGAAGCCGGTCGCGCCGCGCCGTAGCGCGCGGCGTCGAACGCCACGGGCGCGCTCAGAACACGGCGTTCTTCGCGAGCTCCAGCGCGTAGCTCTGGAACCACTGTCCCGCGGCCGGACCGCCGTTGCAGGCGCCATCGGACTCACCGGGCCGCTTGATCCAAAAGAAGGCGTGGACGAGCGGGTCACCGGTGCTGCCGGTGGGCTTTTCACCCAAGCCGCGCCCCGGCGGATTGCACCACTCCGAGCCCGCCGGCCCCTTGCCGTTGCGGCTGGTGTCGATGATGAACGGCTTGTTGCCGACCTGGCGCGAGATGGCCTTCCCGTAGGCGATGGACGACTCGGTGGTCTGGAAGCTGGAGACGTTGAGCGAGAAGCCGTCGGCGCCGTCGATGCCGGCCGACTTGAGCCGCGACGCCATGGTGGCGTCCGGCACCCAGCCGGAGTGACCTGCGTCGATGTAAACGTAGGCGTTGGGCTTGGCCTTGAGCGCGGTCACCGCGTAGGCGAGCGATTGGGCGCGCGTCGGATCGCAATCGTGCGCCAGCGTATCGGGCTCGAGCACCACCGCCACCTTGTCGTCGCCGATGGCCCTCGCGAAGCTGTCGATCCAGCTCTTGTAGGCGCTCGCGTCCGCCGCGCCGCCGCTCGACATGTTGCCGCAGTCGCGGTTGAAGATGTTGTAAGCCACCAGCACGCTCAGCTGGCTTCCCGCCTTGTCGATAGCGGAGCTCACGGCCCCGCCCGGATCCCCACCCAAGATCCATACCCCTTGCGGTGACGACGCGATCTTCTTCATCAAGTCCGCGTCTGTGCCGCTCAGCCCATTGGCGGCGCTGGCTGCCTTCGAGTTCGGGTCCACGTAGAGCGGGGTCGAGAACGGGTTGCTGCCGTCGACAGCTCCCCCGCCGCCGCTACCGCTGCCGCCCGCGCCGGTGTCGCCGCCACCGCACAGCTCTTCGACTCCGACCTTGTCTACATAGAGGTTGCGATCCTCTTCGGTGCCGTCGCTGTCGTTCGTGAACTCGATCACGATGTCTTGCGTGCCCGCGGTCACGCTGGCCTCGAAGGAGTAGGCCATGAATGTGTCGCTCGTGACGTCTTGCTCGCCCACCGTCTTGTCGCCGACCTTGACGACCATGTGCGGCCATTCGCCGGCCGCGACGGAGCCGCGCGCGTGCACCGTGAGCGTGGTCTTGCCGCCTTTGAAGGCGTGAGAGCCCTTCAGGGAGCCTACGGTGTAGATGTTCCAGCCGCCGTCCGCCGCTTCACCGGTCGAAGGCGTCATGGCTTCGGCTTCGTAGCTGGCGCTGCAAATCATCGGTGCGATGACGCTAGAGCCGCCGGAGCCGCCGGAGCCGCCCGACGCGCCCGCGGCGCTGCCGCCGACCGCGCTTCCCCCGCCCGAGCCTGGGCCGCCAACCGTCGCGGAGCCGGCCGAGGGCGTGCCCGCGCCGCCCGCCGCTCCGGCGGCGTCACCCACCGCGTCACATCCGCTCAGCAGCGCCACCGCACCCAGCAGGGCCACCGAGCTCATCCAACCACTTCGTGCTCGCCAATTGCTCTTCAAGTTGATGTCTCCCGCTGGCCTCACACGCATGAGGCCCCGCTGGCGTAGCACGACTGAAACCGGTTCCAGTTCGTAAGGTCTCGAAATGAACGGCTAGTTTCACATCGTGACGGAACTCTTCCGCTACCACTGAGCAGCCGCCGCGACGCTTCCGTGAAATTGGCGCAATCAGGGCCGTGCCTTGCTGCCTCATGGCGGCGCGACTACGGCGGGGTCTCGTATCAAGGAGCACCACCGTGGACATCGAGGGGCAACGCAGGTCGAGCAAGTTCGAAGATCGCGGCAGCGGAGCTCGCGGCGGCGGTGGCGGGGGTTTGCCGATCAGCGCGCTCTCTTCCGTCGTGCGCATGCTCGGGCTCAAGGGCACGGCGGTGTTGGCGGTGCTAGCCGGCGTCGTGTATTTCGTGATGCCCGCGGGCGTCAAGCAAGCGCTCCTGAGCGTGATCGGGGGAGGCGCGCAGGGCTCGAGCCAGGCGGAGCCGGGCGCCGGCAGCGTGTGCGAGGCGTCGAGCACGCACAACAAGGCCTGTGATTTCTCGCGCGCCGTGCTCGCCTCCACCGAAGACGTGTGGGGCCCCAAGTTTCAGCAGGCGGAGCTGCCCAGCTACGGTCGCCCTCCTGGCCCCTACCAGGAGCCGACGCTCGTGGTGTTCGCCAACGCCGTTTCGACTGGCGGCTGCGGCAGCGCCACCTCCGACGTCGGCCCCTTCTACTGCCCCGGCGATCGCAAGCTCTACATCGATCCCTCGTTCTACGACGTCATGGAGAAGCGACTCAAGGCCCCGGGCGACTTCGCGCAAGCCTACGTCATCGCGCATGAGGTCGGGCATCACATCCAGAACCTGATCGGCGCGACCCAGCTGAAGCCCGCCGGCGAGACCAAGAACCAAGCGTCGGTCCGCGTGGAGCTGCAGGCCGATTGCTTGGCGGGGGTGTGGGGCCACACCGCGCGCGCGTCTCTCAAGATCACCGACGAAGACTTGAAAGAGGCCGTCAACGCCGCTCACGCCATCGGCGACGACGCGCTCGGCCACTCGAGCGCCAGCGACTACACCCACGGCAGCAGCGCGCAGCGCATCCGCTGGTTCCGTCGCGGCTTCGACGCGGGCGACGCGCGCCAGTGCGACACCTTCGCGGTGACGAAGTACGCGGACCTGTAGCCCGCAGCGCGCCGCCGAGGAGCCGTGCCGCTCGCGGCGCCGGCTTAGGGCGATTTTCAGGTATTTCCTCGTTGCAGGTCATGGAGCCAGCACGCTGGCCCTCTCGAGCCGCTGACGGTACGGTGAGCGGAGCGTGCTGAAGATCCACGAACGAACGAGCGAGACCGGCGAGCTCAGCGGAGTGTATTTGCGCGCGAGCGAAGCACAGCTCGAGCTCGTCACGCCCGACGGGCCGCTCCGTCTACCCCTGCGAGCGCTCGACGGCGTGCTGATGCGTTACGGCGCACCTTTCGATGCAAGCGCGAGCGTCACGTTCGTGGCGGAGCTCATCCTCCCCGACGATCGCAAGCTGCGGCACGTGCGACACCTGGCCGGCTACGACGTCGTGCCTCGCGACTATCTGGTCCTCGACATGCCGGGCAGCGAACCGCTCTGCGCTCATGGCGCCACTCTCGTAGGCCCGCTTTTGCACCTAGCGCGCGTCGCGGCGCGAGCGACGAGCGGCGCGTGATGCAGGCCTCACGCCGCCGCTCGCTTACCGCCTCTGCCCGAGGCGAACCCCGGCGCTGACCGGCCGCGCGGAGCTCGCCTCGAGGCACGAGCGTGCCGACTACGGGCTCGTCCCGCCCATCGGGAAGCCGGCAGCGCCGCCGGGGAAGCCGGCGGTGCCAGCAGCGCCGCCCATGCCGCCCGTGCCGCCGTAGATCTCACTGGGGTCTTCGTAGACTACGACCCCGAGGTTGAGCTCACCGTTGAGCCAGATTTCGCGGCCGCCGAGGCCAAATTGAAATTCGGCGAACGACGTCCATTGTCGCGACACCCAAACCCACTGCGGGTTGCTGGAGAGCAACGTGGCGTCCACCTGCTCCACGCCGTCCGTCGTGATCTTCTCGAAATGCCAACCTGGCAGCAGCTCGACGTAATACTGACCCTCCTCCAAGGGGACGCTGATGGTGGGCGCATCAGGATCGGTCTCGCTGCTCACCGTCACGGTCGTGTAGCCGCCGCCCCCACCACCCATGCTGGAGCCCGCCGAGCCGCCAAATGGCCAGCCGGTGATCGTGAAGGTTGCATCGCGCAGCCGATAGGTAACGCCCGACGCGCCTTGGGTCGTGAGCGGGAGCGCGAGCTTTCCAACGGCGCCCGTCTCGTCGCCACCGCCATCGCTCGCTTGACCGCAGCCCGCCAGCGAAGTCACGGCCGCAACCAAGAACAGAGTCCCCAAACGTCTCGATAGCTTCATCATCGTGCGAACCTCTCCTCGTCGTTGTTCCCGCCCGCCAGCACGCAGCTCCGAGCGAGGTACCGACACTAAGCAAGCGTCGCGCCAATCAACGCATTTCGATTTCGCTCGAGGCATGACGCGCCTCGCCGCTCGTTCGACGGCCTCGCTCGGCTCAGCTCGGCAACGCGGTTGGCTCACGCTGGCATATCTTCGTGGCGAAGCGGCGCCGGCCCTCGCCGAGGTCGTCCTCGGGGAGGAGCACTCGATGCACACTATCGGATGGGCTCAGCCCGGCTCGCTTGCTTCTACTTCGACGCGAAAAATCGCAGCCATCGTTGGTCCGCAGGCGCCGAACGTGGCGAATGGAGGCTGACGCCGATGTGGGTTTACAAAAAACCCGAGCCGAGAGCTGCCAGTCAGTGGCATAGCTGGAGCATGCGCCGGGGAAATGTACGCACCCTTGAACCCTTCGGTCGTTGGCTGGCCGTCGCTGTGGCGTGCGGGCTGCTCGCATGCGGCACGTCCGATCCGCTGACGGGAGGAAACGCGGGGGCGGGCGGCTCGAGCGCTGGCAGCACGGGCGTCGCTGGCGCCGGTGCGCCGGCCGGCGTCGCGGGCGATGCGAGCGGCGGCATGGCGATGGCGGGGAGCGGTGGCGCCCTCTCCGAGGCCGGTCAGGGCGGTGTCACCGCGAGCGGCGGTGCAGCAGGCGCGAGCGAGATGACCGGCGGCGGCGGAGCGACCGGCGGCAGCGGCGGTGGCAGCGCCGGCGGTAATAACGGCGGCAGCAGCGGCGACGTCAAGTTGCCGCCCTTCATCTTGGGCGCTGACGTCACCATCACGATCGAAGACGAATACTGGGGCGCGACGTACACCGACGCGGGTCAGCAGAAGTCGCTCGAGCAGCTGCTCAAAGACCACGGGTTCAACTTCATCCGCATCGACACGTTCGTGAACCCCGGCGCGGCCGGCGGCTACGCCGCTGACAAAGAGCAGCCCTTCCGCGACTTGGCGCACACCACCACGCTCGCCAAGCGGGTCAAGAGCATCGGCATGGGCTTCTTGCTCGATCTTCACTATTCCGACACTTGGACGAACCCGGGCGCCCAAAAGCCGCCCGCGGCCTGGGCCGGGCTGGGGCTGGCCGCACTAGAAACAAAAGTCTACGACTATACCAAGGACGCGGTGACCCAGCTCAAGGCCGCGTCGGCCAGGCCGGACATCGTGCAGATCGGCAACGAGATCACGAGCGGCATGCTGTGGGAAGCCGGCCGGGCCAAGGACAGCGACTTCGCGGGCTTGGCTGCGCTGCTCAAGGCGGGCATCCGTGCAGTGCGAGAGGTCGATCCCTCGATTCAGATCATGCTGCACATCGAGAAGTGCCACAACCTCGAGACGTCCAAGTGGTGGCTCGACGGAGTGCTCGGAGCCGGCGTCGCTTTCGACATTCTGGGTCAGTCTTGCTACGCGACAGGGCCCAACGGCGTCGCGGGTTATCAAGGCACCCCGCAGCAGTGGCAAGCGACCTTCGCGGCGCTCGCACAGGATTACCCGAACCTCAAGTTCATCATCGCCGAATACTCCGCGGAGCAGCGCGCCGCCAACGACACGATGTTCAATCTCCCGAACCGCCGCGGCCTCGGAACCTTCAATTGGGACCCGACGCGCGCGTACGAAACGCACCCCAATCACCCCCTGTTCACGACCGACGGCGCCTGGAACAAGTTCGTCGCCATCCCCGAGATGATGTCGCTCTACGAAAAGATGGCGGCCGACTACGGGCTGCGCTGAGTAGCCCCGCCCCAGCCGCGCCTCATTCGAAGCCCACGTCCGCGCTCGAGGCCGGGCGCCGCGAGGCCCGCTCGAAGCGAAAGTAGCGCGCGTCGTCGTAGAAGGCCGCGCGCTCGTTGTCGCAGTAGCCGGGCAAGCCGAGCAGCGGCACCGGGTCCAGCACCGTGAGGCGCTCGCGCCACGACGCCACCCGCTGGGCCGCACGCGCGTCGATGTCGAAGCGGAGCGCGTCGAGCTCAGAGGCCGCAGGTATTGCCGGCACGTGCAGCAATAGCCCCTTGGCCGCCAGCCCTGGGTGCGGCGTGAGCAGCGATTCGAGCGTGCCGTGGCCGACGATCCAGAAGTGCGTGGTCGCGACCAGCTCTTCACGACGCTCCCACAGCACGCGCTTGAAGCGGAGCGCACGCAGCTCCTCGAGCAAGCTCCGACTGCTGCTCACCACGAGCACGCCCGACTCGTCGAACGTCGCCGCCAGGTTCTGCGCGGGCGCCCGGCCGTTGCGCGGATCGATGGGGCCTACCCGAGGATCGACGTGGATTGAATTGAGCGCCCAACGCAGCTTCGGGAAGTGCGCCCAAACGATCATGTTGAAGAAATCGTGCCAGTGCCTCGGGCGCGTCGGCACCGCCCCGAGCTGGGCCACGTGCTGCTCGTAGCCGCCCACCTCCAGCAGCGCCTCACGGCTCTGCTTCACGAAACGCGGCAGCTCGACGTCGGCTGCCCGCGGGACCACCTGTGCCAGCGCATCGTAATGCGCCGGCTCGGGCCACGCCGAAAGCGGACGAAGCGCGGCTACCAGCTGCGGATGCAGGTCGCGGTACGGTGCGCGCTCCAGCCAGTCGAGCGAAAAGCGCGCGTTCATCGCAGCCTGAGCCGCTCGATGCAGCGCGCGCGCCGAGGTCACGGGGGCGAGCACAACATTTTTGGTCCAGAGCTGGCAAGACCGCGCCCTCCACAGCCAGCCTCGATCCGTAGACGAGGCCCCGCGCGAGCGCGGCCCCGGGGGCAGGGTCGGTTTCGGTGGAGCACGCGCGGTGCGTGACGAGCTCTCATTCGGCCATGCCGGCTTGCTCCGCGGAGCTCGGCCTCCGCTGGGCCAGCCTGAGCGACGTCACGAGGCGAGCCGCGTGCGCGGGCTCGTAGCCAACATGGTAATCGACGAGCGCGCCGCGGCGCCCCACGATCACCACGACCGGCACGGTGTCGGACGGGTTGTAGGCCACGGAAAAAAACGGATAATCCCTGGCTCGCACCGCCGGCTGGACGATGCCGTGCGACGCCAAGTAGCCAGGCACGCGGTGCCAGGTCGCCGCGTCGTCGGCCGAGACGGGGATCACGAGCATGGGCTCGACCTCGGCCAACGCGCTCTCTAGCACCCGCAGCTCACCGCTACAGTACTCGCACCACGTGGCGAAGAAAACGAGCACGAACGGCTGCTCCCCGACAAGGGCCTGAGAGTCGTAGCGCCAGCCGTCGGGGGTCGTGAGCGTGAAGGCGGGAACGGGCCCGTCGTCGGCCCCCACGAAGCGAAAGGGCGCGGCAGGCGCGGCCTCCAGACCTGCACCGCTGAGCAGCAGCTCCAAGCGCCGCGCCTGCTCCGCCACCTGTCGCCGCGAGCTCTCGCGCTCATGGGCGAGCGGCTCTCGCGGGACGCTCCCGGGATGAGGCTCAGCGTGCGCACACGCGACTACCGAAAGGGCCAACAGCGCACTCGCCGCGCGCTTCAGAACCATCCACTAGGATGCTGAATGAACCGTCGTCGCGCCAGTGGAGTCCGTGGGAATCGACTGGCGCGATGCGCCGTGACACGAGCGTCAGTGTCTCACGGCTTGTACTCGAAGCAGTAGAAACCGCCGTAGCCGCCCGCCGAACCCACGCACATCCCGCTCACGCCGCCCATTTCGACGATCTTCACGCAAGGCGCGCAGCCGCCGTCTCGAGCCGCCGACATCCAGCTGAGGCCGCTGCCTTGCCGCGGCCACGAGTGGCCGCACCACGGCTTGCCTGCCGGCTCTTTGCTCGTCCAATCGTTGCAGGTGTACTCAGGATCCGGCTCATTCTGAGCGGGGACCACACCCGTGCAGTCTGCCGTGACCTCGTTGTTCCCGAAGCCGGATCCGCCGCCCGTGTACAGCTCGCCGACGCAGTTCGTGCCGGTCAAGACTTGATGATTGTCGGGGCAGGCGTTGCCGGTGCAGCCCGGCGCGTCCGCGGAGTGATTGGGGATGCCGAACTCGTTGGGCAGGTCGTCACGGATCGCAGGGTCGGCGCCCTTGGGCCGATTGCTGCCAATCAAGTCAGCTAGCGTCATGGCCACCAACCGCCCCGCCGCGTCGTACCAGGGCCCGTTGCCGATGCGCGACTTGGCGTGCACGGGTTTGCCGTCGGGGCCCTTCGTCGCGCTCAGGAACGCGCGCCAATCTTTCGCGCCAGCGCCGGGCATGCCCAGCTCGGCGATGGCTTTGCAAATCTTGTCCGCGCCACGCAAGCCCGCGCCGTCACCCGTTTCGCCGAAGGTCAGGTCGCCACCGAAACCCTCTTCGTTTTTGGAGACGATGCGAATGGAGGCCAGGCTCGTCAAAAAGAAGCTGAACTTTTCGAGCGCTGGATCGACTTGACTCACGCCGCCCGTCGAGGACGTGCCGGCGCTATCACCGCCGGTGCTGCTACCGGCGACAGAGCTCACGCCGCCGCTGCCGCCTCCGCCCGACGAAGGTTGACCGCCGCTAGGCGCGCCTGCCGTGCTCGCAACCCCGCCGCTGCTCGTCATGCCGGCCGTCGTGGTGGCCGCCCCCGACGTGCCCGCGCTCGGCGCGCCGCCCATCGACGTGTCGGCGTTGTCCCCGCCCGAGCTGCACGACAAGGCGGAGGCCGCGAGGGCCCACGCGCACCACACTCGCGTCATCATGACGCCATCGTAACTCGAGCAGTCACGCGAAAGGCACGTGAGGAAAACTGCACCGACACTCGGACAGAAACTTCCAACCTGGGCAGCATGAACCCCGACCAACCAACAATCGGCGTCGACAAAAACTTTTTCATGACCCGAGCTCGAAGGCCGCTACTCTGCTGCTCGTCGGAAACGAGCACTCCATGTTGCGATCTGTCCGGAGCCATCAGTCCATCTTTCTCACCCTCACGTGCTTCGTCGCCTGCTTGAGCGCGAGCGCTTGCTCGTCGGACTCCAAAGACGACGGCCCCTCAGGCAACGCAGGCGCGGCGACGGCCGGCTCGAGTAACGGCGGCTCGAGCAACGCCGGCTCGGGGAGCGGCGCCGCCGGCAATGCCTCCACGCTGGATCCCGACACCCACGGCGGCGTCGTGCTCCAGCTGATCCCCCCTTCCGACACCGGCGAAGGGCGCGTCGGCTTGGTGGGCCGCTTCTTCGACGCCGCGAGCCCTGAGTCATTTCCGCTCGAGCTCTCGGATGAGGTAGGCGACTGCAAGCTGCTGGTGCCCGCATTGCCGTTTTGCGCGACGTCGTGCTCCCCCGACGTGTGCACCGCGGACGACGTTTGCACGCCGTACCCCAAGCCGCGCGACGTCGGCACGTTGACCGTCACGGGTCTCGGCGAGCCGCTCGAGCTCGTAGCGAAGACGACGATGCTCGTCTACCAACCACCGTCGCTCGCCTATCCGCCGTGCGCGCCCGGCGACGCCCTCTCCGTCAGCGCGCCCGGGCTCGCGCTCGATGCCAAGTGCATTGCGCCGCTCGAGCTCACAGGGCCCGATCCCATCCCGGTCATGTCCGGGCAATCGGTGAAGGTGCAGTGGGTCGCGCAGGCGGGTGACGCCACGCGCATCCGCATTGGGCTCGACGTCTCGCATCACGGCGGCAAGAAGGGTCAGATCGACTGCGAGGTCGCCGACACGGGGTCATTCGAGATCCCGGCGTCGCTGGTGACGAAGCTGATCGACCTCGGCTTGGCGGGCTTCCCGACCATCAACGTGAACCGCGTGTCCGTCGGCGAGAGTAGCGCCACGCCCAACCTGACGTTCCTCGTGTCTTCCGACGTGACCCGCGCCGTAGATACCGGCGTCGAGTCGTGCCTCGACGACAGCGCGTGCGAAGCGCCGAAGACCTGCCAGCCAGCGGGCATCTGCGAATAGCGCTACGAGCCCGGAGGCCGGCAGCTCTGAATAGCCCGCAAATCGCGGTGTTTCACCGAGAAGTCGCGAGACGCCGTCCTATCGGGCTCTTCGGCGACTGAGGCGACTGACGCGACTGAGGCGAAAAGGCGGCTCGACTGACGCTGGCGGGCGTTCGCGCTCGACCAGAATAACTACGAGCCGGGGGCAGGCTCCCGTTGAGCCGCAGGCCCTCGGGCGGGTACCATCAAAAGTAGCGCGCGCGAGCGAAGAGCGCTCCTGCTCCCCACGGCCTCCCGCGCGCTACTTCCACATGCCGGAACGACTCGCGCCTCACCGCTCTCTCGGCCGCTATCAGCTGCTCGTCGAAGTCGCCCGCGGCGGCATGGGACAAGTGTGGCTCGCTCGGCTGCGCGGCGCTCGCGGTTTCAACAAGCTCGTCGCGATCAAGACGCTGCTACCCGGCCAGTCGGATCGCAAGCGCCTCGAGGGCATGCTTCAAGAGGAAGCGCGCCTGGCCGCGCTCATTCAGCACGCCAACGTCGTGCACACGCTCGAGCTCGCCGAGCATGAAGGCTTGCTGTACTTGGTCATGGAGTGGGTCGATGGGGAGCCGCTCGGGTTCGTGCTAGACCGCGCCGACGAGCGAGGTGGGATGCCGCTCGGAGTCGCGGCGCGCCTCGTGAGCCAGGTGCTGCTGGGCCTGGAAGCGGCTCATGGTCTGGTGCATGAAACCGCTCCCAGTGGCGTCGTTCACCGCGACGTTTCACCGCACAACATCTTGGTCACGTACGACGGCGTGGTCAAGCTGCTGGATTTCGGCATCGCCAAAGCCACCCAGCACGCTTCCGCGCAAGCGGTGGCCGGTGATCTGCAGAGCAAGTTTTCGCACATGTCGCCCGAGCAGATCCTCGGCACCACCGTCGATCGCCGCTGTGACATCTTCGCGA
Source organism: Pseudomonadota bacterium (assembly GCA_023431345.1). Lineage (GTDB taxonomy): Bacteria > Myxococcota_A > Polyangia > Polyangiales > Polyangiaceae > PMG-095. The sequence goes on from JAEYWK010000092.1 coordinate 40,449, forward strand.
CCGGCATCCTCCTCTACCTGCTGACGACAGGCCGCCACCCTTTCAAGCAGCTGAGCACGGCGAGCGTGATTCACGCCATCACCAGCAGCGAGCCGGTCACCCCGCCCTCGAGCGTGGTGAGTGATTACCCGGCCGAGCTCGAGCGAGTCGTGCTGAGAGCCCTGCAGAAATCGCCCGAGGACCGCTTCGAGAGCGCCGACGAGATGCGCAGCGCATTGGAGCGCGCGGTGCCCGACGCCTTCACGGAGGCCGGGCAGCTCGAGCACGCGGAGTTCATGAAGCGCGTGCTCGGGGATCGCAAGCTCGCTCGCCACGAAGCGCTGAGACGCGCGCAGCTGGCCGCCGACGCCTTCGACGCCGAGGCAGGGCCAGGTGGAGCGAACACCAGCGCCGCCTCCCTGCGCGCCATCGCGATCTCACAGCCACCGACGGCGGAGAGCGTGAGCCCGGCTCGCTCGGAGCGCTCGCCGCGCAGGCGACGCGCGCCCAAGCCGGCGCTCGGTCCTTGGATCGCCGCCAGCGTCGGCGTCTCGCTCGCGCTCGCCGTGACGCTGCCCCGCCTCTTCGATGACGATCCCGATGACGATCCTGCGCGCGCGACGGCAGGCGCCATCAGCGGCGCGCCTCTCTCGAGCCTCGCGCCTTCGTCGTCAGCGGTCGCGGCGCCGCCCAGCGCGCCCTCTGGCCCGCCCAGCGCCAGCGCTCACTCGGGCGGCAAGCGCGCTGTCGAGTAAACCATCGCGCGTCGCGGCGCCCCGGGCTACGTTAGCTCTGCCTTGGCTGCCTCGCCCCTCGCCTCCCAGTGCCCGAAGTGCGGAAAGCGCGCGCCCATCGTGCTGCGCGGGCTGGAGTCGCGCTGCGCGGCCTGCGGCGCCGCGCGCTTCCTGCTCGCGGCCCCGAACCTGACGCTCGCCGGTCAACCGTCGCGGCTCGGCGGCATCGCCGCTTCCGTGGCGGGGACGGCGGTGTTGGTGCTCGGGCTTTCGCTGTCGGTCGGCTTGTGGTTCTTGTTTCAAGCGTTTTCGGCGACGCTAGCGCTGAGTTGGGCGTTCGCGATACCGACTGCAGCGGCGTCGCTGTTCTTCGGTTTGCTGCTGCTCTTCGGCGGCAGCAAGCTGCGGCAGAGCGGCGCCGAGAAGCAGCGCCGCGTGAAGCGCGACGCCGTACGCGCGTTCGTGCAGCACCGCCGGGGCCCCATCAGCGCCCTGGAGGCGAGCCGCGCGCTCGAGCTCCCCGAGGCCGAGGTCGATAGCCTGATCACGGAGCTGGCGCGCGAGCGCGCGACCGCCGTCACCGTCGACGTCGACGCCGAAGGTCACGTCGTCTACGACTTCGAGGGCGAAGAGCGCCGCTGGCGCGTCCTCGAGGAAGACGTCGCGGCCGCCGACGCTGAAGCCGAAGCCGACTCGCAGGCTTCGCGCGCTCGCCGTTGAGCGTTCGCCAGGGACGCTCGAAACGGCTAGCGTGAGCAGCCGCATGCCCCGTTTCGACTCTGGAAATGCCCGGTGCGACGTGTTCACCTTCAAAGAAGGCCTACTTTCACCCGTCGCCCACGATCTGCGCCTTCGCGTCGGCTCGTTTTCGATCGAAGTCGATGAAGCCGCGGGCAGCGTGATCGCGACCTTCGATACCTCGTCGCTCAGCGTCGACACCCCCATGAAGGACGGCGCAGAAAACCCGAGCGCTCTCTCCGACGCCGACAAGCTGAAGATCGCGAGCCAAATTCGCGAGGAGGTGCTGCACACGCAGCGCTTCCCCGAAGCGACGTTCCGCTCCGCGAGCCTCACCAAGCGGGCGGACGGCGGCTACGACGTCAGCGGGGAGCTCACGCTTCACGGGCGAACGCGGCCGCTCCAAGCTCGGACTCAGCTCGTTTCAGGTCGCCAGCAGCTCGAGGTCGAGCTCCACCAGCCGGACTTCGGCATCACGCCGTTCAAGGCCATGCTGGGAACGCTCAAGATCCGAGCCGGCGTGGTGGTGCGGCTCCTCGCCTGAACGGCTCAGCGCACGTCGTATTTCTCCGGCACTGGGCACTCGACCGGGCCGCCGCCACCCGCGCCGCCCGGCACGATGCCGCCGCCAACGCCCACGCCGTCAGTCGCTCCCGCGCCACCGGCAGGAGCCGCAACGCCTCCTACTCCGCCGATCACGCCGGCGCCTCGAGACGGGCCGTCCGGGTCGCCCGGCAGAGGCTTGCCCGGCGGGATGCACTGGTCACCGCAAACCTCGTAGTACACGCACACCCCCTTGCAGTCGACCAGCGGCCACTCGCAATACAAGCCGCCGTCGCGGTATTCCTCGAGTCGCGCGGGCATGCTCTCCAGACGTTCGACGAAGAACGTCTTGATCTCGGTGAAGCGACCAGCGTCTCCCGCGCGCAGCATGCCGTGAGCGTCGAGCTCCTCGTAAACGGAGTCGAGGAATTTGGCAGGATCGATCTCGACCATGTCGGCGATCACGTCTTCACACGCCGTGATCGTGTCCGCCCAGCACGTCTCGTCGGACTGACAGCCCTGCGCCAGCACGCTGCCGCCGGGGAGCGGCGTATCGCCGTAGTTGCCGAGGCTCATGTCCACCGAGTAGGGCAGATACTGGAACTTGCCGTCAGCCCGCTCCACGAGCACGTTGTTGTTGCTGTTGTGGAAAGTGTCGTCGCCGGTGGCAAGCAGCCACGACAGGCACTGCGCGCGGTGAAACGCGGGCCAATCCACGTACTCCTCGAGCGCCTCGTCGAAGCCCTCGCCACGGGGCGTCTCCCGCAGCTTGGCCTCGAGCTCCTTGACGCGCGTAGCATCGCACTTGCCGATTTGACAATTCTCGGGGTCATCGAAGAGGCTCGAGCCGCGCCGAGGGATGCCGACGTCGCCTTGATTGAAGTCGCCGACGTACTCCCACATGTTGGCGCAGCCGCCGCCGAGCTCTTCTTCGTACCGCTCACAAAACTTGCGCTTGTAGCGCTCTACCAAGATGTACGGAATCTTGACGTCTTTCCCCCAAACGTTGCTGGAGACCCAAGCGTAGGTGGTGAGCGGCGCGGGATAGCCCAGCTTCTTGTACAGCTCGTACACGACGCGATCGCGGAAGATGCTGCCGCGCTGACCATTGTTGAAGCGCAGGTGCTCGTAGCCGCCGATGCGTTGATCGTCGATGAACTCGTCGGCGTCGATGTTCAGGTTGGGGATGTTGTTCGGGTCCCAAGGAAAGCGCGAATATTGACCGACGATGCGCGCCTGCACCTTGCCGTAGTCGGCGATCTGCAGCCTCTCGCCGGCGCTGGTGATCCACAGGTGATCGACCCAGTTGGCTTTTCCGCTTCCGCCAGGCGTGTAGAGGCCGTCCTCGAAGCAGCAGATCGGCCCGCCGCCTCCGGGCTTACCCTGGTTCATCGCGAGCAGCTGCGCATCCGAGACCGCGAACCAGTAGTGGTTACCGACCTTACCGAACACGTCGAGCTCGTGCTCTGCGACGCTCGTGTTGGCGCGCGGCGCGCCAGGGTAAAGCCGATCGACGGAGGAGCCTTCACCGCCCGCTCCCGCGTCGCCATCGTTGACGTCACCGGCCTCACCGCCTCCGCCCGTCGCCGAGCCGGCGCGGCTCGGTCCGTCGCCCCCATCGCCTGGCTTCGGCTCCGCATCCGCGCCGCCGTCGCCGTCGCCGTAGTAGTTCTCGCGAAAGTACTCGTTGTTGATCTCATCGCCGCACGCCAGCGCCAACGTCGCGGGCGCAGCCAAGAGGGCGAGGCAGGAGAGGCGCGACCGAGCCGCGAAGATTGCTTTGCTCATTCTTCGATCCTTCGTTGTCCGAAGCAGAGAAACTCTTCGCGATCGCTCAGCGATCGACTCCGTAGCTCACGATCATGGGGCATTCGATCGGCCCACCGCCGCCGATCGGCGCATCCCCGCCTGCCACGCCGCCGCTCTCCCCAAGTAGAGGCACGGGCTCGGGCTTGGGAGGCACGCACGGCTCCTGACACTCCCAATACTCCACACACGTGCCGTGGCAGTCGACCTGCGGATACACGCAGAACTCGCCCGTGCGGTAGTCCTCGAGCTCCTTCGGCAAATTCTCGAGCCGCTCGGTGAAGTAGTCGTAGATGCCCTGGTAGTTGCCGTCGTCGCCGGGACGCAGCATCCCGTGGTCGTCGAGCTCCTTCCAAATGCCTTCGAGGTACGCATGCGGGTCGAGCTCCTGCAGCTGGGTGATCACCTGCTCGCAGACGTCGAGCGTATCTTGCCAGCAGCTCTCTTCCGCTTGGCAGCCGCGGGCGAGGGCGTTGCCTTCGCCGGGCAAGCCGACGCTCCAGCCACCGCCGCCGAAGCCCAGGCTGATGTCGACCGAATACGGCAAGAACTGGAACTTGCCGTCGCCGCGCTCGACGAGCACCACGTTGTTGCTGGCGTGGATCGGGTCATCCGAAGTCGACAGCACCCACGACAAGCACTGGAAACGGTGAAACGCCGGCCAATCGACGTACTCTTCGAGGGCAGCCTTGAAGCCCTCCCCCTTCGGCGCCTCGGCCAGCCTGGCCTCCAGCTCCTTGGCGCGGGTCGCGTCGCACTCGCCGATCTGGCAGTTCTCGGGGTCGTCGAACAGGCTGGCCCCCTTGCCGGCTTTGGGCCCACCGCCGTCCCCTTGATTGAAGTCGCCGTAGTACTCCCACATGTTGGGGCAGCCGCCGCCGAACTCCTCTTCGTAGCGCCGGCAGAAGACGCGCTTGTAACGCTCGACGAGGATGTAGGGGATCTCGATGCCTGGCCCCCAAACGTTGCCGCCTACCCAGGCGTAGGTAACGAGCGGCGCCGGATAGTCGAGCATGCGATACAAGTCGTACGCCACGCGATCACGGAAGATGCTCCCGCGCTGACCGTTGCTGAAGCGTAGGTGCTCATAGCCAGCGATGCGCTGGCCCTCGACGAACTGGTCGGAGTCGATGTTCAAGTTGGGAATGTTGTTCGCGTCCCACGGGAAGCGTGAGTAGTTACCCACGATGCGCGCCTGCACCTTGCCGTAGTCCGCGGTCTGCGGCCGCTTGCCCGCTGTCGTGATGAACAGGTGGTCGACCCACTTGGCCTTGCCGCCGCCGCCGGGCCGGTAAATGCCGTCGCCTCCTCCGCCCGGGCCCTCCTCGTTCATCTGCTTGAGCTGATCATCCGAGACCGCGAACCAGTAGTGATTGCCGGGCTCCCATAGCTCCAACGGGAGCTCGTCCACGCTCGTGGTGACGGTCGGCGCGTCGGGGTAACGCGGGTCTCCGGTGGAAGCGTCTCCGCCCGCGTCTCCCCCCGCGCCTCCGCCACCCACCGGCGCGTTGACCTCCCCACCCTCGCCGCCCGGCGACGAGCTCGCTCCCGCCTCCCCAGCGGCTCCGCCTTCGGCGCCGTCAGCGCCGCCATCACCGTAGTGATTGGTGATGTTGTACCGATTGTGAATGGTGTCGCCGCACGCTAGAGCCAAGGCAGCGGGGGCAACGAGGAGGGCGACGAGCGAGAGTCGAAGACGAGCGTCAGATTTGATGGGGGGCATGCGGTTGACCGTTTCGGGACCCGGTGTAAGGCAACCGTTGTGCCGAGGGCACCTGCGCGGCCATTTCGGGATACCGTCTGGGAGCGGTCGCGCGTCGGACGCGCGCGCCGTCCTTCGCGCCGTGACGCCTCGATCCGAAAGTTGGCACAGCTGAGCCAATGCCGCGTTACGGCTGCGAAGCAGAGCGCCAGCGCTCCGCGGCTCCCGTCGCCAGATTGAATCTGGCGCTCAGGGAGCGGCCGAAGCGCGCAGCGCGGCCGGTCGGCCTTGGATGGTAGCGATCAGCGAGTCGAAGCCGGCCTTGATCTGGCTCGCGCTGTATTCCTTGCGCGGGTCTTTGGTGATCTCGGGCTCGAGCTGAGCGAAGTATTGCTTCGCCAGCGCCTCGAGCCCCATCTGCTCGTAAGCGTCGGCCACTTGATTGACGACCTCGAGGTACGCCTCCTTGCAGCCGGGGCTGGCGAGGCAGTTCCTGAAGAGGATGCCGGCCGTGATCTGACCATTGCTGCGATCACCCGCGCGCGCGATGGCCTGCACGTCGATGAACGGCTTGCCTGAGTCTCGGAAGGGCTTCATCGACATATCCATGCCCCACGGCAGCATCGTGAACTTGTTCACCGTCGGGTCCCGGTAGATGCGGAAGTTGTTCGGGTAAAAGACAGTGTACGAATACATATCCCACTGGTTCACCGCCGCCTCCGCGGCCGTGAACTCGAGCCAATGGGCCATGTCCAGCTGCGTGCCAACATCGGCGATGAACGTGGCTGCTTTGGCCGTCGAGACGGCGGCGATCAGCGCGACCAGGTCGGAGCGGTCGTTCTCTTGTTCGTTGGTCTCGAGGTCGAACTTGGTCTCCGCGCCAGGCGTGAAATCGACCTGCCCTTCCTCGTAGAGGTTGCCGTCGTCGCTGCTGAACCAGCGACGCAAGAAAGTTTTGTCCTCGGCCTCCACGTTGGCGTAAACGCCGAAATACTCACCGTTCACGTACACGAGCGCGCTGTTGCAACGAGGCGCAGGCAGCCCGAGCTCGCGAAAGACGTGGTACGCCAGGCGCTCGGCGATGAACGAGGGATCCTCTACCATGTTGTTCAGGGTCAAGCGCCGCAGGCCGTGAAAGGTCTGCTTGGAGACGAGCTCGTCGAACTTGAGCTTGAACGCTGCCTTCTGTTTGATCGTGCGTAAGCTGCCTTCACCTTTGAGCCGCACGCCGATATCGCTGACACTCACGTCGCCGAGCCGAAGCGAACCTTTCACGTAGGTCTCGGAGTTGATGCTGGCCATGGACTCGGCGGGCAGTGTGATCTCGAAGCGCGGCAGCTGGGCGGGGTCGTAGATCTCGTCGCTGGTATCCGGAAGCACGCCGCCATTGCCAGCGTTCCCGAGCCCTCCGCCGCCGCCCGCAGCGACGCCGCCAGCGCTCGTGGCAGCGCCCGATCCCTCCGCGCCGTTACCGCCCGAGGTGGCAGCACCAGCCTCGCTGGGCTTGCTGCCGGCGGCGCCGGTGCCCTGACCCGCGCCGCCAGTGGACGCTCCTGCGCCCCCCGACGCCGACGTGGAGCCAGCCCCGATACCGCCGCCATCATCCGCCGCGGGCGTGACCTCGCTGCAAGCCAGCAGCAGCGCCCAGGAGCAGAAATGCCAGCCACGCGCGCGAAGGATGAAACCGATTGGCACCCTGCTTGGATGACTCGAGGGCCCTCGAACTGATCAAGAAAGCGTCGCGCCAGCGCAAACGCCCAGCTTGCCGGGTGGGGCAGCGCGTTGCGGAGCTGGCTAGAGAGCGCTACGCCGAGGTCGCCGCGGCCGTTTGAGCTCACCCGAGCCCGCCCTCGGTGCTACTCAGGCTCCCGGCGCCCGGGCGCCGCCCCACCCGCCACCGTGACCTCCCGCCACGACATCCAGCGAGCCGTCGACGCCTTACGGCAAGGCAAGCTCGTCGCGTTCCCCACGGAAACGGTTTACGGGCTCGGCGCCGACGCCACGAACCCCGCGGCCGTAGCGCGCATCTTCGCCGTCAAAGGTCGGCCCGCGAATCACCCCCTCATCGTTCACTTGGGCTCGATGATGGAGCTCGATCGCTGGGCCAGCCAGGTCCCGGCCGCGGCCGAGCGCCTCGCTCGAGCCTGCTGGCCAGGTCCGCTCACGCTGCTGCTGCCCAAGCACCCCCGCGTCCCGAGCGCGACCACGGGCGGGCTGTCGAGCGTCGGCCTGCGCGTGCCGGCTCATCCCGTCGCGCTCGAGCTGCTGCGCAGCTTCGGCGGCGGCGTAGCGGCGCCTTCGGCCAATCGCTTCGGTCGCGTGAGCCCGACCCGGGCCGAGCACGTGACGCTCGATCTGGGCCACGACGTGGACGTGCTGCTCGACGGCGGAGAGTGCGCCGTGGGCGTCGAGTCGACGATCTTGGACCTCACGCGCGAAGTGCCGACCTTGCTCCGCCCCGGGGGCGTCACGGTCGAGCAGATTGAGTCACTGCTGGGGGTGAACGTCAGCCGCGCCCCCTCGAGCGACACGCGCGCCCCCGGCATGCTCGCGTCTCACTACGCGCCGCGCGCCCGCGTCGAGGTGCTGCCAGTAACCCGCTTGCCGGCGCGCGCGTCGGAGCTGGCGCAGCGTGGGGAGCGTGTCGTGATCTTGGCCGGCGGCGAGGAAAGTAGCTCCGAGCTCCCCGTGCACCCGGCCGTCTCGTGGATAGAGCTGGGCCCCGATGCCGACATCGCCGCGCAGCGCCTGTACGCCGCCCTCCGCCAAGCCGATGCGGAGGGAGCCAGTGTGATCTTGGCCAGCCCACCGGCTGCACGTGGCTTGGGTGAGGCCTTGGCGGATCGCTTGACGAAAGCGGCCGGCCCTCGCCACTAAGTAGTGGAGCCTGATTGCCTCAATGCCAAGACTCTAAACCGGCCAAAGGGCCTACCCTGGTGCGACCCGGGAGCCGAGAGATTGCCAAGGAAGGTTGCCGTCGTTTGCGGCCATTTTCCATCAGCGGCCGGCCACCCTCTTGCGCCGCACCAGAACTGCGTGTAGCCACATAGAGAACCTACATTGGCCTACCCATACCTGTCGCGGCTTCGACCTCAACGCAGCCACGGCTGAGCCCGCCCCGTGCAACCCCTAGCCCCCGGCATCATCATCGCGGAACGCTACCGCCTCGAGCGCAAGCTCGGCGCCGGCGGCATGGGCTCGGTGTGGCTGGCGAATGACCTGTCGCTCGGTAGCACGTGCGCCATCAAGCTCGTCGATCCCGACAAGGTCGGAAACGAAGAGGTGCGCGTTCGCTTCCAGCGCGAGGCGCGGGCGGCGGCGCAGATACGCTCCGCCAACGTGGTCGACGTGTTCGATCACGGGCTGTGGCTGGGCGTGCCCTTCATCGTGATGGAGTACCTCGAGGGTGAAGACCTCGGCGCGCGCCTCGACCGCAAGGGCCGGCTCGATCTGCGCGAGACGTACGACATCGTGGCGCAGGTGGCGCGAGCGCTCGTGCGCGCCCACGCCATGGGAATCGTGCACCGCGATCTGAAGCCCGAGAACATCTTCTTGGTGCCAGGCGACGATCATGAGGTCGCCAAGGTGCTGGATTTCGGCATCGCGAAGCTCGATCAGTATTCGCTGCGCGACAAGACGACGAAGACTGGCTCGTTCATGGGTACGCCGTACTACATGAGCCCCGAGCAAGCGCGCGGCCGGAACATCGATTGGCGCTCGGATTTGTGGGCGCTCGGCGTGATCGTGTTCCAGTGCCTGACCGGCAAGCCGCCGTTCGAGAGCGAGGCCCTCGGCGACCTGATGGGGATGATCTTGTACGATCCGATCCCCAAGATCACCGACCGTGATAGCAGCCTGCCACCCGAGGTGGAGGCGTTCTGGGAGCGCGCTTGCAATCGCGATCGCGAGCTGCGCTTTCAATCCGCCAAAGAGCTAGCTGACGCGCTCGCCGAGACCGCGATGCTCGAGCGGCGCGAAGTGCCGACCCTGCCGCCGCGCACGTCCTTCACGAGCCTGGTCGACTCCGAGCAGCAGAGCCTGCCTCCCATGTCGCACAACGTAGGCCGCGCTTCGCTCGTGAGCTATCCGGAGCCGCCGCTCCTGAGCGACGCCAGCGAGAGCGACTTCGAGACGGGCGCGCCTGTCTCCCGCACGCGCCGCTCCGTCCTGCCCACGCTCACCGATCTGACGCCGAAGCAGCGTAAAGTGGCGTTTTTCTCGGGCGTGGCCGCGATGGCGCTCATTGGTGCGGGCGTCGTGATGGCCGTCCAAAGTGACGCTAGCGGCGCGCGTGCCGGCGCGGAGGGCATGGACGCCCCGGTGGCCGCGCCCGCGCCGCCGCCGGTGCCGATCGTAGAGCCTCGCCTCGCGGATGCTCCGCCAGCCCCGCTCCCTCCTCCTCTGCCCTCTGCCAGCGCGAACGCTCCGAGCCGTGAACTGGACGAAGCGCAGAAGAAGAAGGATAAGAAGAGACGATCGGGTAACGTCGCGCCGAGTAGTCCGGCCGGCAACCCCGACTACGGCATCTGACGACGGGATCTGCAGCATGAAGCTCGTGACGCTCTGCGTGGGGCTGCTCTGTCTATTGCTGAGCGTGGGAGCGGAGGCGGCACAGCCGACCGAGGCTGATCGCGCAACCGCGCGCGCGCTGGCGCTCGAGGGGAACGCGGCGCTGCAAAAGAAAGACTACGCCACGGCCGCGGACCGCTTTCGGCGCGCCGACGCGCTGGTGCACGCGCCAACGTTGGTCGTCGATTGGGCTCGCGCCCTGCACGGGCTCGGCCGCTTCGTCGAGGCACACGAGAAATACGAGCTCGTGCTCCGTGAGGGTGTGGATGCCTCGGCTCCCAAGAGTTGGCAGCGCGCCCTCGCAGACGCCAAGAAAGAGCTCGAGGCGCTCAAGCCACGCCTCGCGTGGATCACGGTCGTGCTGAGAGAGCCCCACGAGGCCAGCGTCAAGATCGACGGGGCTCCGGTGCCCGCGGCGGCGCTCGGAGTGAAGCGCGCGGCCGATCCGGGCTTCCCCGAGGTGACGGTGGACGCTTTCGGCTACGAGTCCTTCAAACAGACGGTGACGGTGGGTCCGGGCGAAGAGAAGCTGCTGGAGGTCACCCTGCAAAAGCTGCCGGACGCCCCGCGCCTCGCGCCCGATACCAGTAACGCCTACCGGCCTCGGCAGCGCAGTAACACGCGGCGTACGCTCAGCTACGTGGCCTTCGGTGTCGGCGGCGCCGCGCTCGTCACGGGCGGAGTGTTCGGAGGGCTCGCGTACAAGAAGCACGGCGACCTCGACGATGAATGCATCGACGGAAAGTGTCCGTCGTCCTCCGCGAAGAAGCGCGACACCTACTATTTGTACGCGACGACCTCGACCATCGGCGTGGCGGTGGGCGCAGCTGGGCTCGGCGCCGGTCTCGTGCTGCTGCTGACGGAGCCGAAAACCACGGAGACGGCGGGCGGCCGCCTGCGCGTGCGGCCGCTCATCGGGCTGGGAGTGCTCGGAGCGCAGGGGAGCTTCCAATGAAAACCCGCGTGGGCTGGCTCGTGGTGTTCGGTGGCCTGACCGCCTTCGCAGGCTGCCAGAAGGTGCTCGGCGATTTCGTGATCGACGACGCGGCCTTCGCCGGCAGCGGCGGCACGTCGACCACGGAGCCGACGTGCACCAGCAAGAGCTATCGCTGCGACGGCGCCATTCTCCAGCAATGCGATGACGCCGGATCGGGGTGGGCCAACGTCCAACCTTGCGACAGCCCGGCGCATTGCAGCCCCGTGGGCAAGTGCCTGGAGGCGCCTTGCGAAGCGGGCGAATACGCCTGCAACGGGCGAGTCTTGCAGCGCTGCCGGCCGAACGAGCTGGGCTGGGAAGAGATTGATACCTGTGCGACCGAAGGCTTGTGCGACACGCGCGCGGAGAAGTGCCAACCCGCCCAGTGTGCCGCGGGCGCGTTCGGGTGCGTGGGCAGTGAGCTGCGCGCCTGCAACGCGGCGCGTACGGCTTGGGTGCACCACGACAGCTGCGCCACGGCCGCTCTGTGCAACGCGGCGGCGGGGGTGTGCATCTCCCCCAATTGTCAGCCAGGCGAGGACTTTCAGTGTACCGACGACGGAACCCTGAACACCTGCAAGAGCGATCGCAGCGGCTACCAGTTCAAGGAGAAATGCCCGACTCCGGCGCACTGCAACGCCACCGAGGGCAAGTGCGACATCGCGCCCTGTGAGGCGGGCGCCTTTCAGTGCAACGACGTGTACCTTCAGAAGTGCAATGAGGATCGCACCGGCTGGGTGACGGACCAGACGTGCGCAACCCCCGGGCTGTGTGACGAGGCCGCCGAGGAATGTCACCCCCCCGAGTGCGCCGTCGGGGCGCACGACTGCGCCGGTAAAGAGCTGATCGTGTGCAACGCCGCGCGCACCGGCTTCGTGCACAAGGCGGACTGCGAAAGCGCCGCGCTGTGCGACGAAGACAACGGCCAGTGTGATGTCTGCGTGGCAGGCCGATATACCTGCGACGGCGATGACCTAATGTTGTGTGACGCGACCGGTCAGCACCAAAACAAGCAGCAAACCTGCGCGAGCGGGCGCTGCTTCGCGAGCGGTCAGAGCGGCGGCTGCTACGTTTGCGACGAAGACGAGTACCGCTGCTCGGGCAACCTGCTCCAAAAGTGCGCCGCCAATCGCTTGGCCTTCGCGCTAGAGGAAGACTGCGGTACGGCGGCGACCTGCGTCGTCGACGGCACCACGCACGAGTGCCGATCCGACGGCGCCGGCGGCGCCGCCAACTAGCCGAGAGCCAGGCGAGAGCGCGGGCCTCAGCTTTCGCTGGTCTCCGGAGTCCAGCGAAGCCGCGGCTTGCGCGCCGCCCGCGCCTCATCGAGGCGACCGAGGCGCGTCAAATGCGGCGCCGTCTTCAGCAGCTCCGGGTTCTCGCGCGCTTCGCCCAAGATCGTCAGCAGTGAGTCGCAGAAGGCGTCGATCGTCTGCTTCGTCTCCGTCTCCGTCGGCTCGACCATCAACGCGCCGCGCACGACGAGGGGAAAATAAACGGTGGGCGGGTGGAACCCGTAGTCGATCAAGCGCTTGGCGATGTCGAGAGTCTTCACCGTGGTTTCGGCCTCGATCGCGCGGTCGGTGAAGACGGCTTCGTGCAGCATCGGCGTCTCGTACGCGAGCGGGAAATGGTCGCGCAGTCGAGCCGCCACGTAGTTTGCGTTGAGGACGGCCATGTCGCTCACTTCGCGCAAGCCGTCGGCGCCGAGCTCGCGGATGTAGGTGTACGCGCGCACCATCATGCCGAAGTTGCCATAGAACGAGCGCACCGAGCCGACGCTGTCGGGGCGGTCGCGATCGACCAAGTAAGTGTCGCCGTGGCGGCGCACCACCGGCGTCGGCTGGAACGGCTCCAAGATGTCGCGGAAGGCGACCGGTCCCGAGCCGGGGCCGCCGCCACCGTGGGGGGTGGTGAAGGTCTTGTGCAGGTTGTACTGCATCACGTCGACGCCGACGTCGCCGGGGCGAGCGCGCCCGAGCACGGCGTTCATGTTGGCGCCGTCGCCGTACACCAAGCCGCCGCGCTCGTGGATGAGCTGGCAGAGCTGGGGCATCGCGCTCTCGTACAAGCCGAGCGTGTTCGGGTTGGTCATCATCAGGCCCGCCACCTCGCCGCCTGCCGCTTCGATGGCCGCCACCAACGTGGCTGGCTCGACCACGCCCCGTGAGCCGGACGCGAAGGGCACCGCTTCGAAGCCGTTGAGCGCACAGCTCGCCGGGTTCGTGCCGTGCGCGCTGTCGGGGATGAAGATCTTGCGCGGCGCGCGGCCCTGCTTTTTGAAGTAGGCGCGCATCATCATCAAGCCCGTCAGCTCGCCCTGGGCGCCCGCCGCCGGCTGCAAGCTGACGCCGTCAAGGCCCACAATCTCGGCCAGGATCGCGGCCAGGCGCACCATCAGCTCGAGCGCGCCCTGCGCGAGGTGATCGGGGGTGAGCGGGTGCAGGTTGGCGAAGCCGTCGAGCCGCGCCGCCCACTCGTTCACCTTCGGGTTGTGCTTCATCGTGCACGACCCCAGCGGGTAAAACTGCGTGTCGATGCTGAAGTTCCACTGGCTCAGGCGTACGAAGTGGCGAACCGCCTCCGGCTCGCTCACCTCGGGCAGCCCCGCCGGCGTCTGCCGCGACAGAGCGCCGAGCTCGCGCGCGACGTCCACCTCGGGCACGTCGAGCTTACCGATCGACGCGCCCGTGCGGCCCTTGGTGCCGCGCTCGAAGATCGGCGGCTCTTTGAATTGGAGGCCCTTGGTGGCTTCGGATGTCAGCTTCGCGGTCATCGGCGAGGCCTGCATGGCACGTTCACGCCAAGGCGTGAAGTCCATGCAAAGCCCGCCAGGAAACCCGGATCAAGGAGGCGAAGGATCGCCGTCGGCGGGCGCCGTCTCCGACGAGTCGCTGGGCTTTTCTTCGCCTTCGTCGTCCCAGCCGCCGACGTTCGTCCGCCCTTCGATCTCGTCGGGCTTCACCGACTCGGGCTTCGGCTCCATACGAATCTGCTTGACCGCTTCCCACGGGTTGCCGGCGTCGCTCTCGCCCAGGCCCCACTCACCGACGATCTTGTGCGGCTCGCCCGGCGTAGGAATCGTGTAGCGGAAGTAGCCGTGGCCCTTCTTCGTGGCGTCGGCGCCGATGGCGCCGATCTTCCGCTCCGTCCACTCGTAGCGGAGGATGTCGCCTTCGCACTCGCCGCTCAGCTCACCCCAAGCGTCGCCCGAGGCGGTGCGCCAGGCGCCGTTGGCGGACTTGTTGTCCGACACGAGGTGCAGGTAGCCGAACTGGGTGCTGAAGTAGACGCCGTTCCACTCGCCACCGTCGGGCAGCGAGCCCGCTTTGACGTTCGCGTGCTTCGGCTCGTTGCTCGGGCCGCACGCGCTGAGCGTGCCTCCGAGCGACAACGCCAAACACAGAGAGAATGAGCTCAGAACCTGACGGCGTCCCAACATGGGCGCGGACTTTATCACGGGCTCGGGCCCCGGAGGCTAGCTCGAAGTCAATCGAGCCCCGAGCTCGCGGCCGAGCTCCGCGGCCGCTTCTGCGCTGCTGGGGAAGGGCACGGTGGTCTCGACGCGACGGGGCCGAGAGCCGTCGGGCTCGGCCAGGAAGGCGCGCAGGAACATCGATTCGCCCCGGCGCACCCCATAGGCGGCGACCGGCGTCGTGCAGTTGCCGTTGATCGCGAGCATCACGCCGCGCTCGGCCGACACGAGAATTTTCGTGTCGGAGTGAGAGAACGGGGCCAGCAGCTCCGACACGCGCTCGTCTCCGGCGCGTTGTTCGATACCGAGAGCCCCTTGGCCCACCGCCGGCAGCATCACCTCCGGCTCGATGTTCTCGGTGGCGCGCGCGCCCCAGCCCAAGCGGTTGAGCCCGGCGCGAGCCAAGACCACGGCGTCCACCTCCCCGCTCTCGCTCTTTCGCAAGCGGGTGTCGACGTTACCTCGGATGGCCACCACCTCGAGATCGCCTCGATACGCGAGCAGCTGGACGCGGCGGCGCAGCGAGCCGGTGCCCACCCGGCTACCTGACGGCAGCTGCGCGAGCGGCAAGCCGCCGCGCGAAGACAGCACGTCACGCGGGTCTTCACGCTCGGGAATGCAGTCGATGCGGAGCGACGGCAAGAGCTGCGGCGGAACGTCTTTGAGCGAATGCACCGCGATGTCGGCGCGACCGTCGAGCAGCGCCTCCTCGATCTCTTTGACGAACAGCCCCTTGCCGCCGATCTCCGCCAGCGCGCGATCTTGCACGACGTCACCGGTGGTCGTGACGTGCAGCTCGCGAAACTCGATGCTCGGGTAGCGGGCGACCAAGCGCGCGATGAAGGCGCGCGACTGCGCGAGGGCGAGCGCGCTCTTGCGCGTCGCTACCACGACCGGGCGCTCGCTCACGAGGCCTCCGAGTGAGCTCGCTTGGCGCGAGCGGGGGCCACTTCTGGCGCGTCGGTCGCCGGGGGCTCGGCATTTTGGCTAGAGCCAGGGCTGCTCGGGAGCGGCTCCTCGTAGGCGGACATTTCGGCATCATCGGCGAAGCCGTCGCCAGGCGAAAGCTCGAAAAGCTCGCTCAGCGCCGAGGTGAGCTGCTCGAGCGACAGCGCCTCCGGCGCGCGCGCGGCCGTGGCCATGCGCAAGCGCAGAGTCGGACCGTGCAGCACGCGGTTCACCGACGCTTCGATCATCTTGTTCAAGGCGGAGCGGTCCTCTTCGGGCAGGTGACGCAAGCGCCCGCGCAAGCTTCGATTCAGCTCGAGGTCGAGCGCCGCCCGCAAGCGCGCGCGCAGCGCTACCACCGTCGGCGTGGCCTGCTCCGCGTCGGCCCAGCGGTCGTAGCCGAGGGCCTCGCTCACCACGATGGCTTCCGCGCGCTCGGCCTCGCGTGAGCGCGCCGTCAGCGACTCTTTGACCTGCGCTTGAAGGTCATCCACGTTGTACAGGAAGGTGCCGTCGAGCTTCTCGACGCGCGGCTCGATGTCGCGCGGCACCGCGAGGTCGATCAAGAACTGGTTCTCGCCGCGACGCTTCTTGCGCGCCTGATTCACGGTCGCGTAGTCGATCACGTAACCCTTGGCGCTGGTGCTGGTGATGACCACGTCGGCCTCGGCGAGCGTGGCGCCGAGCTCCGTCCAGGGCCGGCCTTCTCCGTCGACGGCTCGCGCGACCTCTCGCGCCCGCTCCAAGTTGCGCCCGACCACGACCACCCGCGCGCCGGCGCCGCGTAGCTGCTTGGCCGCCGTCTCCGCCATCTCGCCCGAGCCCACCAGCATCACGAAACGGCCGGCGAAATCGCCGAAAATCTGGCGCGCCAGGTCGACCGCGACGCTGGGGACGCTGACCTGGCCGCTGCCGATGCTCGTCTCGGTGCGCACGCGCTTGGCGACGCGCAAGGCGCGCGGCAGCGTGCGGTTCAAGATCGGCCCGAGCGCGCGCTGCTCTCGCGCCACGTCGTACGCTTGCTTGAGCTGTCCGAGGATCTGCGGCTCGCCCAGCACCAGCGAGTCGAGCGAGGCGGCGACACGGAACAGGTGCCGCACCGCGGTGCCACCCGAATGCCGGTAAAGGTGCTCGCGCACCTGCGGCGCGAGCCGGCACAGGGCGTCGGCGCACGCTTGCGCCACCCGCCCCAGATCCGCGTCCGGAGACCGGCCGGCGGCCACGAGCTCGACGCGATTGCACGTGGACACGACCAGGGCCTCCCCGACGCTGGGCAGCTGACACAGGTCGCGCAGCAAGAGCGGCACGGCCTCGGTCGGCAGCGCGATGGCTTCACGCACCGCGATGGGCGCGGTGTGATGCGAAAGCCCGACGACGACGATCAAGCCGCGCCTCCGCGCACCGCGTACACGAGCAGCACGAGCAGCACGCACGTCACGCCGGCCAGCGTGCCGTACGCCGCTCGCCTGCCGCGCAAGCCGATGATCTGGCGCAGCAGCAGCACCGCCGCCAGCAGCCCCCAAGTCGCGTAGCCGAGGCCAGTGCGCAGCGCGGCCGCCCCGCCCGCTTCGACGACGCGCTGGGTGAAGACCGCGCCCGTCACCACCCCGAAAGTGAGGAGCGGAAAGCCGACGAGCAGCAAGCGATGCGACGCCCGGTCGAGCGCATCGAGCGGCGGAAGCCGAGTGGAAGTGGTTGAAAGCCCCAGCTTTTTCGTCCTCAACCGGCGCTCGAGCAGCACGTACAGCGCCGACGAGCCGCCCGCCACCAAAAAGACGCCCAGCCCGATCAGGTTGGCCGCGATGTGGAACGCGAGCAGGCCGCGCGGCAGCTCCGCGCCCAGCGGCGGCGTCGCCACGAACTGCGCGCCGATCAGGAACGTGAGCGCGAGCGGCGCCACGATCGCACCGAGCGCGTGCAGGCGGAAGCGACGACGCAGCAGCAGGTACGCGACGGCGGCGCCCAGCGACGTCAGGCTCAACCCGAAGTGGAGCGACTCGACGGGGCATGCGTTGCTCAGCAAGCTCGCCGCGACGACGTGCACTCCGTGGATGCCAGCGCCGAGCATCAGCAGGCGCGGACCAAAGCTGCCGGGTGCTCGCTCGGGGTCACGCCGCAGCAGCTCCAGAAAGAACACCGTGGCCGCCGCCGAGTAGGCGATGACGCCCAGATAAAACGCGATCGGAGCGAGCTCGGGCATCACAGGTTCCGCGCCAAAAAAGAGGCGAGCAGCTCTTCGTCGCTGCCGTGCGCCGGCGGCGGCACGCGCGAGACGCGCAGCTCCTGCCTGAGCGCGCGGTGCTCTTCGAGGGTGCCGATGGGCGAGCCGAGCCAGCCCGCCACGACGCGGTAGGCGTTGTCGCCGAGCACCATCGAGTCCCCGAGCAGCTCCGCGCCGAGCTCGGTGAGGTAGAGCATCGTCTTCACCTTGCCGACCAGCTCGTCCGGATCGGAGTGGCCAGACTCTTCCGACAGCACGCGCACTGCCTCGACGAGCCGATAGCGACGGCGCTCGGTCGGGATGGTCAGCTCGTTTCCGAAGATCTCGACCCTCCCTTCGGAGAGCCAGCGGTCGAGCGCCTCCTGGGGGAAGAAGACGCGATTTTTGCCCATGGCGTGGCTACTTTAGCCGCTTTTCCGGCCCCACGCGAACCAGCTTTACTTTCCCTCGAGCGACACCGCGACGTCGCCCGGGGTGAGCTCCCGGCTCGCCTCCATCACGATGGCCAGCGCGCTGTACTTCTCGGTGCGCACGACGCGCAGCTCGGCCACGACCTCGCTCGGGAATTGCTTGTCGTCGCCGTTGATCGGCGTGCTCTCCACGTCGGCGGGCTTCGAAGACTCGATGCGCACGCGATCCTTGAGCATGCCGGACGCGACCGTCAAGCTGTTCCGCCAGGTGTCCCCTTGGCGTAGCACGAACAGGCGCGTGCCGGGCTCCAGGCCGTCCTCGCTGCCGCGATCCATGAACGCGAGCTGGTGCTGGCCCAACAGCTCGTGCGGATAGATGCTGGTGAGCACGCGCGTCTGCAGCGTCTTGCGGGCGGCCTTCGGGGGGACCACATCGAAGCGCCGTCCGACCGGGCCGACCTTGAAGCCGCGCTCGATCACGTCGAGCGACTCGATCACCTCGCCGCGCGCGACCCGCGTCTTCGGGTTGAACTGATCGATCTTGATCGTGCCCTTGACGCTCACGATTTCTCCCGGCGGCTTACGCGCGCCGGGCACGTCCTCCGGACGCCTGATTGGCGTGAAAATCGTCAGGGTTTGCCCGGGCTTCACCTCGGCGCCCGGCCGCAGCATCAAGTACACGCGGTTGCCGTCCGAGAGCAGCATCTGGTCCTCGACCGCGCCGACTAGCTCACCCCACACGTCACGCTTCGGGTCGCCCAGGAATCCCTGATCGCGCAGGTACACCGTGCTCGGTGCGATACCGCCGCCGCTGCCGGCCTTGAACAGGGCCGCGCGGCCGCCGCCCCCCGCGCGCTGCTCGCTGAGCCGCGCCCGCGGGTCCTTGGGATCGCGCAACCGCAGCTGGTCACCAGGGTAAATCCAGTGCGGATTCACGACCTGGGGGTTGTAGCTCCACACCTTCGGCCAGCCCCACGGGTTCTGGTAGTAGGTAGCGCACAGGTCCCAAAGCGTATCGCCCTTGCGCACGACGTGGATCGCCGGCACCTCCAGCGGACGCGCTTGGCCGAGCACCGCCGTGGCGCCCCGCCCGCCGTACACCACGCTCGAGCCGCTATTGGAGCGATTTCCGAAGTCGAAACCGTCCCGATCCGTGCCGCTGCGCGGGCGCGAGCTCGACGGCAGGTCGTCGTTCGGATCGCGAACCGCCGGCCCCGAGGGCATGGGCTGAACGATGATCGTGCCGCCGCTACCGGCCGAGACCGTGGAGCCGGACCCCGCATCGGGGCCGCCTTCGCCCGCGTTCGTCGGGCCGACAGGGCTCGCGCTCGGCCCCGCCTGCGCCCAGGCCGAGCTCGTCAGCGCCAAGCACGTCAAGATCGAGCCGCCCAAAGACAAACGCCGCAGCATCAACCTTCGCCTTCGCCTTTGCCCTTGCCTTCACCCTTGCCGCGCAGCTTGATGACCGGCCGCGGCCCCGGATCATCGGCGGCCTCGCCCGGCGCGGGGGTGCCGACCTGCGGCGAGGGCATCCCGGACGTATCTTCGGGCACCACCTTGACCACCTTCAGGTTGGGTCGCTCGGCCGCCGCAGAGCCCGTGTTCGCGGCGGACGACGCCGAGGCCTTCCGGTCCTTGGCATCACGCACCTCCATGGCGTCGACGCGCTCGACCAAGCGGTCGTTCTGATTCTGCAGCTTGGTGATTTCGTCCTGCATGGTCCCCAAGCGCTTCTCCACGCCGTCGAGGCCGCTGCTGCAGGCAAGGGACCCCAGAGCCGCGACGCAGCCGAGGACGAGCACTTGAGGTGAGAGGGTCATCGCCATCGGATCGTAGAAGCCTCGGGCGCGATCGGCCAAAGATCCTACGCCCGTCGCCACCCACGCGCACCCGGAGAGCGGCGGCCTCGCGGTCATTTGCCGTTTTAAATCTCGCACTTAGCGGTTAGCGACGGGCCGCTGTCGGTCGCTTGGAAACTGGACGGAAGGCCGCAAGCTGCGTAGCCTTTGGTTACCGTGGGACTTCGTCGACTGCGCCGCCCGACCTCGCGACCTAGGCCTCGCCTCGATCTGCGGAAGACGCTCTTCGTCTTACCCAACCTGATCACGTTGTGCGGGGTATTTTGCGGCTTCAACGCCATTCGCTTGGTGTCGAAGGACGCGCCCTCCGCGGACGACGTGTACCGGGCAGCCCTCCTGCTCATCTTCGCGATGTTCTTCGACCTGATGGATGGACGCGTGGCGCGCATGACGCGCACCCAAAGCGCGTTCGGCCTGCAGCTCGACTCGCTGGCAGACATCATCTCGTTCGGTGTTGCGCCGTCGCTGCTCGTCTACAAGTGGGCGCTGTACCGCGCCCCCGTCGCAGGCATCTTCGTCGCGTTCATGTTCGTCGCCTGCGCCGCGATCCGGCTCGCGCGCTTCAACGTCTTGAGCTCGTCCTCCACGGGAACGCCTACCAAGCCCGGCAAGTACATCATCGGCCTGCCCACGCCACCCTCGACGGGCATTTTGGTGTCGCTCATCATCGCCAATCACGGCGCGGGGGGCGTGCTCGGCACGGAGCCGTACCTGGCGTTGATGTTCGCGGTGACCATCGGCCTGTCCTTCCTGATGGTGTCGAACGTGCGTTTCCGCTCGTTCAAGGAGCTGAAGCTCAACACCGGCACGGTGCTCTTCGTGCTGTTCACGATCAGCTCGAGCGCCTTCGTCTGGTCCCATTTCCGGCCGCAGTTCGTGCTGATCTGGCTGCTCAGCGTGTACATCCTGATCGGCATCGTCGAGTCGGTGCGTGCGCTGCTCGTCAAGCTCACCACCGCCGCTCGTGACTCGGTCCCGCCGCCGATCGCGTGAGCCCTCGGCGGGCCCCCGGGGGGCAGGCTCTCGCGTCCGCGGTTTCCGCTGAAAAGAGAGCAATGAGCTGGGGTCTGTTGTCTCCCGCTGCCTCCGTGATACGGGTGAGCCGCCTTGGCCCTGCTCGAAGTATCTGGAGTGACGTTCGGCTACACCGGTGAGCCGCTGTTTCAAGACGTAGCGCTGAAGCTCGAGGCCGGTGAGCGCGCGGGTTTGGTAGCGCCCAACGGCGCGGGCAAGAGCACGCTGCTGCGGGTGCTGGCCGGCGAGCTGGAGGCCGACAAGGGCTTCGTGGTGCCAAAGAAGGGCGCCAAGATCGGCTACTACCGGCAGAGCCACGAGGTGAAGGCGCACGGCAGCGTGATGGACGTGCTGCTGTCCGGCTTCGGTGAGCTCTTGGCGCTACGGCGCGCCTTGGCCGACGCGCAAGTCGCGGCCGCTTCCGGGTCGGAGGCGGCCCTGGCGAGGATGGCCGAGCTCGACGAGCAGTACCACCGCGCGGGCGCGGACGCGCTCGAGCGCCGCGTCGAGGTCATCGCCGAGCGCCTGGGTTTTGCCCCGCGCGATCTCGAGCGCGACGTCACGACGCTCTCCGGCGGCGAGCGTGGGCGCCTGTCGCTGGGCGTGGTGCTGGCAGGTGAGGCCGAGATCTTGATGCTCGACGAGCCCACCAATCACCTCGACCTCGAGACGATCCGCTGGCTGGAGCAGCACCTGTGCGCCTGGCGCGGGGCGGTGCTGGTCGTGTCGCACGATCGCGCGTTCCTCGACGCGGTGTGCCCGATCACCATGGAGCTTGGCCGCTCTTCGTTTCGCGTCTACCCGCTGCCGTACTCTCGCTACCACGAAGAGCGCGCCGACGACTTGGAGCGAGAGCGAGAGCGGGCCGAGGGCCAAGCCGCCTTCATCGAGAAGACGGAAGACTTCATCCGCCGCAACATGGCGGGCCAGAAGACGAAGCAGGCGCAATCACGCCAAAAGATGCTCGACAAACTGGAGCGCGTGGCGCGCCCCGAAGACGTGTGGGCCCGCGCCGAGCGCGTCCGCTTTCGCTTCGCGGAGGCGCCGCGCAGCGGCGATATCGTGCTCGAGGCGAAGGGGCTCGGCGCCGTGCGCGGCGGGAAGGCGCTCTTCTCGAGCTTCGATTTGCTGGTGCGCCGCGGTGATCGCCTCGGCATCGTGGGCCCCAACGGCTCCGGCAAGACCACGCTGATGAAGCTGCTCGCCGAGCGCGGCGCAGCCGACGACGCCGGCCACGTGCGCCGCGGCACCAACCTGCGGGAAGGCTACTTCGACCAGCAGCTCGGCTCCCTCGACAAGGCGCGGACCGGCGTCGAGGAGATCCGCAGCGTACGGGGCGACCTGAACGTGGACGGGGCGCGGCAGTACTTGGCACGCTTTCGCTTCTACGGCGATGACCCGCTGCGCAAGGTCGGCAGCCTCTCCGGCGGCGAGAGCACGCGCTTGGCTTTGGCCAAGCTGCTCTTGGAGCCGCGCAACCTGCTGTTCCTCGACGAGCCGACCAACCACCTCGACATCCCCGCCGCGGAAATCCTCGAAGAAGCGCTGGTCGGGTTCGAAGGAACCGTCATCCTCGTCTCGCACGACCGCCGTTTCCTCGAGACGGTCACGACCCGCACTTTGGCTTTTACCCCTGGTGGAGTGGACATCTACGAAGGCGGGTTCAAAGATTATCAGGATGCCCTCGAGCGACAGCGACAGGCCCAGGCCCGCGAAGCGCCGCGCCCCGCCCAGAAGGCCACGCCGCCACCGCAAGTCGAGCGTCGCCCTGGGCCCAAGCCCGACGATCGCGGCCAGCGTAAGGCTGCCAATCGCGAGGTCGAGAAGAAGCGCAAGCGAGTCGGCGAGCTCGAAAAGCAAATCGCCAGCCTCGAGAGCACGCTCGAGAGCTTCCGCGAAGAGCTCAAGAGCGACAGCAGCGGCGACTGGGAGCGCTTGCACGAGCTGGCCGTCAAAGATCGCGAATACGCGGAGCTGCTCGAGCGCGCCATGAAAGAGTGGCTCACCCTCTCCGAAGAATTGACGCAGGCGGACGCGCCTGAAGGGGCACGAAAATGACTCGCCGTCGTCGCATCGCTCTCCTCTCGCTGACCCTCTCGCTGGCGCTCGCGGCTGGCTGCAAGAAGCCCGGCAACCAGAGCGACGACAGCGCCACGAAGCCGCGAGCCGCCGAGCTGCCGCCGCTCGAAGTGAGGGCCGACACGCCCGACTTGCTCATCACGTGGATCGACGACAAGGGCGACTTCCACGTCAGCCAGAAGCCGGCCGACGTGCCCACGGAAGGGCGCGCCCAAGTGCGCATCGTCGTCACCAGCCGCGAAGAGGGCACCGGCAAGCTCGTGTACGTGACGAACCTCGACGAGACGACCGCGACCGGCGCGTACCGCTTGAAAACCATGCCGCGCGCGGAGTGGGAGGAGCTCGGCGCTTCCAAGCGCAAGGCGCGCTTGGAGGCCCTCGCGCCGAGCGCAGCGCCGAGCGGCGCCCCCGCCCCCGGAGAGGCAAAGCCAGCAGGCGCGGCTCCCGCCGGCAAGCCCGCCGCGGTCACCGGCGTCGTCGCCATCATCTACGGCGCCGACTGGTGCAAGCCCTGCCACGACGCCGAGCGCTACTTGAAGCAGCGCGGCGTGACCGTGATCAAGAAAGACGTCGACAACAACGAGGTCGCCGCCGACGAAATGCGCAAGAAGCTGGAGCGCGTCGGCCGCGCGGGCGCCTCGATCCCCGTCATCGACATCATGGGCCAAATCCAGGTGGGCTTCAGCCCCGCTGCCCTCGAGCAAGCCCTCGGCAACGCCAAGAGCGCCAAGGGTCTCTGAGCTCGGAGGGCGTGCCCTTCACGCTCCGCGGGTCGGTTCACGCCCTCGTCGGCGAGCGCGCTCGGGGTGATCTCGAGCAGGCCGGCGGACAGGCGCGGCGGCTCAATCGAACACGACGGTCTTGTTGCCGTAGACGAGCACGCGGTCGTCCAGGTGCGAGCGCACGGCACGCGCCAGCACCACCTTCTCGAGGTCGCGCCCCTTGCGCACCAGATCCTCGACCGCGTCGCGGTGAGAGCAGCGCACCACGTCTTGCTCGATGATGGGACCTTCGTCGAGCACGGCCGTCGCGTAGTGCGCCGTCGCGCCGATCAGCTTCACACCGCGCGCGTAAGCCTGATGGTAGGGCTTACCGCCCACGAAGGCCGGCAAAAACGAGTGATGAATGTTGATGACGCGCTGGGGGAACGCCTCGCAGAAGGAGGCGCTCATCACCTGCATGTAGCGGGCGAGCACCACGAGATCGATATCGAGCTCGGCCAGCAGCGCCAGCTCCTTCTCCTCCTGCTCGAGCTTCGTCTCCGCCGTCTTGGGGATCACGTGGAACGCGACCCCGAACTGCTCGGCGATGTGCCCCAGATCGGGGTGATTGCTGACGATGGCGCACACGTCGCCGTTCAGCTCTCCGGCTCGCTGTCGCAACAGCAAATCGTACAGACAGTGGTCGTACTTCGAGACGAACAGCGCAACCCGCTTGCGACGCGACTGATAGCGCAGCTGATACTGCATCTGGAAACGCTCCGCGAGCTCGCTCAGGGAGCGCTCGAGCGACACGCGATCCGTCATCAGCTCCGCGAGGTCGAAGCGCAGACGCTGGAAGAACAAGCCCGCCGCGCTATCGGTGTGCTGGTCGGAGTCCAGAATGTTCGCGCCATGGCCGTAGAGCACCTGGGCGAGCGCGGCGACGATGCCGCGGCGATCGGGGCACGAGACGAGCAAGGTCGCGAGGGTGGACTGAGGCGCGCTCATGACGCGACTCTATACTCTGCCTCCACCGGAAGCGCGAAGACCAGAGCGCCCTCACTCGCTGCGCGCCGCGAACGCGCCCGCGGAAAGCCCGACGAAAATCGCGAATGCGGCCGCTCGCAGCGCGCCTTGGCCGCGCGCCCGCGCTTCACGCAGCACGAGCCCGATCTTCACGCCGCGCACGCACAAGTCGAAGGCGTAAGCTTCCTCGGCCGACAAGCTGAGGGCGCTCCGGACGGCGACGCACGATGGCGACGGCGACAGGGCGGTGCGATCGAGGCCGCCGAGCAGCGCGAGTAGCTCCGACTCCGGATAGGCCGAGCGGAGCGCCGTCACGATCGGACCGAGCGGGGGCTGGGAGATGGCCAGGCTTTGCTCGCCCGAGCTCGCTCCTTCGACGAAAAACAAGTCCCCACCGTCGGCGCCGAGCAAGGCCGTCAAGCGTCGAACCCGCTGCTCGTCGATGGCGCAGCCCAGCTGCTCGTTCGAGATCAACCCCGCGCGCACCAAGCTCTCGCCGAGCTGGCAGCCCGAGCGATAGCCGCTCTCGAGCACCCGCTCCAAGTCTGCCTCCGCCACGGTGCCCGTGTGCAGCAGCTGCGCGCCGAGAAGCTCGCTCGGATCCGTCGACGCCATCGCCGTCGGCACCCCGCCTTCGAAGTAGACGCGCCGCTGCTCCGCGCCTTGCCGGAAGACCAAAAGCCCCGTGCGGCTCAGCAGCGCGAGCCGGAGCACGTGGGCCGCCAAGCTGGCGCGCTCCACCGGGTAGCGCTCGTTGGCCAGCACCGCGATCGGCTCGAAGAAGCGATACAGCGGACGCGAGGCCAGGCGTGTCAGCTCGAAGGCGCGTGACAACTTCAAGAACGGCCCGTCTTCCCGCGCCAGCTCGGAGTCCAAGCCTGCGCGGGCCGTCGCCAGCAGCGAGAGCACGCTCGAAAGCGACAGCGGCCCCAACACCTGGCCGCCGGGGCGACGGAGGCGATAGCGGAGGGTCGGCGTCGGGCCGGGAGCGCGACTCCGCAGGGGGCCATCTTCTGGCCAGCTCGGCGCAGGCAGCGCGACCACCACCGGCTTCAGCGCATCTTCGTCGACGAGCGTCGAGAGCTCTTCACGCGGGGCAGGCGGCGCCTCAGGCGCTCGATGCGAGCCGTCGCAGCCCGGCGAGGCGTGGCTCGGCGTCACTCGCACGTTGCTCTCGAGCCGCACGATGCCCGAATCGGCCAGCCAGAGGCTGAGGCTATGCGCCGACATGCGCAGCCCGAGCGAGCTCGTGATGCGGTCGAGCTCTTCCACCACCAGCTGCGCGCGGGGCGGCCGGTTGCGCGGCGACTTCGCGAGCAGCCGCTGGAGCAAGCTCAGCACCGCAGGCGGCGTCGCCGCGGAGAGCCCGGCCAGGCTCTCCCACGAGCGCGACTGCAAATTCTTGAGAATTTCGAGCTCGGTCGAGCCGGGGATGAGCGGCGCGCCCAGCAACATCTCGGCCAAGACGACGCCGAGCGAGAACAAGTCGCTGCGCGCCTCGACGCGCTGTCCGCGAGCTTGCTCGGGCGAAACGTAGCCGACCTTTCCGCGCAGCTCCCCCGGCGCGGTGCGCACGTCGGACCACGCGCTATGCACGATGCCGAAGTCGGTGAGCTTCACCTCGCCGGCGCGGCCGAGCAAGACGTTGTTGGGCGCGACGTCGCGGTGCACGACTCCCAGCGGCGCGTCGTCGTCGTCGCGATACTGATGCGCGTAGGCGAGGCCGGCCGCTACTTCACGAGCGATGTGCAAGGCTGGCGCGAGCTCCACCGCGCGCTTGCGCGCCGCGACCGAGCGCAGCACCTCGGAGAGCGCCACGCCGTCCACGTACTCCAGCACCAGGTACAGCTCGCCCGCCGCCTCGCCGAAATCGAGCACGCTCACGAGGTTCGGGTGAGTGAGCGCGGCGTGCACGCGCGCCTCCGCGCAGAACATGCGCACGAGCCGATCGTCCATCGCCAGCTGCGGCAAGATGCGCTTGAGCGCGACGCGCTTCGCGAACCCGCGCGGCCCGGGGCGGCGCGCCTCGTAAACCTCTGCCATCCCTCCCGTCGCGATGCGACGCACGAGCTCGTATTCACCGAGCCGGGCGAGAGAGTGAGACGAGCGAGACTCCACTTGGAGCTCAAACGTATCAGGTCGTATCCGCTAGTCGATGTAGTTGATTGTGCGGCACTGGCGGTCAGCGCTCAGCGGCGCCGGCGCGCGTCACTCTGAGGAGTGACTACGACATGTCGCACGATGTGCGGCTGGGGTTCACGTCCAATGTCGCACGATGTGCGGGATCCCTTTCCCTCCTAGGAGACCTTGCGGCGCGCGCGATCATTCAGCAAGGCGCGCCAAGCTTCGATCCGGTTCAACGCGTGCTCGGGCCAGCGGAAGCGAGAGAGCCTGGCCAAGAGATGCGGCGTGTGGTCTCCCGCGCGGATCCGCGGGCCGAACACGTCCGCCGCTGCCTCGATGTACTCGAAAGCTCGGTCCGGACGGTCGCGCGAGTGCTCGTACCAAGCGCACGTCAGCAGGTAATGCTGCTTGGCTTCCGCCTCTTCCACCGTGATGCGTGAGCACTCTTCGATCAGCGCGCGCGCTCGCTCGGGCTGATGCCGAATCAGAGCCACCTGGCAAAATAGCAGCTTCGATTCCATCACGCCCCACGGGTCACCCATCTTCACGAACGACTTGTGAGACCGGTCCGCGTGCAGCTCCGCCATGTCGAGATCATCGGTGTCGATGCCGATCATCGCCAGCAGGCGATCGCACGCCGCCTGCCCTCGCGGTGTGCGCAGCACGTCGAACGTCGACAGCGCCTCGAACGCGCCGAACTCCGAAGTCTGATAGTTCATCAAGCGGTGCTCGACGTGCGCGATCGACACGTCGGCCTGCGCGGTACCGAGACGATAGCCCGCGCGCTCGAACTCGTTGCGTGCTTCTTGGGCCAAGCGCCGCGAGCGCTCGGTCGTGCCTTCGGAGTGTTCGATCCAGCTGAGCAAGAGCAGACATTGGCCGCGCCCGACCGGCTGATCGAGGGCCGCGAAGTTGCGCTCGCCGCTCTGGATCGTGAGCCGCGCGCTCTCGTAGTCGCCGAGCTGGAATTCAATCTCGCCCGCTACCGCTTCGCACAGCGCTTGCCCGAGCACGTGGCTCTGGCTCTCGAACACGCTGAGCGCCTTCTTCACCAGCTCCAGGCCCTCCGCCGAGCTCCCCTGCTCGCTCAACAGGTGCCCTTGCAAGCGCAAGCAATGCGCGACGTTCTCGTCGTCGCCCGCGTCCTCGAAGCGGCTGCGCGCCAGCTCCGCCAGGGTGCTGGCCTCGGCCAGACGCCCGACGTGACGCATCGCCTCCGCCTGCCAGCGGTTCTTCAGCGCGAGCATGCGGCCCGTCAGCTTGCCCTTGAGCAAGTCGAGATCCGCCAGCGTCGCGAGCGGCTCTCGCGCGCCGTTCCAGCCGCGCTGCAGGAAGTCGAACAGCAGGAGCGCAGCCGGATCGTGGTCGCCGGCTTGAATCAGGTTCACCACGCGCTGGCGCACGATGCGCCGCGTGTTGGCCTGCGGGTGAGTGAGCAGGGCCGCCGCCGCCGCGCGGTAGAAGCGCTCGCGGTCGGCGCGCTCCGAGAGCTGCGCCGACAAGTGCTCTTGCAGCAGCTCGTGAGGCCACGAGTAGCGCCCCGACGAGCGCGGGATCAGCACCTCCGCGTTCTGCAGCGCGATCACCGCCGGATCCGCGGCCATGCCCAAGGACGCGATCAGCTCGCGCAGCACGTTGCGGCGAATTTCTCCGCCGAGCGTGGCCGCTGCGAAGGCCGCGGCCCGGTACTGCTCCGGCACCGAGTTGACTCGACTGTCCCACAGCTCGGCCGTCGTTTGCGGACGAGTCGTCAAGACCTCGGGCGGCACGCGGTAGGTGCCGTTCAAGAATTCCATGTTGCCGCCCAGCGCCCAGGCGTGCAGCTGCTGCAGCGCGAACAGCGGGTTACCGCGGCTGCGTCGCGCCGCCTCCTCGACGGCGGCGTCGTCGAGCGGCAGGGAGGCCCGCAGCATCTCTCTCGTGGTGTCCGGCTGCAGGGGCTGCACCTCGATCACGGTGCCGTCCATCACGTCACGCAGCTGGCGCAGACGCTCCGCCGCGGGCGTGCCGAGGGCGACGTCCTCGTGCCGCGCGGTCGCCACCATCACGATCTTCACGTCGGTCTCTTCGTTGTGAATGCGAATGAAACCTTCGAAAGTCGCGGGGCCGCCGTTGTGCAGATCGTCGAGCCAGAACAGCAGCGGGCGACCGGCGGAGATTTTGCGCAAGGTGTAGCGGATCACCATGCGCCGCGTCTCCAGCGTATCGAGCGTGAAGCGGATACCGGAGGGGCCGATCGGCTGATCGCTGGAGGAGCCGCCGACAGGCTTCATCCACTCCGCGGCGCCCGCCACCCACGCGCGGCCGTTCTTGTCGTCACGCCGCACCCGCCAGCGCTCGAGCAGCGAGCGCTCGATGGTGTCGCGATCCGTCCGCTCGAAGTTGTAGTAGTGCGCGGCGGCGCCGAGCATGCCGTCGACGGAGCTGCGCAGCTTCCGGTAGCGCGCGCGCAGCGGCACCATCGTGCCCTGCTCGTGCATCGTTTCGCACAGCCACTCCGCGAGGCGGCTCTTGCCGCAGCCAGCAGGGCCGACCAAAATCACGAGCCGATGCGGCGGGCCGACGCCGTTCACCATCTCTTGGCAAATTGCCTCGAGCTTCTTGCGCTCTGCCTCACGCCCGACGAGCGGGCTCGGACGGATACTGAGAAGGCCGGGCGCGTGCTCGGGAGCGGGGGCCAGATCAGGGTTCGGACCTCGGGTACCGGTGCGGCGGGTGGGCGCGGCCGCCTGCACGTCCGAGGCGCGAGCGATCGACGGAAAATCCCACAGCTTCGGCAGCGCCGCGGGCTTGAACTTCTGCCACTCGCGGCGAGCGACGGCCGCAAACTCGAAGCGGTCCCACGGCTTCTTGGCCAGCATCTGGGTCACGAACGCGGCCGTCTCCTCGGGCGCGTCGATGGCCAGCTTCAGCTTCGGCACGCGATCGAAGGCGTGCACGCGCAACAGCTCCTTCGACTCGCCCGTGAAGGGGGCGTGACCAGCGAGCAACCGATACAAGATGCAGCCGAGCGAGTACAGGTCCGTCGCGCCGCACACGTGGTGCATCTCGTGCTGGATCTGCTCGGGCGCCATGTAGCCCGGCGTGCCTGCGCCCGCGTGCGGGGCAAACTCCATCGCCTTGCTGCCGTCGAGCCGTTCGTCGTGCGCGTCTTGACGCAGCCAAGCCAAACCGAAGTCGAGCACGTGAACGCGCGGCTCCTCGCCGTCTCGCCGCTCCACGAGCACGTTCGACGGCTTCAGGTCCCCGTGCACGATGCCGCGCGCGTGCGCGTGCGCCAGCGCCGAGAGGATCTGATCGACCGTGATCCAGATCAGCGGGAACTTGATGCGCGCGTGCGCCAGCTCGTGCAGCGACGCGCCGGACACGAGCTCCATCGCCAAGTAAGGCGAGCCATCACGCAACTGCCCGAAATCTTGAGCCTTGACGATGTTCGGGTGGTCCAAGGCCGCTAGCGCGCGCGCCTCTTTGTAGAACCACATCACGTAGTCGTGCGCGAGGTTACCGGGCGGCGGGATCACCCGCTTCACCGCGACCTGCTCGCCGTTGGCTTGATCGCGGCAGCGGTACACGATGCCCATGCCGCCTTCGCCGAGCACGCTCAGCACTTCGTACCGGTTGGCGATGACGTGACCGGGTAGGACGGGCGTGCTCGTCGCGGCGCGGGTCGAATCCTCCGAGAACACGGCCGCTGCCGAGGGAATGCTCGGAGGCGCGCTGTCCGCGTCGTGCTGCTCGCGCGGGGCTTCCGCCAGTATCTCTTCGTCGGCCACTGCTTGGGGATCCGTTTTCGGTGCGGGCTTATCGCGTTCGGACTCGGTCGTCGTCGTGTTCGTGCCCTGGGCTAAGTTGCCCGGAACATCCGCCCGCGTGCGGCGGCCCGTAGGACCCGAAGCGTCACTCGGCTTCTCTCGGGTCTCCGCTTGGCTGGGTCGCGCCATCGCACGGGTCGAGTTTAGCCACCTGCTACCCCACGTCGAGATCTGCTCTGTCAGGCAATGACCAAGCGCAGCCCGCCGGCCAACCGAAACTTCGTCTACCCATGGTGGAACTTGGATTATTTAACAATTTCGAATAGTTAACTCAGTGTGGCGCACTTTCGTAACGAGAGCTAGTGTGCGCCTCCCCTATGGCGCCCCAGAAGCTCCTTGATCCATCCCTCGCCGAACGTGACCCCGAGATCGCCCGCCTCATCAAGGAAGAGGAGGTGCGCGAGACCGTGAAGCTGCGCCTCATCCCGAGCGAGAACTACGCCTCGCGCGCGGTCCTCGAAGCGACCGGTTCGATTCTGACGAACAAATACTCAGAGGGTTACGCCGGCAAGCGCTACTACGAAGGACAGCAGATCATCGACCAGGTCGAGGAGCTGGCGGTATCGCGCCTGAAGGCGCTCTTCGGCGCTGAGCACGTCAACGTACAGCCCTACAGCGGCAGCCCGGCCAACCTCGCCGTTTACCTGGCGTTCTGCAACGCGGGCGACACCATCATGGGCCTCGGCCTCCCGAGCGGTGGTCACCTCACGCACGGCTCGCACGTCAGCATCACGGGTCGCTACTTCAAGGCCGTCGGTTACAACGTGCGCGAGAGTGACCAGCGCATCGACTTCGACGAGGTGCGCAAGCTCGCGCTCGAGCACCGCCCGAAGATCTTGTGGGCCGGCACGACGGCGTACCCGCGGGTGCTGGATTTCGCGAAGTTCCGCGAGATCGCCGACGAGGTCGGGGCCAAGCTCTGCGCCGACATCGCGCACATCTCCGGCTTGGTCGCGGGCGGCGTTCACCCCTCGCCCGTCGGCATCGCCGACGTGATCACGAGCACCACCCACAAGACGCTGCGCGGTCCGCGCGGCGGCATCGTGATGTGCAAAGCCGAGCACGCGAAGGACATCGACCGCGCGGTGTTCCCAGGCCTGCAGGGCGGCCCGCACAACCACACCACCGCCGGCATCGCGGTCGCGGCCAAAGAGGCCAGTACGCCCGAGTTCAAGCAGTACGCAGCGAGCGTCGTTTCGAACGCGAAGGTGCTGGCGGAGTCGCTGCTCGGCAAGGGCTTCAACCTCGTCACGGGCGGCACCGACAATCACCTGATCTTGCTCGATCTCCGCAGCAAGAACATCACCGGCAAGCTCGCGGCCAAGGCCCTCGATCGCGCCGGCATCGTCGGAAACTACAACTCGATCCCGTTCGATCCGCGTAAGCCCTTCGACCCGTCGGGCTACCGCATCGGCACGCCGTCGGTCACCTCGCGCGGCATGGGCAAGGACGAAATGGTGCGCCTCGCCGGCTGGATGGACCAAGTCGTCTCGAACGCTTCCGACGAGAAGCTGCTCGATCGCATCGCCGCCGAGATCGCGGAGATGTGCAAATCCTTCCCTGCTCCCGGCATCGCGATCTGATCTGCTGAGCCCAGGGGGCTGCCCCATCGCAGCCCCCCGGCGCTGCTGCCGTCGACGCGCCGGCACGCCGGACGATACGGTGGTTTTGGCGAGCCGCGAAGAGCTCTTGCGTGAACGCGGCGCCGCCCACGAAGCTCCTGCGGCGCCGAGCTTCCTATGAAATAATCGGGGACTCATGCATCCGTTACGGCGACTGTTTCAGCACGCGGGCGCGTATCGAAGAGACGTGGCGTGGGCCAGCGCCTTTTCGGTGCTGAACAAGCTGTTCGACGTCTTGCCCGAGGTGCTGATTGGCGTCGCGGTCGACGTCGTGGTGAATAAAAAATCGTCGTTTTTGGCGCGCTTCGGCGTCGCCGAGCCGCATCAGCAGCTGATGGCGCTAGCCGTGATCACGGTGCTGGTTTGGGTGTTCGAGTCGGCGTTCGAGTACCTGTACGCGGTGCGCTGGCGAAACCTCGCCCAGAACCTGCAGCACGATCTGCGCATGCAGAGCTACGCGCACGTGCAAAAGCTGGAGCTCTCCTGGTTCGAGCGCACCCGCACCGGCACGCTCATGAGCACCCTGAACGACGACATCAACCAGATGGAGCGCTTCCTCAACGGCGGCGCCAACGACCTGATTCAGGTACTCACGGGCACGGTGCTGGTCGGCGCCGTGTTCTTCAGCCTCACGACGAAGATCGCGTTTCTGGCGCTGGTCCCCATCCCGCTGATTATCTACGGCGCCTTCTGGTTTCAGGCGCGGCTCGCGTCGCGCTACGCGGCGGTGCGTGAAGCCGCCGGCACGCTCAACGCGCGCTTGAACAACAACTTGCTCGGCATCGCCACCATCAAGGCCTACGCCGCCGAGGACTACGAGGCCGAGCGCATCCGCGAGAGCTCCGAGCTGTACCGCGGCTCCAACGCCTTCGCGATCCGCTTCTCGGCCGCCATCACGCCCGTCATCCGCATGGCGATTCTGGCGGGGTTCACGGTGACGCTGCTCTACGGCGGCTTCCTCGCGCTGCGCGGCGAAATCGGCGTCGGGAGCTACTCGGTGCTCGTCTACCTGACGCAGCGCCTGCTCTGGCCGATGACGCGGCTCGCCGACATGTCGGACCTCTATCAGCGCTCGATGGCGTCCGTCACGCGAGTCATCGATCTCGTCGAAACACCCGTCAAGATCGGCTACGCGGGCCAGCCGCTCTCGGCGCGCGACGTGCAGGGCGCGCTCAAGTTCGAAGACGTCGACTTCGCCTACGGCGACGCGCCGACGCTGCAAAGCATCTCGCTCGACGTCTCCCCCGGTCAAACCATCGCCTTCGTGGGCGGAACGGGCGGCGGTAAGAGCACGCTCGTCAAGCTGCTGCTGCGCTTCTACGAGCCGACGCGCGGCCGCATCTTGCTCGATGGCCAGCCCATCAGCGAGCTTCATCTACAGGCGCTGCGCCGGTGTATCGGCTACGTCGCGCAAGACAGCTTCTTGGCGGACACCACTGCGGCACAGAACATCAGCTACGGCCTCGAGCAGGTGACGCGGGAGGAAGTCGTGGCCGCTGCCGTCGCGGCCGAAGCTCACGATTTCATCTCCGCTCTACCGAACGGCTACGACACCGAGCTGGGCGAGCGCGGCCAAAAGCTCTCCGGTGGTCAGCGCCAGCGCATCGCGCTCGCCCGCGCCATCGTGCGAAACCCCCGAATTTTGGTGCTCGACGAAGCCACCAGCGCCGTCGACAACGAGACCGAAGCGGCCATCCAGCGCTCGCTCGACAAGCTAGTGGTCGGGCGGACGAGCCTGATCATCGCGCACCGACTCTCGACGGTACGCCGCGCTCACTGCATCCACGTCCTCGAAGCCGGGCGTATCGTCGAATCCGGTACTCACGACTCGCTCGTCGCCCGCGGCGGCCTCTACGCCAGCCTGTGGCGTCTTCAAACCGGGGCTCGCGCCGCGTCGTAGCGGAAGAGCGAGAACGAGATTCCCACAGGAGGGGTGGCGGGGAAGGCGGCGCTCGGGTTCCGTAGTGAGGACCGAGGGCTTGGCCTTCTTCATCCAGGCTAGGCCGCGGGCGTTAAGATTGGTTCAGGAGGCCCTGCAGGCGAGCGGGCGGGATGCGGAACTCGCGCTTGCAGTACTCGCAGGCGATCTCCAGGACCTCGCCGCTCGCGAGCAGATGCTCGATGTCGTGGCGCGGCAGCGTCGCGATGGCGGAGACGACTCGCAGCTCGTTGCACCAGCACTCGAAGGCGACCGAGCTCTCTTCGAGCTTGGTGTACGCCATGCCGTAGAGCAGCTCGTCGAGCAGCGTGGCCGGCGTGAAATCGGGCGATTTCAGCAGGTCGTCGATGGTCTCGAAATCCTTGAGGCGCTCCGCCATCACCATCAGCGGGCCGCGGCCCACCTCGGGCAAGAGCTGTACGAGGTACCCGCCTGCAGCGCTGACCTGCTCCCCATCCAGCAGCGTGCCCATCGCCAACATCGACACGACCTGCTCGGAGGTTTGCATGTACTCCATGAGCGCCCGTGAGATGCTCCGCCCGCCGTCGGTCGGCACCTCGACGAAGCCTTGATTGATCTTGCCGTCGGGCAAGGTGCGCATCATCTGCATGATCGCGCCCGGCCCGAGCTCGACCTGTTGCGCGCCGCTCGCCAGCTGCACGAGCCCGCGCGTTTTACCCGACGGGTGAGAGTCGGCGACCAGGCTGCCGCTGCCCGAGGAGCCCTTCAAGATACCCTGGACGCGCAAGTTGGGCGCCATCGTCTCGCGGAACAGCACCGAGCCCGTCACCAGGTCACCCAAGTGACGGCCCGTCACCCCCGCGGCGCCTTGAGCTTTGAGGACGTGCTGCACGGTGCTCGTGGTGCGCACCACGATCACGCGGAAGGCGCCGTCGTCGGTGATGGCGCGAAGAACGGAGTCAGAGCTTTGCATGGTTCAAGAGAGAGACTGGTCTTCAGTGTCGAGCTGCGCTTCTTCGCGCGAAACCGGGATGCGGTAGGCCTCGCTCAGCCAGTTGCCAAGGTCGACCATTTTGCACGGCGTAGAGCAAAATGGGCGCGGGCCGAAGTCGGCGGGGACGTCGGGTAGCACCTTCTTACAGATGGGGCACTCGATGCGCATGGCTCCGCCACTCTAGCATGAGCCCGCTCCGGGCTCACGGGCGCGGCGCGCCTCTTTGCGAGCGTCGGGCCAAGACCTCGAGCGCGCGCGCGTGCGAGGGGAAGGCCAAATCTGCCTCTGTGAGCGTCGACGGGGGGAGCCAAACGATCTCGGTGACGTCGTCGAGCGGGCTCGCCTTTCGTGACGTCACCCGCGCCAAGAAGAACAGATCGACGACCGGATACTCGACGCCGCGATACGCGTACAGGTTCGGGAAGCTGGCCAGAAACTCTACTCCGTCGAGCGACACGCCGGCCTCTTCGCGCACCTCGCGTATCGCAGCGCTCTCGGCCGTCTCACCGCGATCGATGAAGCCGCCGGGCAGCGCCAGCTTGTCTTTGCCCGGGTCGCGCGCGCGCCGGATGAATAGGCCGTGACCGTCGGCGCCGACGATCACCACCGCCGAGGAAACGGCGACGTTGTAGTAGTAGACGAAGCCGCAAGGGCCACACACGAAGCGCACGGCGTCCACCTCGCCGCTGCGCGGCGCACCGCAGCTCGGACAATGCTTGAACACGGCGCTCGGTGGCGCGCTCGGCGCGAGGCTCGGCACGACTTCATTCCTCCAACGCCGCGCGCGCCGCCTCGACGGTGCGCTCGATGTCGTCGTCGGTGTGCGCCGCCGAAACGAACGCGGCTTCGAACTGCGACGGAGGGAAATAGATGCCGCGCGCGGTGAGGCCACGATGGAACCGCGCAAAGCGCTCGCGGTCCGACGCGGCCGCGTCCGTCCACGAGCGCACCGGGCCGCGGCGGAAGAACAGCGTCAACATGGAGCCCACGCGCTGCACGACGCCATCGACGCGAGCGTCACGCAGCGCGCGCTCGAGCCCCACCTGCAGCTTGCTCGAGCTGGCCTCGAGCCGCTCGTAAACGTCGGGGACGAGCGCGCCCAGCGTCGCGAGCCCGGCCGCGATCGCGAGCGGGCTGCCGCTGAGCGTGCCCGCCTGGTAGACCGGGCCGAGCGGCGCGATGCCCTGCATGATCTCGCGTTTACCGCCGTAAACCGCGAGAGGCATCCCGCCGCCCACGATCTTCCCCAAGCACGTCATGTCGGGCGTCATGCCGAACAAGCCCTGCGCGCCCGCGCGCGACAAGCGCGAGCCGGTCATGACCTCGTCGAAGATCGACACGGCGCCGTGCACTCGACACAGCTCGAGCAGCGTCTCCAGAAAGCCGGGCTGAGGCGGGACGAGGCCCATGTTGCCCACCACCGGCTCCACGATCACGGCCGCGATGCGGCTCCCGTCGCGGGCGAACAGCTCGCTCAGCGCGGCTACGTCGTTGAACGGCAGGCTGGCGGTGGTAGCGACGACCCCCGCGGGAACGCCGCCGGAATCGGGGTTCCCGAAGGTCGCGAGCCCGCTGCCGGCCTTGACGAGCAGGGCGTCCGAATGGCCGTGATAACAGCCGTCGAACTTGACGATCACGTCGCGGCCCGTGAAGCCGCGCGCCGCACGGAGCGCGCTCATCGTCGCTTCGGTGCCGCTCGATACGCAGCGCAGCATCTGCATGCTGGGGTAGCGCTCGACGACGGCTTCTGCGAAGCGAACCTCGAGCTCGGTGGGCGCGCCGAAACCGAGACCGAGCTCCGCCGTCGACTGCACGGCCCGGATCACGTCGGGGTGGGCGTGACCGAGCACGGCCGGCCCCCAGCTGCCGACGTAGTCGATGTACTCGCGGCCGTCGGCGCCGAAGAGCTTCGAGCCCTTGGCGGAGGCGATGAAGATGGGGGCGCCTCCTACGGCTCGGAAAGCACGCACCGGCGAGTTCACGCCGCCGGGGAGCAAGCTCTCCGCGCGCGCGAGAAGACGGGCAGAAGTCTCGTCACTCATGCGCCCGTTGTACCTCAGCGCTACCGCGGCTCGCCCCCTCCGATCGGCGCGGCGGGGGCGCTTTTTTCGGCTCGACCGCCCTCCGTCTCGTCCTGCGCACGCCCCATAACCATCCGAAACTACTAGTTTAACGATGGACGGCGCCTCTCACCTGCACGACGGCGCTGGCCATCGGGCCGCGTCGCTGCCCGCGTCAGCCCTCGACGTCGGCCGCCGACGCAGGCAGGGCGTCGAGGAAGGCGCGCAGGCGCAGCACGCCCCGCAGCTCCGCGCGATAGATGGCCCACGCCGTGATCGGCGCCGAGGCCCACTCTGGCAGCACCCGCTTCAAGCCGCCGCTCTCCAAGTCGCGCGCGACCAGCCAATCCGGCAGGTAGGCGATGCCGGCGCCGCGAAGCGCCAAATCGCGCAGCGCGCTCGGCGCGTTGGTGCGAAGCTGCCCGCGCGCGTCGGCGACGTGCATGGCCTCGGGAGCACCTGCGTGCGCGAGCGACCTGCTGCAGCACGCGCCGACAGTGCTCGTACCACTCCTGACCCGCGTCGGTGACGCGCAGGCGCCGCGTCGAGCGGACGATCAGGCTCGCCCCCAGCTCGGCCTCGAGCGCCCGCAGCTGGCGGCTCACGGCGGGGAGCGACAGGCGCTGCGCACGCGCCGCCGCCGACAAGCTCTTGCCATCGACCACGCTCACGAACGTGGCCATCTGCGCGAGCAGATCCATACGCCCAGCGTGACGGATTCTTTACTTACACGCAAGAATCAATTGCGAGGGCGACGGCTACAGCCGGGCCGGCGCGCACCGCATAGTCCAGCGCGAGGTGACCCAATGCAGATCTCGAATTCAATCATGCTCGTGACTGGTGCAAGCCGCGGCTTGGGCCGCGCCCTCGTCTCGGAGAGCCTGCGCCGAGGAGCGCGCAAGGTGTACGCGGCGGCGCGTGACCCCAGCGTCCTCTCCGCGCTCGTAGCCGCGAGCGAGGGCCGCGTCGTGGCGCTGCAGCTGGACGTGACGCGCGAAGCCTCGCTGTCGAGCGCGGCCGAGCGCGCTCCCGACGTGACCTTGCTCGTCAACAACGCGGGGGTGCTTGCCTCCTTCGGCTTGCTCACCAGCAGCAACGACGCCATCGTGCAAGACTTCGCGACCAACTTCTACGGCGTGCTCGCCACCAGCAAGACCTTCTTACCGGCGCTCGAGCGCGCGGCCGCTCGCGCGTCGGAGGCCGCGATCGTGAACGTGCTGTCGGTCGTATCGCTGGCGAGCATGCCCGCGATCGCGGGCTATTCGGCCTCGAAAGCGGCCGCGTCGTCCATCACCCAGGCCCTGCGCGCCGATCTCGCCGCGCGGCGGATCGGGGTGCACGGCGTGTTCGCAGGCGCTATCGACACCGACATGACGCGCGGTATGGACGTAGCCAAGACCAGCCCTGCTGACGTCGCGCGAGGCATCTTGGACGGCGTCGAGCGCGGGGAAGACGAAATCTTCCCGGACCCGACCTCTCGAGGAATTCGCGCGGCGTGGCGCGAAGATCCCAAGCAAGTCGAGCGGCAGCTCTCCGGCCTCTAACGCGACGTGAACCCCAGCAACGGCGCCGAGCGGTCGAACCGCTCGGCGCTTCAGCCACCACGCTGCCAGCCTCGCGTGGCCGACAGAAAGGCGTCCCGCGCGGCAGACGCTCTCGAGTATGCTGCCGCCCGCATGGCTAAGGCGAAGGCGAGACCCCGAGTAAAAGAGCAACCAAAAGAGGGCCCCGCCCGCCCCACGGTCAAGGACGTCGAAGGCGACGATCTGGGCGCCGCCGAAATGGCGCGCCGCGTGGCAGAGGTCCTCAAGAAGCTCAGGGCTGACCGCCGTTTGTCGCTCGACGACCTCGCGTCGCGCAGCGGCGTCAGCCGCGCTGCCCTCTCCCAAATCGAAGGCGCGCGCACGAACCCGACCCTGGCCGTGCTGTGGAAGATCGCCGTGGGCCTCGAGATACCGTTCCACGATCTGCTGGGCTCGAGCGGCGAGCAAGCCGTGCGCGTTCTGCGCGCAGGCGACGCTCCTCCGCTCAAGAGCGGAGACGGACGCATGGAGAGCCGCCTGCTCTCCCCCGGCGGCGCCAGCAGCGACGTGGAGGTGTACGATCTACGCTTTCAGCCGAAGGCGGTGCACCAGAGCGATCCGCACAGCAAGGGCACGGTGGAGACGTTGATTGTGCTCACCGGCACGCTGCGCTTGACGGTCGAGGGCTCCGAGCACGAGCTCGGCACGGGTGACTCGGTGTTCTTCCGAGCCGACGTGCCGCACGTCTACGAGAACCGTACGGCCCGTGAAATTCGCTGTCTCAACGTCATCCGCTACGCGCGCGGCGGATGACGGCCGCCCTCCCCGAGGCTTGCCTCACGCCAGCTCGCGCAGAATCTCCGCGGCGCTGACCACGGCCGCCCGAGGCAGGTCGAGGTGCGTCACGGCCCGCAGCGTGCGCGGTCCCGTCGCGTTGAGCAAGACGCCGCGCTCGGCCGCGCGACGCACGAGCTCGGCGGCGGGTAGGCGCGTGGCCGTGAGCGACACGATGTTGGTGTCGATGGCGCTCGGCACCTCCAGGCCGGGGGCGCCTCGCAGCGCGTCCGCGAACGCGCGCGCGGCGGCGTGATCTTCGGCTAACCGCGCGACGTGGTGCTCGAGCGCGTGAAGCGCGGCTGCCGCGAGCACGCCGGCTTGGCGCATACCCCCACCGAGCATCTTGCGGAAGCGATGCGCGGCTCGTACGTGCTCGCGCGAGCCCACGAACGCGGAGCCGATCGGGGCCCCTAGCCCCTTCGAGAAGCAAACGTTGGCCGTATCGAAAGGCGCTGCCAGCTCCGCGACGTCGACGCCGAGCGCGACGCTGGCATTCCACAGCCGCGCGCCGTCCAGATGGGCCGCGAGCCCCCGCTCGTGCGCCTTCCGCACCACGCGCAGCGTCTCTGCTTGCGGGAAGATCCGTCCGCCCGCGCGGTTGTGAGTGTTTTCAAGCACGACCAGGCTCGTGCGCGGGAAATGGTCGGGCTCAGGCTTGATGGCGTCTTCGAGCTCCTCGGCTGAAAAGAGCCCGCCCTCACCCGCGACCGCGAATTGCACGCCGGCCCAAGCCGCGCCCGCGCCCGACTCGTACCACGCGCAGTGCGAGCCCTCGCCGATGACCACCTCGTCACCGGGGCGCGTGTGCACCAGCAGCCCGATCTGATTGCCCATGGTGCCCGAGGGCACGAACAGCGCGCTCTCTTTGCCGAGCAGCGCCGCGACCTGCTCTTCGAGGCGACGCACCGTCGGATCCTCACCGTAGACGTCGTCGCCCACCTCGGCCTCGGCCATGGCCCGACGCATCGCGGCGGTGGGCTTGGTCACGGTGTCGGAGCGAAGATCGAAGCGCTGAGCCATGGTCGCCACTCTACGAGGGCCTGACCAGGACGGAAAGTCTCCCACAGCAGACACAAAGGGCGGCTGTCTGAGCGCGAGAAGCGAGCGCGCTTCGCTCTCCGTCACGTCAGGTCAAGCCGCTCCGCGCCGCTCTGCGAGCAATAGCTCGAAGGCTTCACGCTTGAGCGCCGCAAATTCAGGGCTGGTGAGCAACCCCAATTGGCGTGGCCGTGGCAACGTCACGCGCAAATCCGCCTTGACGGTCCCGGGGCGGCGCGTGAGCACCACGACCCGGTCGCTCAAGAACACGGCTTCGTCGACGTCGTGAGTGACGAACACCACCGTCATGTGGAGCTCGTGCCACAGCCGAAGCAGGAGCTCTTGCATGTGCAGGCGAGTCTGCGCGTCGAGGGAGCAGAACGGCTCATCCATCAAGAGCACGCTCGGGCGGTTGACCAGCACGCGCGCCAGATTCACGCGTTGCTGCATCCCGCCCGAGAGCTGGTGCGGGTAATGGTTGCAGAACTCGAGCAGCCCTACGTGCGACAACATCTCACGCGTCGTCTCGATGCGCTCGACCCTCGCGACACGCCGCATCTTGAGCCCGAACTCGACGTTCTGCTGCACGGTCTTCCACGGGAAGAGCGTGTGCTGCTGGAACACCACGCCGCGATCGGGGCCCGGCGCTCGCACCGCCTGGCCCGCGACCTCGAGCGAGCCGGAGCTCACGCGTGTGAAGCCAGCGACGGCGCCGATGATGGTCGACTTACCGCAGCCCGACGGCCCGAGGATGCTCAAAAACTCGCCGCAGGCGACCTCGAGGTCGATGTCACGCAAGGCCTGCACGGCCGTCTTGCCGCTGCCGAAATGGATGTCGACGCCGCGAGCGCGTATCGAGGCGCGGGCCGCGGACAAGGTCATGAGCGGCTCCCTTCGGGCTCGAACCACGGCATCAGGCGGCGACCGACCGTCTTGATGAGCACGCTGCTGCCCATGCCGAGCACGCCGATCGCGATCATGCCGAGCACGATGCTGGGGTATTTTTGCAGCGTGTACGCTTCCCAGGTGTAGTACCCAATGCCGTATTGACCGGAGATCATCTCCGCGGTCACGAGCGAAAACCACGACGTGCCCATGCCGATGCTGAGGCCCGTGACGATCGAAGGCATGGCCCCCGGCAAGATCACCTCTCGAAAGACGTCGAGCGGCCGCGCCCCCAAGCTGAGCGAGGCGAACACCAAGCGCTTGTCGAGCGATTCGACGCCGTGCACGGTGCTGAGCAGCACCGGGAAGAACGCGCCGATGAAGGTGATGAAGACCATGCTCTGCTCGGCAGAGGCGAACAGCAAGATCGCGATGGGGATCCACGCCACGGCTGGGATTGGGCGGATCACCTCGAGCGGCGGGAGCAGCGCCTGCGCGGCGAGCCGGAAGCGACCGACGAGCAAACCGAGCACCACTGCCAGCGACGCCGCGATGCCGAAGCCCAAGAAAATGCGCGTCACGCTGTTGCCGACGTGGGCCGCAAACTTCGGCGTCTGCACCAGCTCCGCGAACGCCAGCACGACCTCGCTCGGCGCGGGGATGTTCTCGAAGCGGAAGAACAACTGAAGCTCGTAGCGCGACGCCAGCTCCCAGGCCGCGAGCCACGCCGCGATGGACGCGCTACCGATAGCGATCGCGCGGAGCGAGGCGCGCCAGCGCTCGGCGGCGCTGGCGCTTCGTCGGCTCGAGCTCACGAGCGTCGCATCGTCGAGCTGGGACGCGGCGCTCGGCAGCAGCGAGGCCGCCGCCGAGTCCGACGATTGAACGCTCATACTCATAGGCTCGCCTGCCCGGGGGCCTTGCGCGCGGCGTCGAAGCCGATCACTTGCCCACCGCCGTTCTTCGACGCCCACGTCTCCGCCGACCTCTTCAGCAGGAACGCGGCGAGGCCGCGGGGACCACGCACGTACCAAACCTTGTCGGCGAACAGCTTGTTGCCTGTCTCACGGTCGTGCACGAAGGTGACGCGCACGGCCTTGCCCTCCTGCTGCAGCTGGGCAAGCGCCGCGAAGGTAGCTTCGGGAGAGCTGTAGAGTCGAACCTTCGGCTCACCCTTGACCCAGATTTGACCGGCCAGCGTCGGCTCCGTGACCGGCTGCTGAGTATCGACGGCGTTTCCTACGAACGGAAGCGCCGCGTAGTCGCTCAGGCGAGCGTCGTAGTCGAGGCCGAATTCGGTCGCCGCCTGTCGGATGAAGCGGTCTGTCACGTAGCGGTCGACGTCGATCTCTCGGGTGACCTTCTTGAGCACCTTCAGCGACTCTTGAGCCTTGGCGATGGCGTTCGTGTGCTCTGGCTTCAGCGTAAAATCGCGGGTTTGAATGCCGTTCGGCCCGTGGAAGGCGTAGTAGACTTCGGCGTCGACGCCGGTCC
The DNA here is from genome assembly GCA_023431345.1 of Pseudomonadota bacterium. Classification (GTDB taxonomy): domain Bacteria; phylum Myxococcota_A; class Polyangia; order Polyangiales; family Polyangiaceae; genus PMG-095. Next base: position 83,518 of record JAEYWK010000092.1, read on the forward strand.
ATCGCGCGAGCTTCTCCGATAGCCCTTCCGGGTCCTCGCGGTAGAGGCGGTCCGCTTCCAGGGTGGCCTTCAAGAAGGCGACCACGACCTCTGGATACTTCGCCGCGTAGTCCGAGCGCACTTGGACGCCGTGAGTGGTGGTGACGCCCGTCGAGCTGCCGTCGTAGATCTTCTTGGCGAAGCCGCGAAAAGGGAACAGCTCACCGAAGGGAACGAAGTTGGCGTGTGCGTCGATCTGGTTGGCTTTGAGAGCGCTGCCGCCGACCTCCGGCGTCTGCGTGACGATCTCGACGTCTTTGGTCGGATCCCAGCCCAGATCTTGGATGGCGCGGATCAGCATCGCGTGCGCGGTCGAGCCGAACGGCACCGACAGCTTCTTGCCCTTGAGCTCGGAGAGCGACTGCACTTTGGACTCCGACGGCACCAGGATCGCGTTACCGGCGCCGTTGATACCTGCCGACAGCGTCGAAATGTAAAGGGACTGGACCTTGTCTCCCGCCGCCTTCAATGCGGTTGCGCCCAGCACGGACGGGAAATCGGCCATCTGCACGATATCGAGCTGGTTTGCCAGGTATTTGCTGTTCAGCTGCGCGCCCGTTGGTTGGTTCTCCCACTTGATGTCGTACTTCACGGATTTGTACTTGCCGTCTCGAGGCAAGTACTTCTCGAGCAGCTTCAGCTCCCGCACGATCGGGCCACCGGTCGCGCAGTTGATGGTGGTGTCTTGCGTACCGATCGCGACGCGAATGGTTTCGACGATGGTCGCCGCTTCGACCGTCGACTTGGCGCTGGGCGAAGCATCAGGCTCGGACTTCGATCTGCAGCCGAAGAGCAGCGCCAAGGCGGTGAAGCAAAGGAGAGCGAGAGATCTCTGAATCATCGACCTGGCTCGAAGCAAGAGACGCGCCAGTCAACCGGCGAGTCTTCGCCATTCGAGCTCGGTCACCTGCACGAGCTTGGGGAGGAGCTGCAGCCGATACAACGTGTCTGCGATCTGCTGCTGCGACGCGACCTGCGCGGCCGTGAGCGCGCCCGTGGTCGGGTGCCGCTTCAGCCAATCGGCGATGGCGCGGGAAGAAATGTTGAGCTGCGCCGAGACGAGCTCCGCCACCAGCGCCGTGTTGCTCTTGGCCCAATCGACGGCCTTGACGGCGTGCACGAGCAGGTCGTCCACCAGCTCCGGGTACGCCGAGGCGAAGGCGTGATTCGCTAGATAATACGCGGTGTTGAGGGTGAGCCCGCGCCCGTCACGCAGCACGCGCGCGCGCGCCGTGTACCGAATGCTCGACAGCAGCGGATCCCAGATGACCCACGCGTCCACGTGGCGTGACTCGAAGGCGATCTTCGCCTTCTCGGGCACCGCGAACGTGAGGCGCACGTCGTGATAGTCGACGCCAGCCTCCTCGAGCGCGCGGATCAGCAGGTAGTGGACGTTCGAGCCGCGCTTGAGCGCGATGCTCCTACCGCGCAGATCGGCCACCCTGCGGATGTCCGAGTCTTCGTGCACGACGATGGCCTCCGCTTCGGGAGCGGGCGCTTCTGCGGCGACGTAGACGAACGGCGCTTCGCGGGCCTGGGCGATGACGCTCGGGCAATCACCCACCACGCCGAGCGCGACATCACCGGTCTGGATGGCGGCGGCGACCTCCGGCCCTGCCGGAAACTCACACCACTCGACCTGAATGCCTTTGGCCGCCAGCAGGCTGTCGAACGTGCCCAGAGCCTTCACGACCGTCAGCACCCCGAATTTGTGGTAGCCGAGGCGCACGCGCTGGTGGCGCTCGGTACGGACCGGCGGCTCCGTCACGTGGGGGCGGGCGGACGCGGGGGCCTGGCCCAGCTCGCCGTACTGCAGGAGCCGCGCGCGCACCACGTTGCGGCTGATGTCGAGGAGGCGAGCCGTCTTCAGCTGATTGCGCTGCGAATGGGCGTAGGCCCCACGCATGACGCTCTCTTCGATGCGCTCGAACAGGCGCGCGGGGGGCGCGTCGAAGAGCTTGCTCAGCGCCGCTTCCAGCAGCGCGAATCCATCGCCGGAGGCGGGCGGGGGCTGGCTGCGGCCCTTGGACCTTCCGGCGTGAATTCGCAGGTCATCGGCGCCCACGAGGCCGCCCCGCGCGACGAGCAGCGCGTGGTGCATGACGTTCTCGAGCTCGCGAATGTTGCCAGGCCAGGCGTGCTCGAGCAGCCGCTGCGAAGCGCCTTCACTGAGCTCCACCTCGCCGAGCTCCAGCTTGCGCTGGTAGACACCGAGGAAGTGCCGGGCCAGCGGCAAGATGTCCCCCGGCCGCTCACGCAGCGGGAGCAGCTGTAGCTGCGTGACGTTCAGGCGGTAGAACAGGTCCTCGCGAAAATGTCCGGCCGCCATGGCCTCTTCCAAGTCGACGTTGGTCGCCGCGACCAAGCGCACGTCGATGGGGATGGCGCTGCGAGATCCGAGCCGAACGACCTCGGACTCTTGCAAGACACGCAGCAGCTTGACCTGGAGCGGCAGCGACAGATCACCCACCTCATCGAGGAAGAGGCTGCCGCGGTGCGCGCTCTCGAACCAGCCGACGCGGCTGCTGGACGCGCCCGTGAAGGCGCCGCGCTCGTGCCCGAAGAGCTCGCTCTCCACGAGCTGCTCGGCGATCGCGCCGCAATTGACCGGTACGAAAGACTGCTCGCGGCGGCGACTGAGCTGGTGCAGGTGGCGCGCTACGATTTCTTTGCCCGTACCGGTTTCGCCCGTGATGAGGACGGTGGCGTCGCTCGGCGCGACGCGCTCGATTTCACTCAACAGCGCCCGCGAGCGCGCGTCTTCGAAGACCAGCGCCTTGGCGCGCACCGTGGGCTGAGCGGCGCTGGGCAGGGTCAAGACGGGCATGCGCAAGGCCGTAGCATGGAAACCGGACTAACGTCTATTTTAACAGACACACGCGAGTTCCTGACGTGTGGGCGGTTCTTTTGTGAGGTCAGACCTCCGTCATAGCGCGAGCTCGTCTCGCATTGCGGACGCAGATTCACCGTAGTGCTTGCGTGCTCACGAACAGGCCTGCTGCTCCAGCAGCAGCGCTGCTACCGCCGCAGCACCGCCCCGCACCGCTGTCCCGCCGACCGCTGACTCACTGCCCGCCGACCGCGCCGCTGACCGCTTCCCGCCGTGCCACGCGCACGGCGCCATGTCACGCGCACGGCGCGCCTCTTGCAATGGGACTGCCCGAGCATGCAAGACGAGCTATTCGAAGCCGATGTCGTAGTCATTGGCGGTGGCAGCGCCGGTTCGACCGCGGCGGTGCGCGCCAAAGAGCTGATGCCGGGGGCGAAGGTGCTGCTGCTAGAAAAGGCGCACATCAAGCGCAGCGGCGCCATCGCGATCGGGATGGACGGCCTCAACAACGCAGTGATCCCCGGCCATGCGACGCCGGAGCAGTACGTCAAAGAGATCACGATGGCCAATGACGGCATCGTCGATCAGGCCGCGGTGCTCGCGTACGCGCAGAACAGCTACGCCATGATCCAAAAGCTCGACTCCTGGGGCGTGAAGTTCCAAAAGACGGAGACCGGCGACTTCGACGTCAAGCAGGTGCACCACAACGGCAGCTACGTGCTGCCGATGCCCGAAGGTTACGACCTCAAGAAGATCCTGTCGCGGCGCATCAAGCGCGCTCTGGTGCACGTGAGCAATCGCATCATGGCCACCCAGGTGGTGATCGAGCAAGGTCGGGTGGCAGGCGTGCTCGGCCTCGATACGCGCCAGGGGCATCTACACATCATCCGCTGCAAGGCCGTCATCTTGTGCTGCGGCGCCTCCGGTCGGCTCGGCTTGCCCGCGTCGGGCTACCTGTTCGGCACCTACGAGAACCCGTCCAACGCTGGGGACGGCTACTCGATGGCGTACCGCGCCGGGGCTGAGCTCACGGGCATCGAGTGCTTTCAGATCAACCCGCTGATCAAGGACTACAACGGCCCGGCGTGCGCGTACGTCACCGGACCGTTCGGCGGCCACACCGTCAACGCGGACGGGCATCGCTTCATCGAGAGCGACTACTGGAGCGGGCGGATGATGCTCGAGTTCTACCGCGAGCTGCAGAGCAAGAGCGGACCCGTCTACCTGAAGCTCGATCACCTCGCGCCGGAGACGATCGACGAAATCGAGGGCGTGCTGCACCGTACCGAGCGCCCCAGCCGCGGACGCTTCCACGCCGGGCGGGGCCAAAGTTACGCCTCCGACTTGGTGGAGATGCACATCTCGGAGATCGGCCTGTGCAGCGGGCACAGCGCCTCGGGGGTGTGGGTCAGCGAGCGGGGCGAGACGAGCGTGCCGGGGCTGTACGCCGCCGGGGACATGGCGTGCGTACCGCACAACTACCTGCTCGGGGCGCTGGTGTACGGGCAAATTTGCGCCGACAACGCGGCCAAATACTGCGCGGAGCACGAGCAGCTGCCGATCCCCCCCGACGCGATCGAAGCCGAGCGACGGCGCATCTTCGCGCCGCTCGAGCGCCCGAGCGGCCTCCCGCCGCACCAATACGAGTACAAGGTGAGGCGGCTCGTCAACGACTACCTCCAGCCGCCGAAAACCGAGGCGCGCATGCGCACGGGTCTACGGCATTTCATGCGCGCGAAGGAGGAGCTGAACGAGCTCGGCGCGAGCACTCCGCACGATCTGATGCGCGCGCTGGAGTGCAGCTTCATCCGCGACTGCGCGGAGATGGCGGCGCGTGCGTCGCTGTTCCGAACCGAGAGCCGCTGGGGCCTCTATCACTACCGCCTCGACTATCCCGAGCTGAACAACGACGACTGGTTCTGCCACGTCAACCTGAAGCGGAGCCCAGACGGCGAGATGGTGGCGTTCAAGCGCCCGGTCGAGCCGTACATCGTGCCGGTGGATGAAAGCGAGCTCAGCTCGTACCACCGCATCCGCGTGAAGCCGCCCCAGCCTCCAAGCCCCTCCACGAACACGAACACGAACACGAACACGAACACGAACGTGAGCGCGAGCCTATGAGCCAGACCGAAGACCGTGAAGTCGTGAAGGCCGCGGAAGCGGCGCTCGCCCCACGAGCGCAGACCGCAGCGCGCTTCGACGTGCCCGTGATCGTGAACGAGGAGAAGTGCATCAAGGGCTGCCGGGTCTGCATCGATTCGTGCCCTGTCGACTGCTTGGCGATAAGCCCCACGACGGGGCGGGCGCACATGCGCTTCGACGAGTGCTGGTACTGCCTGGCGTGCGAGACCGACTGCCCGAAGGACGCGATCGTGGTAAAAATCCCCTACTTGGTGCGCTGAGATGAGCCACGAGAGCTCGGCGCTCAGCCAGCGCCTCCAGAGCGAGGACGTCGCCACGCGTCAGGTCGCGCTGACCGAGCTCGCGGACGTGCTCGACGAGAGCGCGCTCGAGCCGCTCTTACTCGCGGCTCGAGATCGCGACGCCACCGTGCGTGAGCTGGCGATCGGGCTGCTCGAGGAGCTGGGCGATCCGCGGGGCTTGCCCGCGCTCGTGGCCGCCCTCGCTGACGAAGCGAGCCGAGTCCGTCAGGTCGCGGCCGCCGCCATCCGCGATGATCGCTCTCCGCAAGCGGTGGCGCTGCTGCTCGACAACTTGGCGCATCCGCGCGCCGACGTGCGCGCCGCCAGCATCGCCGGCCTGCGCGAGCGGCGTGATCCCCGCGCCGAAGCGCCGCTGTTGGCGCTGCTTACCGACGAAGCAGGAGCGGTGCGCGGTCAAGCCGTCATCGCGCTCGGTCGCCTCCGCTCTGCTGCGAGCATCGACGCGCTGCGAGCGCGCCTCCGCGACCTCGATCCGCAGGTGAGGCGCCTGGCCATCGGCGCCCTGGACTACGCGCGCACCCATGAGGTACGCGCGGCGCTGGCGGAGCTGCTCGGCGACCCCGATTGGCGAGTACGAGCCGACGCCGCCCAGCAGCTCGGCAAGCACGGCCACGCAGGTCCAGAAGACGCGCTGGTCGCGCTGCTGGCCGACCCCGAGTGGACCGTGCGCAAGGAAGCAGCGCTCGCGCTAGCCGAGATCGGCGCCAGCGCGAGCGCACGCTCGCTGCTCCGCACGCTGACGGATGAAGTGGCAGACGTGCGGCGCGCGGGCGTGACCGCGATCGCCAAGCTCGGCGCGGTATTCGCCGCGCCGAGCGTCGAAGCGCTGCTCGCCGACCGTGACAGCGAGGTGAGCAAGGCGGCCCGGCGCGCGCTCACCTCGCTCTCGCGACGCGCTGCGAGCGACGTGGTCAGTTCGCAGCGCAGCGGTATGCCTTGAACGAAAAGTCGTCGTAAAAGAAGTTCGAAGCTTCTTGTTCGTCCCCGTTGTCGAACTGGTCGTCCGTCACGCCGAAGGCCGTGATCACGTATGTGTTGCCGACCAGGTGAGCGGCGGGGATGTCGGGGTACGACATCGGTTCCCAATCGTCCGTGTCGAACGCGAAATTGTCCCAAAGGTCGAAGAGCTCGGTCGCGTCCGCCGCGCCCGGCTCATACAGGCCGATGAGCGTGAAATCGCCGGTGAGCGTGGGCGAGTCGAAGGCGAAGAAGCGTTGGCCCGTAAAGCCCACCCACTGCGTGCCCGGGGGAATGACGAACGCCGGTGAATCGAGGACGGCGGTGTCGCTCGAGACGCCGCCCAGCCAGGCGTACCAGACGCCGCTATGGGCGGGGATCGAGTCGTTCGTCGCCTTGCTGAAGACCTCGAGATCGTCGTTGACGACGTAATAGCCGTCCCATCGGGTGCGGTTCGTCTCGAAATCTCCGCCGACTAGCAGCTCCGTCTCGATCACGCGACCGCCTACGTCTTCGCAGCACTCGATGCTATCGCAGTCGAGGCGCGGGGACGGCGCGCCGCCAGCGCCGCTCGCGCCCGTATCCCCGCCTTGCCCCGGGGGCTGCCCCCCTTGCGGCAGGTTCGGATCGCCGCCGCTGGTGACCGGATCACCGCCTTGGCTCTGCCCCGACTCGCCCGCATGGCCGGGGGCGCCGCCGCTCGGGCTGCCGCCTCCGTCCGCGCCGCCTTCACCGGCCTGCGCGTCGCCAGCGGCGCCGTCGAGCGGGGGATCGATCTCGTAGTCGCTCAGACCAATGAGCTGCGAGCAGCCCGCGACTAGCAGCAATGCACCAAGGGAGAGGTTCAGGTGACGATGAGTCAAGGTAACCGTACTCGTGAGGGGAGTGCCCTCAATCGAGGGCGACCTCGCAGTGGAAGGCCTTCAGGGAGAGCTCATCGAACAAGTAGCTCGATGCGTCCAGCTCGTCGTCCGCCTCGACGGTGGGATATTCGTCGGACTTGCCGCGGAAATCGAGCTCGCGCTTCTTACCGCGGTGAGGGGCCGCATCCCAGCTCGCCTCGAAGCGCGTCCAGTTGCGGGCATCGCCGAAGCCATCCCCGCCGTCGCTCGGCTTGCTCCAGAAGAAGGGGAGCTCGAGCAGCTCGCCTTGGGGCAGAGACGGCGAGGGCGGATCATAGAAGCCGATGCCGCAAAAATCGTCGTTCAACTCGTCTTGAGCGTCGATTTGAAAGTAGCGGTATCCGCTGACGACGAGCCAGCCCGCCGCTGCGGGCACCGTCACGATCTGGTAGATCGTGCTCTCTTCGCCAGGAATGCCCGACAAGTAAGCGTACCAATCGCCGCTGCGAGCCACGAAACCAAACTCGTCGGTGCCGATGAGCAGCTCGTTGTCTTCGCTGGTGGAGACTTCGCCCCACGGCGAGCCGTCGTCGGGCGTGCCGAGCTCGAAGCCGCCGTCGGCAAGTAGCTCGACGCCCACCGGCTTCCCTCCGAGATCGGCGCAGCAATCGGCCGAGTCACAGTCGACGATCTGCGTACCCGCGCCCGCACCGCCGTCGCTGGGGCCGGTACTGCCACCGCCGTCACCGCCGTCACCGCCGTCACCGCCATCGCCGCTACCAGCCGCGCCCGGCGCCCCCGCTGCCGGCTCACCTCCCTCGCCCGGCTCGCCGCCAGCGCTCGGCGCGCCGCCGCTGTCGGTGCCGCCTTGCGCCGCCTCACCGGCCGCGCCGGCGTCCGCCGCGGGGTCGATCTCGTAGTCACTGAGACCGATGATCTGCGAGCAGCCGCCGAGCACGAGCAGGCCCAGCGACGCCCAGTTGAGTTGCTTCTTGGTCATCGAGTCACCTCAGAACGTGCCGCGCACGCCCGCTGAATCCGCGCCGATCCACGGCTCGACATGAACGCCCTGCCCAGCCCGCTCGGCCAGCTTCGGGCGCGGCAGCGACGCGCTCTGATGATTGCCCGTCAGGAGCAAGACGATGCCAGCGCCCACCCCGACGAAGCCAACCGCAAAGCCGACCGTCGACACGGTCGCCATCGAGCGCGCGCTGTCGAGCTCGTCTTTCTGGCTGGACGGGCAGCGCGTGCCCTGGCAGTCGAGGTCGCTCTTCTTACCGAGGGCCAAAAAGCCCGTGATGCCGCCGACGACGAGCCCTGCCCCACCCACGCCGAGCGCGACGTAGGCGAGCGTGTTGCTCTTCTTCGGCGGAGCGTCGCTCACCGGACCCGGCGGCGGCGCGACCACCACCGGCGGCGGCGCGACCGGCGCAGGCGGAGCCGCCGCGGCCGCGTTCGGATCCTTCTGCAAACGGACGGCCAGCTCCTGATCGCCACCTTCACCGAGCGTGACGTTCAGGCGCTGCTCCAGGTAGCCGGGCGCACTGACCACCACCTCGTGCGCACCCGGATCGGTCGGCCTCTCGACGCCGATGAGCGCAGCCGGAATCGGCGAGCCACCGACCGTCACCTGCGGGCTCACGTCGGCCGGCTCGACTCGCACCGTCAAGCGGGCGATCTTCGGCAAAGCGGCGTTGAGCACGACCTTCGCGCGCGCTTGGGCGTCGCGGAACGCCTTCGGAGCATTGGCCGCCAGCTGCTCGCGCACCACGCGATTGAGGTTCTCGGTGCCCAGCACGACTTGACCGACGTGCACCTGACATTCGCCGAGGCGGCCGAGGATGGACGGCGCGTGGTAAAGCGCTTCGGCGCGCGACAGCTTCTCGATCGCGCCTTTGCAGTCGCCCGCGTCGGCCAGCTGGATACCTTGCGTGCCGAGCGCGCGCGCGGCCGCGACGTTTTCGGCCGGCGGTTGCTCTTGCGCCAGCGCAGCAGGAGCGATCGCGGAAATCGTCAGCATGGTGGCCACGCCGAGGGCGACGCATCGCTGTTTGAAGCCAACCGACCGAGCCGAGGAGAAAGTCGTCATAGGCACCCGACTCGCGCTTTTAGCGCACCTCTCGACGTGAACGCTTCAGAATCCTAAATCGGCCCCCTGCGCCGTCGGGGGCACCGGCGCTTTTTCAGGCGGCTTGACGCTCGGCGGGGGCGGTTTTCGTGCTGGCGCGCTCCGGACTGCGGATGGGCGCGCACTCGGAGAGGCGCTGCTGGCGCCGCCAGCCACACTGGAAACAGCGAGGGGCGCAGGCTCTGGGACCGGTTCCGGGTGCGGAGGCGGGGGCGCGACCGTGCGCACCGGAGACGCAGAGGCAGCGACGCTCGCGCTCAGGGCACCGCCGCTCGAGGCGGCGCTCGGGCCGTCGAGGAAGCGGAACGCCACCGCGAAGCTCGTCACCGTCAACAGCCCCAGGCCGACCCCCATCAAGAGCGGACGAAAGTCTCGGCGAGGAGGCAACCACTCGCTCCCCGTCGTCGACGAAGGCGCCGCCGTCGCGCCCGGATGAACCAAGATCTGAGTCTGACCCAGGCCGGGCGGGCTCGGCTCATTCAGAAGCGTGGCCGGCGGCGCCGCGTGTCCCATCAAGGTCTCCGGCGCGATGCGGCCTTCGGGCACCGACTTGTGCTTGGACAGCGCCACTCCGCCCGAAGCGGCTTGCAGCGCCTCCGTCATCTCGTCCGCGCTTTGAAAGCGCTCGAGCGGCTCCTTGGCGCACGCACGCTGAAACCACTGCTCGACCGCCTCCGGAACCCAGGGCGCCCGGTCGCGCAGCAGAGGCAGCGGCTGAGTGCAAATGCCGATCAAGATCGCGCTGTAGTTGGCGGCGTCGAACGCGTGCTCGCCGGTGAGCATGTGATACAGGCACATGCCGAGCGAGTACAGGTCCGCGCGGTGATCGACGGCGCTCGCCCCGCGCACTTGCTCGGGGCTCATGAACCGCGGCGTACCGAGCACGGTGCCCGCCTGCGTGGTGCCCTTGTCGCCGTGACCGTCGAGCTTGGCGATCCCGAAGTCGAGCACCTTGGCGATCCAGCCGAGCTCGTCGTCGTCGGTCTTGACCAAGAAGACGTTGGCCGGCTTCAAGTCACGGTGGACGATGCCCTGCGCGTGCGCCCGCGCCAGCGCCCGTCCCACGTGCGAGACGATGCGCACGGCGTCGGCGAGCGGCACGTCGTGCTCGCGCTCGAGGCGCTGCTCCAGCGTCTCCCCTTCGAGCAGCTCGAGCACGATGTAGGGGTTGCCCTCCGCGGTCTCGCCGTCGTCGTACACCGTGACGACGTGGCGCGAGCGTAGCTTGGCGGCGGCTTTGGCCTCGACGCTGAAGCGCCGCCGCGCCTCCGCCGATTGCGAGTGCTCGGCCGAGATCAGCTTGATCGCCACAGGCTGGCCCAACGTGACGTGGACCGCGCGGTACACGGTGCCCATCGAGCCGCGACCAATCTCCTGCTCGAGCCGGTACTTGCCGCCGATCACGAGCCCCGGGCGAACGTGGCTCGGGAGACCCTGTGTCATCGCGACCGTATCGCTCATCTTCGGCCAGATTTCGTCACGGAACGGGGCAAAGCCCAGCTGCTCTTGCGGTGCAGCTTACGTCCGGCGTCCCTCTGCGTCGAGGCGGGACAAGACGGCTAGGCTCTCGTCTTCAGTACCCGCGTAAGACTCGCCCAACCAAGCCTCCAAGATCTCCTTCGCCACCTCCTCGGAGGTGAGCCGCAAGCTGAGCGCGAGCACGTTGGCGTCGTTCCACTTGCGAGCGCCCCGCGCCGTCTGGGCGTCGACGCACAGGGCGGCCCGGACGCCTGGCACCTTGTTGGCCGCGATGCTGATGCCGGTACCCGTGTAGCAACAGACGATGCCCAGCTCGTATCGTCCCGCGGCCACCGCCTCGCCCACCTGGCGGCCCGTCTCACCCCAGGCTTCGGGTCGATCGGCGGCTCGCCCGAAGCGGGTAACCTCGTGTCCCCGTAGCTCGAGGTACTCGGCGAGCGCGTCGACCACGCGAGCTCGGTCGTCGGCACCTAGCGCGATGCGCATCTCGCGGAGGCTAGCAAAAGCGAGGAGCCGCGGCCGCTCACTTCGTCTCTTCGAGGTCCTCGGCCAGGTAGCTCAAGATCACTTCGTCGAGCGACTGCTCGCTGATCGCCCCGTCGCCGAAGATCGAGCGCGAAGACCCGGGCTGCGCCGCCGCGACGCGCGCCGCCGGGCGGCCCACCGCGCCGGGGTTCGGATCCGCGGAGACTGCCGGGGGCGGAGGCGCGGGGGCGGGTGGCGGCGGGGCGGGGCGCACGGGGATCGGCGGGCGCGACTTGCGCGGCGCGGGGTTGCTCTTCCGCGACTGGCGCGCGGGCGCCGCCGCTGGCGACCGGCTCGACTTGGGCGGATTCTTGTCGAGCGAGGCGACGTCGAGGTCGAAGGCTTCACCCGGCGCGGGGGTGACGGACGGAGTCGGCCTTCGCAAGTTGGGGTTCGACATCGCGCGCGACGAGCCACGCGGCTCGTCGGAGTCACGCGGCGCCTTGTTACCGAAGGCCGCAGCTCGGGCGGAGGCCTCGGGCATCGGCAGGTTGGAGGGTTCGCCGGGCGTCGCGACGGGGGCGCTGGGCGAGCCGACGACGACCCGCGCCGTCTCCAGATCGTGTCGCGACGTAGGATCGACAGCGGGCGGCGAAGCTTTCGCTTTCGTCGGCTCGAGCGGGCCACACACGTCCTCGAGCAGCTTGTCGAGGGCTCCGGCGCGCAGCGCCGCGAACATCGCCTTGTGCTGCTCCTTCATCATGCCGCGCACGACGACGGCCATGTCCGTCTTCTGGATGTGCTCGCTGTAGTCGGTGCGAGTCGTCTTCACGATCCGCCCGCCATCGGCGAACAGATGCGTCACGATCCGCGGAAACTTCACGCCCGAGTCCTCCGTTTGAATATGGAAGACCCGACCGCGATGGCGGACGTTGTTGTTGAAGCCGAGCAGCGGCGGGGGCGCTTTGGACACTTCCACCCGAGCAAATCCGTGAGGGTTAGCGAACGGCAAGGCTACCACGACGGCTCCCGCGTCGCTCTCTTCAGCGCCATATTGCCCCGGAAGTCCGAAAATTCCCCTAGCCCAGCGTCAGATGTAGGCAAATCGGTGCTAGCGGCCGCCTTCGTCCATGCGCCGCATGCCTTCGAGGAGCAGCGCCTCGGGCGAGTCCATGATCACCTGCTGCGGGGCCGTGAAGTTCGGGTCGAGCGCGAAGTCACCGTCGGCCAGCTTGAGCATCGCGTAAAACGCTTCTTCACCGCGCAAAGTGGCCCAGAGCGCGTTGTAGATGGCGCCGCCGACGAAGTGGATCTCGCCTTGGTTCATGCCGGAGCGAATCTTGAGCGAGCCGGTCTTTCGGCCGTGCCACAGCACTTGCACCATGTCGGGCAGGCTCATCTCGAGCAGCGAGCCCGAGACGCCGCGCGCGCCGCCGGAGCGCTGCGCTTCGCGCTCGATGATCTGCTTCAGCTTGGCCACGAGCAGGTCGGCCGAGACGGGCTTGGCCAAGAAGTCGGCGGCGCCGAGATCGAACGCCTTCTGCGCGTCGTTCCGCCCGCCGCGCCCCGTGACGACGACCCAGGGCAGCTTTTGTCCCCACGGATGCTTGCGGACCTCCGCGAGCAGCGCCAGGCCGTCGCCCTGCGGCAAGTCGAGCTCGGCGATGACCAGCTCGGTCTCGCCCTTCTCGAGGTGCTTGAGCGCAGCCTCGATCGAGTGGGCCTGGGCCACCTCGAAGCCTTGCTCGAGCAAGCGCAGCTCGAGCACCGTCGTCTCCTCGGGATCTGGATCGATGAGCAGCGCGCGGTGGCGGTTCGCGAGCAGCCGCGCCTTCACGTCCTCACCGGTCACGGTGTGCTTGAACAGGTCGACCAGGTTCGGGTCGAACACGCTTCCGCGGTAGCGCGCCAGTACCTCGCACGCCTGCACCGGCCGCAGCGTCTTGCGAAACGGGTTACGCGGGTTCTGAGTCAGGTCGGCGTAGGTGTCCGCGATGGCGAGGATGCGCGCCCCGAGCGGGATCTCCTTCTGCGAGGAGCCATCGGGGAAGCCCTTGCCGTCGTAGCGCTCGTACATGTGCTCGACGGTGTGTGTGACCTCGAGCGGCAGCTGCACCGCTTCGAGCAAGCGCACCGGGCTCTTGTACTGCTTTTCGGCCTGCGCCTTGTGCCCCTCGTACTCGGCCACGTTCAGCGCCGTGAGGTGGTACGCGCCCATCTTGCCCAGATCGTGCAGGTAAGACGCGCACACATAGGCGCTCTTCGTCGTCTCGGGTAGGCCGATGCGCTCCGAGATCTTCTTGGTGAGCCGCGCGACGGTAGCGGAGTGACCGCGCAGATCGGGCCGAGAGTTTTCGATCAGCGTGATGAGCACGTTCAAGAGCTCTTGAAACGACTCGTCGCCCACGCCGCCGACGCCGCCGGTCTTGCGGCTCTTGAAGTCTTTCTCGCCGAGGACCCGCTCAGCCTGCGTCGCCTCTTTGGCGAGCGAGAGGGTGAGGCTCTCGTCGCTCACGAGGTTGCGCTCGAACACGTTGAGCATGCTCGAGAACTGCGCGTGCGCGTCGCGATCCAAGATCGCAAAGGCGTGGATGTCTCCGTTGTACGCCTTGCTGATGGCAGCCTTGACGGCGCGCGGGCGGCCGACGAACGCGCGCACCTCTTTCACACCCGAAGCGAGCTGCACGTCGTGCAGCGCGGGCGCGTTGTCGGGGTCGGGAGTGACGACGCTGAGGGTGGCGGTCTGCGCGTCGTACAGCACCGGAAACACGGAGTCGCGCTCGGCCAGCTTCTTCGGCACCTTGTCGAGCGTGATGCGATCGATGTCGGCCTTGGCCAGCTTCTCCGTCGAGACGAAGCGCGTCTTGTGCAGCGCGGCCAGGTATTTCAAGAGCGCCGCTTCGTCGATGGCCTTCAGCTCGAGCAGCACCTCTTCCACCCGCTCCCCCGACCGCGCGACCAAGTTCAGCGCCGCCTCCTGCGCCTCGGCCGTGATCAGCCCGTCAGCAAACAATCGTTCGAGGAGTCGCGTGTTTCCCGGGTTCATGTCGTGACCAGCGGCACCAAGGTCAGCCCCCCATCATAGCAAGGGCGCGGCCACCCACGTCACCCGGGACGGCGCGAGATTTAACAGGGAGCCGGGGAGGCGCCCGGCCAAAGATCTTGGGGTTCGAGTCGCCAGAGCCCCCACAGCCCCTGCTATCGCGACGTCCGTCTGAACCCCCCCAATCCCCTCCGATCTCCCCGCCTCCCCGCCTCCCTGTTATCCCGAAATCGCACGATTCCGCCATCTGCCGTTCAGGCGGCCAGCTGGCCGCCGGGGCTTACGCGGGCCGCCGGCGGGGGTGAACGAGGCTCGGCCTACCAGCCCTCGCGAAATCCTCGGAGAACATGGACTTGACGGAGGGGGCGCCGGAAGCTAGTTAAGCCGCCCTTTTCCAGGATCGCGGGGTTTCTCGCGAGCTACCTGTAAAGCAACGAGACGAAGGACACGAAGACGATGGCGACGTATCAAGCGAAACCGGCAGAGGCTGCGGCGACCCGTAAGTGGTATGTCCTCGACGCGACGGATCTCCCGCTCGGTCGCTTGGCGACGCGCGTCGCCAGCGTGCTGCGCGGCAAGCACAAGCCGACCTACACGCCCCACGTCGACACGGGTGACTTCGTGATCGTGATCAACGCCGACAAGGTGAAGCTCACCGGCGTGAAGAGCGACGACAAGATGTACTACTCGCACAGCGGCTACCCGGGCGCGATCAAGCGCGAGTCGTACCGCGAGGTCGTCGCCAAGCACGCCGGCTTCCCGATCGAGAAGGCGGTCAAGGGTATGCTGCCGAAGAACGTGCTCGGGCGCGAGATGCTGCTCAAGCTCAAGGTTTACGGGAGCGACAAGCACCCGCACGTGGCCCAAAAGCCCGAAGCTCTTTCGCTCTGACACCGAGCACTTGAAGGAACTCTAAAGAGATGTCCGAAGTTTCTACGTACGCCACTGGTAAGCGCAAGACCGCCGTTGCCCGCGTCTGGATCAGCCCCGGCACCGGCAAGATGATCGTGAACGGCGCCGAGGCCGATCACTACTTCGAGCGCGAGACCTCGCGCATGATCGCGCGCCAGTCGCTCGAGATCCTCGAAGTGCTCGAGAAGTACGACGTGAAGGCGACCGTCGCCGGCGGCGGCCACAGCGCCCAGGCCGAAGCCATGCGTCACGGCATCGCTCGCGCGCTGATCGCGGAGACGCCCGATCGCCGCATCACGCTCAAGCGTGCCGGCTACCTCACGCGCGACGACCGCAAGAAGGAGCGCAAGAAGTACGGTCAGGCAGGCGCCCGCAAGCGCTTCCAGTACTCCAAGCGCTGACACGGCTCTTCACCCTTCGTGGTGGAGCTGGAACGAGGCCGGCAAGCGGCTGAGCGTGGTCCTCCCAGGACGCTCAGCCCTGCCGGCCTCTCGCTATTTGGTAGCTACGGATCGAGCTCGAGGTCGAGGTCGCTGGGCGAAGCGGGCCATAGCTTGTAGTTGCCGAAGCTGAAGCCGAAAATGCCTTGAATCGAACGAAATTCTTGGCCTTCGGGGTAGGTGTTGTCCAGCTCGGGCCACAAAGCGTCGTCGAGGCGTAGGCCGCCCGTGAGCAGAGTCTCATCGTAGTCTCTCGGGGCGTCGGCGTTCGACGCCGTCACCGCCAGGCCGCCGAGGCGCACGCGCATCGACGACCACCGCTCAGGTCCATCGAGCAGCTCCTCGAGCGTGAGGGAGAGCGCGGGATATTCGCCCACGACGCGACGCTTCACGACGCGAGGCTCCGTGAGCTGGTCATTGCCTTGGAAATGCTCGAGGTAGCCGCGCAGCACGACGGCTTCGCCGAGCGTGACAGCGGGCGGCGTCGTTTGCGTGTAGGCGAAGATTCCCGAGTGCGGAGCGCGATCCCCATCCTCGATGTAGAGCCCCTTCGAGCCGTCGACGCGCAAGGCCGTGACCCGCACGTCAGTGAGCGTCACCGCGAAGTGGGGCGGACGGGGCGCGCCGGGCCCCCGCAGCTCCGCGATGCGCCGCGGGCACGGCGTCAAGCCGGGGTTCTCGACCGGACATGGGTCGCAAGCGTCGCCGATGCGATCGGCGTCGCTGTCCGCTTGCGCGGGGTCGGGGATGCGGGGGCAAACGTCGTGCACGTCGGGCACGCCATCGCGATCCGCGTCAGCTTCGTCCCACGCAGGTGGAGCCGCAGGCGGCGGGCACTCGCGCTCTCCGGCTGGGCATTCTCGCGCCACGCGCGCCTCACAGCGCGGCTCATCCGGCGGCGCGCCGCAGGAGAACAGCGGGTAGACGGCCTCGCCCGCCGCCTGAATGCGCGCCAAGCTCGAGCCGGTTTCGAGGGCGCACACGCGCTTGGCCTCTCCGCATACGAACAGCTCTTCGCATGCTTCACCGGCCTCGAACGCTGCGATCAGCGCCGCGTCGCCCACGAGCGGCTGCCCCTGGCGAAGCACGAGCCGCACGTCAGGCGCGCCGGCGCGAGCCACGCTGCCATAAGCATCGCCGTCATCGGACCGTCGAAACACGGCGACGTCGCCCACCAGTCCGGGCGCCAGCGCGCCCAGCCGTCCCTCGACGCCCAGCGCCCAAGCGGCGTTCTCGGTGACCATGCGCCAAAGCTGGTAGGTGTCGAAGTAGCCGCCGAGCACCTGCGCGTCGTACTCCTCGACGCAGGCCAGCTCGCGCAGCAAGCTCATCGAACCGCTGGCGAGCCAGTCCGTCCCGACCGCGACGCGCACACCCAAGCTCGAGAGTAGCGCGACCGGCGCGGTGCTGCCGTAGAGATCGAGGTTCGAGCGAGGCGACCAGACGACGCTCGCGCCCCGCTCCGCGAGCCGCTCGGCGTCGCGGCGCGTGAGCGCCATGGCGTGCACGATGGCGCTGTTTCTCCCCAAGAGGTTCAGCTCGCCGAGCGCGCAGCGCAGCTCGTCGCTGGCGCGCGAGCTCGTCCCCTCGCCCACGTGCGCCACGTAGGCGCGCGCGCGTGACGTGCTCTCGCGGGTGTCGGGCGTCGCCCCGAATGCGCAGTCGGCGGGCGCGGCCGCGCGCTGCGAGTCGTCGAGGGGGAACGTCTCGGCGCGAATCTCGCCCGCCCACAGGTCTTCACTCAGGCCCGCCACGTCGAGGTTACGGAGCAGGCCGCGCTTGCCGCCCGCGCCGACGATCGACGTCGCGCCGCCGAGCACCATGCGCAGCTCCTGCGCGAGGATTTCAGCCGCAGACGCGCCGCCTTCGAACGGCAGCGCGGCGTGGCCGTTTTCGCCCAATCGCCAATCACTCCGGTGCTCGTAGAGCTCGCCTGGGTGCGGGAGAGGCGCCGTGCCCGCGTAGCCCAAGTGATCGTGGAGGTTGATCAGCCCCGGGGATATCACGCTGTCAGGGCAGTCGATGACCAACTTTTCGCCGGCGTCGCCGCAGTCGCATGCGGCGCAGCGCACGTTACCTTCCGCGTCCAAATCGAGGACGCCGCGCGCAAGCACGGCCACGGGCGTGAGCAGCGTCCCCAGCAAACGCACGCCTTTCGACGAGTCTCCGCGCGTCTCGCAGGCCCGAGGCGCGCGGCTGTCGGCGCACGTGAGCGTCGACGGACGCGGCCTGTCGGCAGCGTTGGTAGGCGCGGCTCCTGCTGCCGCGGCATCACCGCTTTCGCGTTCTTCGCGGAGCTCGCCGCCGGCACCGCCGCTGTCCGCATTGGAGTTGCCGCCCGCGTCTGCTTCCGTCTCCGTTTGCCCCAGCGCTGGACTGCCCGCAGCGCTCTCGCTGGGGGCGAGTGAGCGCACGCGGCAGCCCACGAGCGCAGCCAGCGCCAGCACTACGCCGAGGAGGCGGCCCGCGAGCCGCGCGCGGCTCACTCGCAAGCGCCGCGCGCGCGCGCTAGAAGCGATCGGCATGCAGCCGCCGGTCTGGGAGAGCGTCATTTTGGGCGCCATTCAGGGCCTCACCGAGTTCCTTCCCATCTCGAGCGACGGACATTTGGCCCTGGCCCAGGTGCTCTTCGACTTTTCGTCGAAGGGCCTGGCGTTCAACGTGATGCTGCACGTGGGCACGCTGCTGTCGACGGTGGTGATGCTCTGGCCACGCGTGAAAGCGACGCTGAGCAGCGGCTTGGCCGCCTGCGTGCGGCCCTCGCTGCTGAGCACGGAGCCAGGCGCACGCGACGCGCTGGTGGTCGTGCTGGCCAGCGTCCCCACCGCGGCGCTCGGGCTCACGCTGCGCGAGGCGGTGGCGCGCTGGACTGGGTCGCCGCTAGCGATCGGCCTCGGCTTCCTGGGCACGAGCGCGATCCTGCTCGTCTCGCGCTCCGCGCGAGCAGGGCGCCTCGAGCAGCCGTCGGTGCTGGGCGCCTTGCTCCTCGGCCTCGTGCAAGGGCTCGCAGTACTGCCTGGCCTGTCGCGCAGCGCGCTCACCATCACGCTGGCGCTGTTCTTGGGCGTCCGCCGCGAGCGCGCGTTCGAGCTATCGATGCTCATGTCGCTGCCGGCCGTGCTCGGCGCGACCTTGCTCGAAGCACCGAAGGCGTTGAGAGAAGACGGCGCGCTCACCACGGCCGTCGTCGGCTCGCTGGTCGCGTTCCTGATCGGGTGCTTGTCGGTGGGGCTGCTGCGGCGCATCGTGGTTGCGGGGGCCTTCTCGTGGTTCGCGGCTTGGGTCGTGCCGGTCGCGCTGGCGACGCTGGCGCTGTCGCAAGCCTGGCCGCACCCCTGACGCGAGCGCCCGTACCCCTGCTTTTCGGCCGCGCACGCCGCCAGTTGCGCGCCAAATTGCTCCGATTAAGCTGCGCGCACGATGACCCACGTCTTTACCCTCGTGCTCGCCGGTGGCAGCGGCACTCGCTTCTGGCCCGCCTCTCGCAAGCACCGCCCGAAGCAGGTGCTGGGCATGGGCCCCGATACGAGCCTGCCGCTGATCGGGCACACCCTGCGCCGCGTCGCGCCGCTCTGTCCGCCCGCGAACATGATCGTCGCGACGGGCGAGGCGCTCGTGGGCGTGACGCGCGAGGCGCTGCCCGAGCTCGGCTCCGACTCGTTCATCGCCGAGCCCATCGCCAAGAACACGGCGCCGTGCATCGCGTGGGGCGCGCAGCTCATCGCGCGCCGCGATCCAGAGGCGGTGGTGATGGTGCTACCGAGCGATCACCACATCGCCGACGAGCCGGAGTTCTTGCGAGTGCTGGCGCGAGCGCTCGACAGCGCGGCGCGCGGCACCATCACCACCGTGGGCATCCAGCCGACGCGGCCGGAGACGGGCTACGGCTACATTCAGGCCGAGCAGGAGCGAGCGCCGGGCGTGTTGCTCGTCGACCGCTTCGTCGAAAAGCCCAACCTCGAGCTCGCCAAAACTTACGTGGAGAGCGGCAAGCACTACTGGAACAGCGGCATGTTCTTCTTCCGCGCCGTCGACATGCTGCGCGCCGTCGAAGAGCACCTGCCGGAGGTGCACCGCGGCTTGCAGCTGATCGAGCAGGCGACGGGTAAGGGCGAGGAGGCGGAGCGCGAGGCGACGCGGCGCGCCTTCGAGAGCATGCCCTCGATCAGCGTCGATCACGGCATCATGGAGAAGGTGAAAGAGCTCGCGGTGGTGCCAGGCTCGTTCGGTTGGAGCGATTTGGGCAGCTGGCACACGGTTTGGGAGCTCGGCCGGCGCGACTCGCGCGACAACGTCGGCCCCGCCGACTCGTTGTTCATCGACGCGCACCGCAATTTGATCGAAGACCTGCGCAGCCGAAAGCAGCCGCGCACCGTGGCGATGCTCGGCGTCAGTGATCTGTGCGTCGTCGAGACGGACGACGCCGTCTTGATCATGCCGCGCGAGCGCGCCCAAGACGTGCGGCTCATCGTCGACGAGCTGGCGCGCCGCGGGGGGCCCGTCTGAGGGCGGGCGCGCTGGCCTTCGCGGGCTTGCTCGCGCTCGGGTGCGCCAAGTTTCAAACTGCGCGCGAGTGCGGCAGCTTCGTGTCCGCCATCGAGAGCTGGAAGGGCGAGTCGGCCAAGCCAGTCGCTTCGGCGCAGCCAGCCGCTTCGGCGCAGCCAGCCGCTTCGGCGCAGCCGGTCGCGTCCGCCGCCGCTTCGGCCGAGTCGCGACGCCTGGCCGAGCGCTACGACTCGCTCGCCAAGCGCATCGACGAGCTGCACCTCACTTCGCCCGAGCTGTTGCCGCGCGCGGCGCGCTACCAGAAGCTGTCCCGCGAGGCGGCCGCGGCCCTGCGCGATGTCGCGGCCGCCGTCGAGCAGGGCGACGCGGAGGGGGCGCGGCAGCGCCGCGTGCAGTTCGACGACATCGCGCGCGGCGAAGCTCCCCTCGTCGCCGACATCAACTCCTTGTGTCGTTGAGCCGCGGGCTCAGCGGCGCCGACCGCCGCTGCCAGCCTTGCTCCTGCGCGCGGCCGGGCGCCGCTCCGAAGCCGGCGGCGCGCTCGGCGCGACCACCGGCTCGCCGCCGTTCAACGCCTGCAGCTTCTTGATCTCGTCTCGCAGGCGCGCCGCCGTTTCGAATTGCAGGTTCTCCGCCGCCGCGAACATCTCCTGGCGCAGCTCGAGCAGACGCTCTGCGATGTCTTGGGGCGCCGGCGCTGCCCCTGCCGCCGCGCCGCGCTCGGGGCGCTTCCTGTCGCCCGGCGCTGCCGACTTGCCGCCGTGCCCCTTCGGGACGGCGTAGTAGTCGTTCTGACCGCCAGCGGGGCTAAGCTCCATGATCGCGCGCTTCACGGTGGCGGGCGTGATGCCGTGCTTCTCGTTGTACTCGTGCTGCAGCTTGCGCCGGCGCTCCGTCTCGCCGATCGCCACCTTCATCGCGTCGGTGATACGATCTGCGTACATGTAAACCTGGCCATTGGCGTTGCGCGCGGCGCGGCCGATCGTTTGAATCAGCGAGCGGGGGCTGCGCAGAAAGCCCTCCTTGTCGGCGTCCAGGATGGCGACCAGGCTCACCTCCGGCAGGTCCAAGCCTTCACGCAGGAGGTTGATGCCGACCAAGACATCGAACTCTCCCGCGCGCAGATCGCGCAAGATTTCCACGCGCTCCATGGTGTCGATGTCGGAGTGCAGGTAGCGCACGCGCACCCCGAGCTCGGTGTAGTAGTCGGTGAGCTCTTCCGCCATGCGCTTGGTGAGGGTCGTCACCAGCACGCGCTCGTCACGCTTCACGCGCTCGCGGATCTCGGCCAACAGATCATCGACCTGCCCGCCCACCGGGCGCACGAAGATCTCCGGATCGAGCAAGCCCGTGGGTCGGATCAGCTGCTCGACGATGACGCCGTCGGACTTCTTCAGCTCGTACTCGCCGGGCGTGGCCGAGACGAACACGGTGCGCTGCATGTGCTGCTCGAACTCTTCGAACTTGAGCGGGCGGTTGTCGAGCGCGCTCGGCAGCCGGAACCCGTACTCCACGAGCGTCTCTTTGCGCGAGCGATCGCCGCGGTACATGGCCGACACCTGGGGCACCGTTTGGTGCGACTCGTCCATCACCAGCAAGAAATCCTTTGGGAAGTAGTCGATCAGCGTGGGCGGAGGATCTCCCGGTTTGCGTTGCGACAGGTGGCGCGAGTAGTTCTCGATGCCCTGCACGAAGCCCATCTGCTCGAGCATTTCGAGGTCGTACATCGT
Organism: Pseudomonadota bacterium; assembly: GCA_023431345.1. Classification (GTDB taxonomy): domain Bacteria; phylum Myxococcota_A; class Polyangia; order Polyangiales; family Polyangiaceae; genus PMG-095. The sequence continues at coordinate 105,333 of JAEYWK010000092.1, forward strand.
GCGCTGCTGAATGCGCTGCTTCTCGAGGAATCGCCCCTCGCGATCGTAAACCTCGAGTCGCTCTTTGAGCTCCTCGCGGATACCGGTGATGGCGCGATCGAGCTGCTGGCGCGGCGTCACGTAGTGGGAACCCGGGAAAATCGAGTAGCGATCCAGAGAGCCGAGCACTTTGCCGCGCAGCGGGTCGACCTCGTGGATGCCGTCGACCTCATCGCCGAAAAACTCCACGCGAATGGCGCGAGCCTCCTCGTACACCGGAAAAATTTCCACGACGTCGCCGCGCACGCGGAAGGTGCCGCGGTGAAAATCGGTATCGTTGCGCTCGTACTGGATGTCGACGAGCATGCGCAGCAGGTTGTCGCGCCGCAGCTCTTCGCCCTTCACGATGTTGATCAGCAAGCCGCTGTACGTCTCGGCGGAGCCGATACCGTAAATGCAGCTCACGCTGGCGATGATGATCACGTCCGGCCGGCTCAAGAGCGACATCGTCGCCGCGTGTCGCATGCGGTCGATCTGATCGTTGATGATCGCGTCCTTCTCGATGAAGGTGTCGGTCGTCGGGATGTAGGCTTCGGGCTGGTAATAGTCGTAGTAGCTGACGAAGAACGCGACGGCGTTCTCGGGGAACAAGTCGCGCATCTCGGCGTACAGCTGCGCCGCGAGCGTCTTGTTCGGCGCCATGATCAAAGTCGGCTTTTGCAGCCGCTGGATCAGGTTGGCGACCGTGAAGGTCTTGCCGCTGCCGGTGATGCCGAGCAGCGTCTGGTACTGGGCCCCCGCTTCGAAGCTCTTGACCAGGCTCTCGATGGCCGCTGGCTGGTCACCTTTCGGAGTAAACTCGCTCCGTAGCTTGAAACCGAGGCTCATGGATCTCGCAAGCGTTAGCCGGACCTGCGGCTGACGCAAGCCTCCCGGCGCGCCGCTCCTGACAAGGGAGTGTCAGCGAAGCAGCTTGACGGGGAAACGCAGGGAGAAAAGGCGCACGCAAGCAGCGACGACTTTCGGGCGCTTGCGTCAGAGGGTCACGCGCGCGAGCGAGAACGCGAGTGGGAGCGCAGCAGGTGAGGGCGCCTCCCTGAATGGGAAGGGACGGCTCGCGCGTGCCCATGGCCGACGGGTCCGTGAGTCGTCGTGGGGCTCGTGTTGGGGAGGCCGAGGCCGGTCGCGCGGGCAGCGTTCGACTGATCAACCTTTTGAGGCATTCCCGCTGAGCGAAATAGTGATCACCAGGCGGAGCCCCGCGACACCGAAAATTCGCCGCGTTTACCAGGCCTCCACAAAAAAATTTCGTCAACGTGGTGCGATTGGAGTCACTAACCAGGGGCGCGGATGCGTTGACTACCGAACCCAGAGCCGGACGGAGCCCTCCGTGTGCGCTCGAAGCGTTCGCTGCTCGTCGTGACGCTCCTCGAGATTGCTTTGGAATTCGGAGGTTCGTTCATGCAGCAAACAGTACTTGGGCTCGCTGGCACATTCGCGCTGGTCGCAATCGCGGTAGGATCGGGCTGCAGCACGGACCCTGGCGTAGATCCCGTGACTGGTGGCACCTCACCGGTCGCCGGCACCGCGAGCCAGGCCGGCGCAGGCTCCGGGCAAGGCGGCTCTGGCCAAGCTGGCTCCGGGACGGGAGGAGTGGCTCCGGGTCCCAGCTGTGAAGGCGCGACCCCGTGCGGGGGTGACGTCGTCGGTCTCTGGAACGTCACCTCTTCCTGCGTGAAGGTCTCCGGCATGCTCGACACTGCCGGATTGAGCCTGGGCTGTCCGATGGTGCCGGTGAACGGCTCCCTGCAAGCGACGGGAACGTTCCTCGCGAATCCGGACGGGACCTTCAAGGACAACACCACGACCACCGGCACGGTGACGATGAGGCTCGACGCCCCGTGCCTGTCCGTCTCGTCGGTGGCGACCGGTTGCGACAAAATCGGTAACATCTTCGAGGCCGCAGGCTGGAAGACGGCCGTGTGCACGGGCGCCGATGGCGGCTGCGACTGCACGCTGACCGCGGATCAGAAGGGCGGGCTCGGCGCCATCGTTCCGTATACGGAGCAGGAGAGCACGTATACGACGAGCGGCAGTACGCTCAAGGCCGAGAACGTCACCTACGGCTACTGCGCGTCGAGCACGGGTCTCACGCTCAGCCCGCAGGCGTCCGCGCTCTCGGGCGCGATCGCTCTTTCGCGCGATCCTTCCGGGCCTTCCGGCGGTGGTAGCAGCGCCGGTGGCGCGGGCGGCGGCGGCGCCGGTGGCCAAGGCGGCGCCGGTGGCCAAGGCGGCGCGATGGGCGGCCAAGGCGGCCAGGGTGGCGTCGCGGGAGCAGCCGGCAGCGCTGGCGCTGGTGGCAGCGGACCGGTGGGCATGGGGCCGTGCGACATCTACAAGGCCGCGAACAACACGTGCGTGGCCGCTCACAGCACGATTCGCGCGCTGTTCGGCGCGTACTCCGGGCCGCTCTACCAGGTGAAGCGCGCCTCGGACGGGATGACCAAGGACATCCCGGTGAAGAGCGTCGGCGGCTTCGCTGACTCGGCTCAGCAAGAGACGTTCTGCGCGGGAACGACCTGCACCATCTGGCGCGTCTACGATCAATCGGGTCACGGCAACTTCCTCGAGGCCGAGACGCCCGACAGCTCGGTGAAAGGTGCCCCGGGTCAGACTGCCGCCAACGCAGCGGCTGAGTCGCTCACGGTCGGCGGCCACAAGGTCTATTCGCTCTACACTCGCCCGAATCAAGCCTACTGGCGCGATGGATCCAAGACGGGGATGCCGCTCGGCGCAGAGCCGCAGGGTATCTACATCGTCACGAGCGGCACGCACTTCAACGGCGGGTGCTGCTGGAATTACGGCAACGCGCAGCTCAGCCGCATCTACGAGGGTGGCCCCACGATGGACGCCGTGTACTTCGGCAACAACAAGCTCTGGGGCACCGGCGCCGGTAACGGTCCGTGGATCATGGCCGACATGGAAGACGGCATGCTTTCGGGCCCCAATAGCGAGCACAACCCCAACCTGCCGAGCATGCCTTACAAGTACGTCACGGCCATCGAGAAGAACAACGGCCAAACGGAGTACGCGCTTCGGGGTGCCGACGCGACGAAGGAAACGCTCAGCACGTTCTACCAAGGCGCGCTCCCGTCAGGTAAGCGCCCCATGAAGAAGCAAGGCGCGATCGTGCTCGGCAGCGGTGGTGACTGCTGCCTCAAGAACAACAACCTGAGCGAAGGCACCTTCTACGAGGGCGCGATCGTCACCGGCTACCCCGCGAACGCGACAGAAGACGCGATTCAGTTGAACATCCAGAAGGCCGGCTACGGAAAGTAGCGGCTCCGCTCAAGGCCCCACGCCTGCTCGATCCGCTTCGAGCAGGCGCAGGTGGCGGTCGAGGTGGGGCAAGCGTGGGTCGAGGCGCTGGGCAGCTTGGTAGCTCGCTCGCGCCTCGTCGGCGCGGCCGAGCAGGTGGAGCGCGGCGCCCAGGCTCGCGTGCGCTTCGGCGAAGCGGGGGAAGTGCTGCACCGCGCGCGCGTAGGCGGCGCGTGCCTCCTCGAGACGGCGCTCGCGTCGACGTTGGTTACCAACGTTGAACTCGATGACGCCCACGCATTCGTCGGCGGTGAGTGGCCGGCCGTACTCGCCTCCCCCGCCGCTGGGAACGGGAAAGCGGCCGTCGTACCAGGCGTCGGACATGGCCTCGCCGCGCCGCAGCAGCTCGACGTTCGTGTGCGCGCCCGCGTGCTCCAGCCGTACGTAAAAGTGGCCGGGTCGCAGCACGCCGCGCGCCGCGCGCCCCAACGCCTCCGTCAGGGCCAGGTACAGCGATCCGAGGCCGACGCAGCTGCCGCGACGGTCGCGCAGCACGCTCGGCAGCAGCACGAAGCGCAGATCGGTATCGACGACTTCGCGCTGGAAGCCGCGATCGTCGAAGATCAGCTCGCGCAGCGCGCGGTCGAGCGACGCGCCCCGCTCCAGGCGCTCACGAGCCAGCGCGGTGAGACGCTCGAGCTCGCGCCAGTAGAAGCGCTCGCCATCGGCGTCGACCCGCACGGCGCTCCGCGCCGCCGCTAGCGCGGAAGCGGCGAAGCTCTGCCTCGGGGCTGCGCGCGCACAAGCCGCGCTCGCGACCGCCAGCAGCAGCGCGCGCCGCCTCATGGCTTCTTCAGCGGCTCCCAGTCTTCCCAGTAGTTGTAAAGATCGCGCGCCGTCATCAACCAGATGACCAGCTTCTTCGTGCCGAGCGCGTCGTGGCCGCGTCGCAGCAGCTTTTGTCGCACGTTCGGGCCTCCGCCGTAGCTCATCACCAGGTCGAGCGGGTAGGAGATGCCGCGGGCTACGTGGGCCGAAACGCCCGCGTGCTCAGCGTCGGTGAGCTGGTAGACCCCGCCAAAGCTGTCGCTGAGCAGCACGATCGGGCTATCTGCCTCGTCGTCGTACGGCTGCTGACCGGGCCCCAACACCTGGTGCGCGATCAAGGTCTCGGGCGTGTACTTCTTCTGCTCGGACTCCAGCAAGCGCGACTGCAGGTCGCCGAAGCGCGTGAACTTCGTCTCACGCTCGCTGAAGCTCCGACCGTGACGCGCCAGCGCCGGGTACCACGGGTACTTCTTGACGCGAGCGCTGAGCTGCTGCGCCGCGAGACGTAGGCCGCGATCGGTCCAGTGCGTGTCCTGCCGCTGAAACAGCAGCGGCTCTGCGCCTGCCGCCTTCGCCTGCTTGGCTTCCAGGAACGACGGCAGCAGGTCGACGACCTCCACGCCCGCCTTCGAGAGGCTGAGCAAGAACTTGCGGAAGTAGGGGTTGACGATTGGCTGCTCGAGCCCGCCCGCGACCAGCTTCTCGGGATACACCTCGACCTTGGTCGGGACGGGAACGAACAGGAAGTCGACCCCCACGGCCTCGAGCTCGCGCTTGAACTCCACGATGATGGGCAGCGGATTCTTGCCTTTGCGCTGCTGCTCGAGGTCGCCGCCCACGACGTACTCGAGGCTGTTTCGATAAAAGAGGAAGCCATCCTCGCCCGAGAGCGCCTTGACCTTGCCCGGCATGGCGCGCACGCGCTTCTTGACGCTGGCCTGAAAGCCCGCGAGCTGCGACGACCACTTGGACCACGAGCCTTTGCCGTGCGTGGCAAGCTCCTTCTCGAGCGCGCGCGTCAAGGTCTTGGTGTCGGGGCTCGGCTCAGTCTTCGGGAGCTGGAGCGCCGTGGCTGAGCCCTTGCCCGACGCTTGCTCGCGCGGTGCGTCGCTGTCGATGAGGATCACGTTGTACGTCGGCTTGCCCTGCGGCTTGCCGCGCAGCACGATCGCGGGATTATCGAACTCGCGTCCGCCAAGCTCGCGCTTGATCTCGGCTTCGGTGTGCTCGTCGGGCCACTTGGCCCCCGCCGGAACCAGGTCGGTGTTGAACGAAGGGTACCAATACGACGACAGCTGATTGGCCCATGCCTTCACGCCCGCGGCGTCGAGCACGGGCGCTAGGTAGTCGCCGGTGATCGCGTCCAGCAGCGGCGGAGCCACGCTACTTTGGCTCACGCGCCCGTAGATCTCTGGGAAACCATCGCCGTCTTGATCGGGCAGGCCTGCCAGCGGCGTGAGCCAGGGCTGGATTTCGACCTTGGCCCACAGCTCGCGTGGACCCGCGGCGGGCGCATGCAGGTAGAGCTCGCTCAAGAGCTGGCCCGGGGTGCCGGGCGGCAGCGCGAGCCCCCACCTCTCCTCGCGCACGGCCGAGCCCACGTCCGCGAGCGCTTCGGCGCCCTCCACTTTCCGCGACTGCAAGAACTCCGAGAGCGGAGCGAAGGCGAGCGGCTGCAGGCGCTCGCCTTCGGTGAGCGGTGTCTTGCCGAGGTCGCTGGTGAGGGTGGCCTCTTCGAGCTTACCGCCAAAAGGCTTGCTCGTGTTGGGCTTCGCCTCCTTGGCCAGCGCGAGCTCCGGCGCCGGGTCGGCGATCATGAAGTTGGCGTGGTACGCGGCATAGTCCAGCAGCGCCCGAGTCGGACGCGCCACCACCCGCACCCAGACCTGCGACTTGGTGCGCTGGTAGTCGCGGTTGAGCGTGCGGACCTCGGCGTGCTGGGCCTGGATCGGCCTGGCGGCGTCACCCCACGGGTACTTGGCCGAGCTCGCCTGGCAGGCCAGCGGCAACAGCCCTGCCGCCAGCAACGGTCGAAGCTCAGGCCGCCGCATAACGACCCCGCCGGTAGTTGTACATCACGCGCAGGGCGCGCAGCCCGTAGCTCAGCGGATTCAAATGCGAAACCTCGTCACCGTAGTGCGTGCGCACCGGCTCCTCACCGACCGCGAGACCGCGCGCGCGCGCCGACGCGATCATTTCCAGATCGAAATCGAAGCTGTTCGAGAGGCGGCGGTAGGGCAAACCCAGCGCGGCCGGTCCGTAGAGCAGGTATCCGCTGTGATAGTCGGTCATGGCAAGCTTCAGGGTGTGATTCTCGACGCGGTTGAGCAGCGCGTTGGCCACGTATTTGTAGAGCGGCATGCCGCCCGAGAGCGCGGTGCCCGACGCGATGCGCGAGCCCTGGAGCAAGTCGAGCCGGCGCTCCGCGAGCGCACGACACAAGGCTGGCAGCTCTTCGGGGCTGTATTGCCCGTCGGCGTGCACGCACGCCACGACGCTGGGCGCATGCAGGCGCGCGGCGTCCAGCCCGTCTTTCATGGCCGCGCCGTAGCCACCGTTGTGCGCGCGTGAAACCAGCTGAACCGGCGCGCGCTCGAAACGCGCGGCGCGCACCTGACTCGCGGTGTCGTCGCGGCTCCCGTCATCCACGACGATCAGGCGCGACAGCTCCGGCAGCGGGGCGAGCCGCGCGAGCACGCCCGCGATGTGGCGCCCGGCGTCGTAAGCGGGGATGACTACGACTAGCTTCATGCCACGCTCGCCTGCTCGCTCGCCGCGCGGGACGAGGCGCCGGCCACGTCCGCGTAGCGCTCGATGTAGTCCCGCAAGATTGCCGGCAGCATCTCGCTCAGACCAATCCGTGGCTCCCAGCCCAGGAGACGCCGAGCTTTCTCGATGTCGGGGATGCGCTGCGCCGTGTCGTCGTAACCTTCGCCGTACAGCTCGCGAGCCGTGACGTGCTCGAACCGCGCGGGCCGGGCGTAGGGCATTTGGGCCGCGAACTCGCGGGCGAGCCGCGAAGCCAGCTCGGCGATGCTGACCTCGTTGCGCGGGTTGCCCAGGTTCAGGATCTGACCGCGACACGCGTCGCGGCGCTCGATCATGCGGCACACCGCCGCCGTCATGTCCGAGACATCCATGAAAGCGCGCCGCTGCCTGCCGCCGTCCACCAGGGCCAGCGGCTCTCCTCGCAGCAGCTGATGAATGAAGCAGGCGAGCACGCGCGGGACGCCCTCGCCGTCGATGCCCGGCAGGTAATCCATGCGCGGGCCGATGGTGTTGAAGGGGCGCACGATCGAGAACTCGAGCTGGTGGTGCCGCCCGTGGGCCCAGATCACGCGCTCCATCAGCTGCTTGGCGCAGGCGTAGGTCCAGCGCTCGCGATGGATGGGCCCGAGCACGCTGCACGAGTCGTCCTCGTTCATCTCGAGCGTCGGCTGCGCGTCGGCGTCGAGGGCTCGACGGCCGTAGATCTCGGCCGTCGAAAAGTGGATCAAGCGCACTCGCCGCTCGGTGCAGCGCTTCACGAGAGGCAAGAGATGAGTGAAGCTCGCGTCGATGACCTCGAGCGGCTGCGTCGAGTAGAGCGCGGGGTTGCACAGCGCAGTGAGCGAAATCACGACGCTGGAGCCGCGCGTCACTTCGTCCACCACCCCGGGGTCTTCGACGCGCGCCCGGAGCCGACGGATGCGCGCATCCTCGGCGCCGAGCTTGTCGAAGGTCACGTCTACGGCGTCGATCTCACAGCCGAAGCGCTCGATCAGCGCCGGCACCAGGTGGGAGCCGATGAAGCCCCCCGCCCCCAACACCGCGATTCGACGCCCAGTCATGGTCTAGCTGCCCCCGCCGATGAAAATGTCGGGCCAGCGGTCGTTGCCGGAGTTGAAGGTCAGGCGCGCCGCTTTTTCGGGCGGGCTGCCGACCTCCCACAAGTAGATCTCGTAGTCGGCGGTGTCGTGGTCGTGCCCTCGCTGGGTGATGCCCCAAACCAGCCATTTGCCGTCGCTCGAGAGTTCTGGGAAATACTCATGCGAGCGGCGGCCTGGCAGATCGATGAACACCTGATCGTCCACCGAGCTCTCTTTCGGAGGCTTCCCGTCGTTGATCGGCATCTTGAGCACGCGACTGCCGCCGTTGCCGGTGGGGTGGACCCAGTAGATCGAGGATTGATCCGGAGTCCAGTTCACCTGACAACCGAGGCCGGTCTGGGTCCAGGTCTTCTTGGCGACGTCCCAGATGCCGGTTTCGCGCTTGGAGCCGCGCAGGGTGATCGCGATGTACTTGCCGTCGCTGGAGAGCTCTGGCTGCTGAAGCAGCGCGCCGTCTAGGTCCGAGTTGCCCTCGCTGTCCATGATCTGCTGCTCGTCGCCGCCCAGCTCGCTACGGAAGATCTTGGTGCCGCGCACGTACAAGATCTCATTTTGCGAGATCCAGCTGCCCCAGCTGGCGTCGCTCACCACCTTCGTCGGTTCGGAGCCGTCGGTGCCCACCGTGTACAAGTCCCACTTGTCGCTGGCGTTCGCGTCGCGCTCGCTGACCCAGCCCTTCTTGCTGCGGGTAAACAGCACCTTGGCGCCGTCGGGAGAGAAGCGCGGGAACCAATCGACCTCATCCCCTCGGGTGATTTGTTTGACGTCCGAGCCGTCGGTCTTCATCGTGAAAAGGTCGTGGTTGGCGACGCGCGAGCTGGACCAGACGATCAGGCCGCCGGCTTTGCCGCCTACCTCTTTCATGAGCGCGGCTTCCTCTGCGGGCGGCGCGTCATCGGCGCCCTTGGGGGGCGCTCCTCCCACGGAAGAGCAGCCGAGCGCAGCCAGAACGGCGAGGGGGAAGAGACGGGACGCAACACTTACGGTCATTTCGTTTTCCTTTCTAGGCGGGGCCAGGCCCGAGCAGCGGCTGGCCTCGAGACGCGCAGCTCTGCTCGTCGGCGAGCGGGAAGCAGCGCTGAAAACCTTCGCGGACGCCGAGGGGCCGGTACCCGAGGTCGCGCATGGCTTCGCTCGGATCCAAATCGGCGTCGTTGATGACGCCCGCGATCGCGCTCCCGGTCAGCGCCGGCCGCGGGACGGTGTGGCTCATCACGAACGCGAGCGCGCGACAGAGCGGCACCGGCAGCGGCACGATGGGGCGCGGTCGATCGAGGTGCAGCAGCAGCAGCGACGCGAGCTCACGCATGCTGATGGGCTCCGCGCCGCTGAAATTGTAGACTTTCCCCCAGGCCGCGCGGCTGCCCGCCAGCCGCGCGAGACCATCGACGACGTCCTCGGCCCAGACCGGCCGCTTGAGCGCTCCTCCGGCACCGATGAACGGCACGATCGGGAAGCGCCGCAAGTAGTCGAGGAACATCATCAGCTCCTGCCCGCCACCGGCCTCGTAGACGAGGGTCGGGCGGACGATGGTGTACGCGAGCTCGTGAGCCGCCGCCCGCACGATGCCCTCGGCCGCGAGCTTGGACTCGGCGTATGGCGTGCGGCGCGGGTAGGTCACGGACGCGGACGACACGTAGATGAAGTGACGCGCCCGCCCGCGCAGAGCGGCCTCGACGACGTTCGCGGTGCCTCGACGGTTGACCCGCTCGAAGACGCTCGGGTCGTGCGAGACGATGACGGCCGCGAGGTGATAGACGGTGTCGACGCCATCGCACAGCCCGCTGAGGGTGGAGCGGTCGCTCACGTCCCCCTCGCGCAGCTCGCAGCCCAGCGGCTCGAGACGCGCTCGGAGCGGATCGCCGGGCAGCACCAGGGCGCGCACCTGGTGGCCCTCGCGCCGAAGCCGCGCGACCAGGCGCGCTCCCATCACGCCCGCCGCGCCCGTCACGAGGACGTGCGACGTCACGGCGCCGCCTCGGTGCTCGCGCCGACGGCGTAGTCGAGCAGCTTCCAGTCGCCGGCCGAGAGCTCGCGGGCCGCGAACTCCCAGATGACGACGCGCTTGCCGGCGAGGCGGTCACTGCCCGCGGCCAGCTCGCGTGAGAGCGCTTGCCGAGTCGCGAAGGCGCCCGAGTCGTTCTGCGCGATCACGTCGAGCGGACGGCCGAGCTGCATCGCCAGGTGTGGCGCGAGCCCCGCCGCGAGACCCCAGCCCATGCCTTCGAGTGAGAAGATGTTGGTGAAGCTGTCACCGAGCAGCAGCACGTCGGCCTTCAGGTCCGGCTCCCAGGGTGCGCCCGAGCTGTCTTGAACCTGATTGACGGTGACGGTCTGCGGCAAAAACGCGGTCTGAGAGTCGGGCAGCTTGAGCATGTCGACGATGTCGCCTACGCGCGACACCGGTTGCGGCGCCGTCTTGAGCGCCGGCGCCGGCAGCGGCGGCAGCGGCGCCGCGGCGTTCACGAAGCGCGCGAGGGCCCGCGCCTGTCGCTCCATGAAGCTCGGTGTCCAGTGCGTGTCTTGAATGAGGAACAGTGACTCGGCCGCGGGGGCGCCCAGCTCGCGACGCATGTCGAAAACGGCCACCCCCTGCCGCTGCAGATCCGTCAGCAGCGCGTCGTAGTCGGCGTTCTTCGGCCAGTTCCGGAGCGGGCGCCCGTGGAGATGCTGAGCCGCCAGGGCCGCCTTGTCGACCACCGGTAGCAGCACGAGCCGAATACCTCGTCGCTCGAGCGCGCGGTGGAAGCCGAGGATCGCGGGCCGGGGATCCGCCGCGAGCGGCTCCTCACCGGCGTCGAGAGCGTCTTTCTGACGCGAGGCCCGCACGTCGGCGTCGAGCAAGCCCGGGCCGCCGACGTGGAGCACTCCAGGTTTGTAGTAGAGCCAGCCAGATCGGCCCACGATGGCGAGCTTGTTGCCCACGCGCCCGCGCCGCGTCAGCTCCAGCTGCATCAGCGGCTGCACGTACGCCTTCGGATACGACGCCTCCTCCACGTCCTTCTCCAGCTGACGCAGGTTCTCGGCGGTAGGCGCCCGGCGGAACAGATCCAGCAGCGGGGACTCTTCGTCCTCGCGGTGCTCCAGGTAAGCCTGAGCCAGTGGCACCGCGAAGATCGCGAGCAGAAACGCCAGCACCAAGAGCCAAGCGGTGCGTCGCTCGATGTCGGTCCTGATCAGCCCTCGACGCAGCTCTTCGTCGTGCGAAGGATCGGTAGGCCCGCCCGCGCGAGCCGGCAGCGGATTGGGTGCTTCCAAAGTGCTCTGCATAGGCCGCTCAGAACTGGAAGTAGAGGAAGGGGTTCGTGGTTTGGGTCCACATCAGCAGCGTGGCCAGGGTCAAGGTCGCGAGCGCCCCCACCGCGCGCGGCAGCGAGAGCCGATTCGTGAACTCCCAGGTGTTGGGCATGCCCCAAACCACGACGCCGCAGAGCGCGAACATCAGGCCGTAGTAGGGCGTGTACATGGCTCCGGCGATCACGTCCGAAGCGGGTGACACGGACGCGAGCCCGAAGAGCGACGCGAAATAGGTCGTCGCCTGACCGAGCGTCTTCGCCCGAAAGAACACCCAGGAAAGACAGACGATGGCGAAGGTGGTCGCGACGCCGACGGCCGGCGGCAAGCGCCGCAGCGGGTGCCGAGCGCCGAGCCGTCGCTCCAAGGCCAGCATGCCGCCGTGGATGCCGCCCCAGATGATGAAATTCCAGCTCGCGCCGTGCCACAAGCCGCCGAGCAGCATCACGATCATCAGGTTGACGTAGGTTCGACCAGGCCCTTTGCGGTTACCGCCGAGGGGAATGTACAGGTAGTCGCGCAGCCAAGTGGAGAGGCTGATGTGCCAGCGTCGCCAAAACTCCGTGATGCTCTGCGACTTGTAAGGCGAGTCGAAATTCTGAATCAGCACGAAGCCCAACATCAAGGCCAAGCCGATCGCCATGTCGGAGTAGCCAGAGAAATCGAAGTAGATTTGGAATGCGTAGGCCACGACGCCGACCCAGGCGTCGTAGAAGTGCTGAGCGCCGCCGGCGAACGCGGTGTCGGCCACGTGCCCCATCGGGTTCGCCAGCAGGATTTTCTTGCCCATACCGAAGCCGAAGAACGCCACGCCGCGCGCGAATTTCTCGAGAGTGTGCTGCCGCACGCGCATCTGCTCTTCCAGCGCCGCGTAACGAATGATCGGCCCTGCCACCAAGTCGGGGAAGAAGGCTTCGAAGCACATGTAGTCGGTGAAGCGCCGCATCGGCCGCGCCTCGCCGCGATACACGTCGATGGCGTAGCTCATCGCCTTGAACGTGTAAAACGAGATACCGACCGGCAAGACCAGGTGCATGACGGGCACGATGCGATCACCGACGCCGAACAGCGCCCCGAGGGCGTTGATGTTCTCGGCGACGAAGCCGGTGTACTTGAAGAAGGCGAGCAGGCTGAGGTTCATCGCGATCGAGGTCGCGAGCACCAGCTTCATGGCGCGAGTGCGCTTCAGCGCCGGGTCGATCACGGGCGGCAGCCCGCCCACGTCCGGCAAGCCCGACAGTCGCACCAGCAGCAGGCCGCAGATGTAGTCGACGCTGGAGCCGAAGAACATGATTACGGCCCACCATGGGTTGGCCCAGCCGTAAAACACGTAGCTCGAGAGCGCGATCAGCGCGGTGCGCCCCTTGAACGGCAGCGCGTAGTACGCGACGAGCACCAGCGGCAGGAAATAGAACAGGAAGATGTGACTCGAGAAAACCATGCTCGTCTCAGGCGCTCCGCACACCAGCGTGGCGCCACCGCGCCACCGTACTCGGCCGGCCTATTGCCAAAGGAACCAGCCCTTCTGCTGCATCGTCATGATGGCGCGCTGAGCCCAGGTGCGTTGACCATCCAAGTTGAAATGATGGTCGTCCTGCATGCCGAGGCCTTCGCAGGAAACGAGCGCGGAGTTGGCAACCGTGGTCGGGATCTTGGCAATTTGTGGGCGAATCGTGGTCGCGACTTGACCCGTGACGACGAACTCGCCCTTCGCCTCGACCTCGTAGTCGTTCATGAGTAGCGGCAGGTTGGGATCTCCCGCTTCATTGCGGATGGCCGTCACCAGCGAGTTGATGCAGTTCGGGAAGCCGCTCACGTCCGCGGCCGAGCCGTGGCGCTCGGTGATACCCAGGTAGACGAAGATGGCGCCGAACGTCACGCGGCCTTTGATGGCCTTGGTCGCGGCGATGAGCTCGTCGTAGTAGAGGCCGTTGGGCAAAAACTGCGAGCAGTAGGCCGAGTTCTGCCCGTAGCCGAGTGAGATGAAGTAGTAGTCTTGCTTCGCGACCGCGAGAGCCTCTTTGAGCAGCGACACGCCAGGGCCTGCCAGACGCTGCGTCGTCGATCGCGCGGTGGGCTCGAGGGCCAAGCCCGGCGGCGTGCCCGCGTGGTACTCGAAGGCGCGAGGGTGCGTGTCCTGAAAGTGGTACGCCGCTGAAGACTGCGGGCTCGTGCCGTAGCCCGCCATGTTCGAGTGGCCGAGGTGAATGAAGGCGATCGCCCGCTCTTTTGGCACTGCGACTCCGCCCAGCTCGATCGTCACGCCGGAGAGAGGGGGGCCGCCCGCGCCGCCCGCCACTCCAGGCGTGCCCGCCTGACCGCCCGTGCCGACGGAGCCAGCCGTGACGGCGGCACCTGCTGTGCTGCTCACGCCGCCCGTGATGGGGCCGCCACCAACGGGAGCGCCGCCAGCGCCGCCAGCGGCGGGGCCGCCCGCGACCGGCGGCAAGCCACCCGAGGGGCCGAAGTCATCGCTGGTGTCGAGCTTTTGCACGTCGTGCGGGTGCTCGACGACACCACACGCAAGGACCAGCAGCAGTGACGACAGCGCCGCTTTCTGAGACGGAATGATCATCGCTTCTTCTCCTGCAATTCGGTCAAGAGCCCGCTGGCCTCCGCGTCGAAGGGATCGGCGGAGAGCGCGCGCTTCAAGAAATTGACGCCGACTACGACCTGTCCGCGATGCAGCGCGATGCGCGCTAGCAAGCTGAGGCTGCGCACGTCGTCTGCGTCGGCGGCGAGCGCCCCGCGCGCGATTCGCTCTGCGCTCGCGTTGTCGCCAGCGGCGAAGCGCAGCCGAGCCTGCAGCGCGCGTACGTCGGGATGGTCGAGCCCCACGAGCGCCCGCTCTGCCTGTTCGAGCTCGCTGACCGTCGCCAGCAGCCGAGCCAGCTGGACGCGCGCAGCCGCGCGAAGCTCGAGCCTCCCCGCGTAGCGCTGCTCGGAGGCGCGGATGATGCGCTCGACCTCTTCGCCGCGACCCAGGTCCAGCGCCGGCGCCGGGCTCTGGTCGGCGCGCACGAACAACACCTCGACCCCGTCCGTGTAGAGCAGCTTCCAGTCTGCGCTGCGGTAGAGATGCGCGATGAGCCCCAGGTAGCGGTCGGGATAGCTCGTCGGCAGCACCACGTAGCGAAAGCGGTGTCGCGCCTGAAATGCCTCGAAGCGCGGAGGCGCCTCGCTGAGGCCGAGGTACTCTTCGAACTCGTCGACCGTGCGCAGCACCAAGCGCGAGTCGATGTACGGGCGGGAGCGCGGGTAGAGCTGCCAGATCAGGTAGCCCCCCTGGTGCGCCGCGGAAAAGACGTCTCCCGCGGGGAGCTCGGCCAGGCGCCGCGCGCTCTCGACGGGGGCGCGAAACGGCGTCGGCGCGGAGAGGCTGCTCTCGCGCGCTGCCGCGACGCCTGCCGCTCCGAGCACGCAAACCAGCGCCACGGCGTTGATGGCCGAAAGAGCCGGCCGCGCTAGCGCCGCACGCGCGGTGCAAAAGCGGCGCAGAGCGGGCGCCAAGTAGAGCGTCGCGATGGGCGCGCCGACCCAGTACAGCAGCAGCACGTTGCGATTGCTCAGCAGCGCCAGCAGCGTGAAGCCCACCAAGAGCAGCGCATGGCTCAGTCGAAGCCGGCGCCCGGCGGCGAACATCGCGAGCGCCAAGATCGCCAGGAACCATTTCAGGTGCCAAAACTCACCGCCGGTGGAGCGTTCGAGCAGGTAGGGCGGCACGTTCTCCGCCACCGCCGAGGCGTAAACGTTGTCGGCGCCGGGAACGAGCCGCAGCGCGAGCGTGATCGGCAAGACGAAGGCGCGCGGGCCGAACGGCGTAATGCCGCACGCCACGACGCAGCCGGCCAGCGCCGCGAGCAGCGCCCTGAAGTGCCTCGAGGCGGACGAGCCGGGCGGCCCCTCGGCAGCGAAGGGCCACGACTTCCCCTCGCGCATCGCGGCGAGACCTGCGGCGAGCGTGTAGGCGGCGACGACCGCAGGACCGAGCGCTGACAACCCTTGGAAGTTCGCCCACACGATCTGCAGGCCCAAAAGCGCCCACAGCAGCGAGAGCTTGCCGGAGCGGCGCACCGACTCCAGCACGAACAAAAACGACGCCAGCAGCAGCAGCGTGACGATCACCGGGCGTAGCAAGAGTAGCGACCGGGCGCAGAAGAGCGCGGCGAGCAGCAACGTTGCCAGCAGCGCGTGCGACCCGTCCGCCCTCGCCCGGCGCCCCAGCGCCGCGAGCAGCACGAGCGCGCCCGCCGCCAGAATGAGGCACTTGGCCCACACCAAGCCGGCCAGTCCGAAGCCGCGGTGCACCGCGTAGCTCGCTAGCTGGAACAGCCAGTGCACGTCGACCCAGCGCCGGCCCGCCGCGCTGACCGAAAACGGGTCGCTCTGCAGCACCTCGCCCCGCGCCACCATCTCGCGACCCGCGGCGAGGTGCCACCAGACGTCGCCGTCGGCGGAGGGCGCGAGCCCCACCAGCACCGCGCCGACCGCGAGCGCCACGAGCGGCGCATAACCGCGAATGCTCCGGCGAATGTTCTGGTGAAGAGCCCACGCGAGCATGCGCGCTCTCAAAAGGGCGACAGCGTGAGGCCCACGCCGATCGTCCAGGGTTGGAAGCCGGGTTGCTGTGCGGTGTCCACGGCGCCGGCGGGCGCGGCGGAGCCCGCCTCCCAACCAAAAGGCACCGAGATGCCGCCGAGCAGCGCGACCGTATCAGTCGACCACTCGACGGCGGCGGCCGCGGTCAGCGACATCAGGTGCATCTGCTGCTCGAGCCCGCGATCGCGATCGACGCCGAAGTAGCGCTGGAGCGTGAGGCCGAGCGAGGGCACGAAGGGCCCCGTAAAGTAGCCGAGGTAGCCGTAGGCGCTGCCCGTCGGCGCCCGGTAGTTGCCGAGGTCGTTCTTACCGCCGCGGTAGGCAACTGATCCGCCCAGCACGATCACGCCCCACTGCTCATCGAGCGTGTGATCGAGCGCGACGCTACCGGTCAGCCTGCCGCTGCCGAGCTGCTTTTCTTGCGAGAGGTAGTCGGCGCGGTAGGCGGCGTCGTGCGTGCCGGTCGGAAACCCGACGCTGAGCGTGACGGCCGTGGCCTTGATCTCGCCGAATTTGCGCGTGACGAACGCGCTCACGTCTCCGACGCCCGAGTTCGAGATGTCGACGGGCGGCGTGAGCGCCTTGTAGTCGAAGTAGTATTTGTAGAGGTAGGGCGCGGCTGCGCCGAGGACCCAGCGCTCTCCCACGTCGCGCGAGATCTGGCTGCTGATGGTGACGATGTAGCCATCGTCGAGGTGGCTATAGCTCGCTTGCGTCTGCAGGTTGAACAGCCCGCCCGTGACGCTGTGCCCTATCCATTTCAGGCCGCCTCCCGCGCTCGTCGAGGTGCCGGCGCCGCAGCCGCCAATCGTCTCCCAGCTCGCGAGCAGCCCATCGAGGCGCTGGACGCGCAGCGAGAGCTCGGCGCCGAGCGCCACTTCGCGAGGCGTTCGCTCGAGCCCGGCGCGAGCGCGCTCCACGGCGCGCGCGCTCCGTTCGGCTGCTATGAGCCGGCTGAGGAGCGGAAAAGCCGCACAAGCGATGAATGCGAGCGCGAGCGCGAACGGCCACGCGCCGACACCTCGGGCGTCTTTCCGTAACGGATGTTGCATTATCGTGAAACGAGATCAGCTCAAGCCGGGTCGACCTGCAGACACCAGTAGCGGATGCTCTTACGATCAGTGGCCGAATACTCGTCGACCAAGGCACCCTTCCAGATGGATTTCAAATCCGGAGAGAGCTTGAGCTTGTGAACGTCACCTTGGGTGAAGCTGCGAAGCTTGCCGCCTACGCGCTCTTTCATCTTGTCTTTGATCTTCGCGCGCGGCTGGAGCGGCTTGTAGTGCGCGACCAGGAGGACCTTCTTGTCGAGCGCGCCACCCTGCACCTCATACCGCATGACGTAGGCGTAGTCGTAGAGGTCGTCCGGCGGCATCTTCGACGGGATGTCGACCAGCTTCGCCGTGACCTCGATCGGCGCGCTCTCGGCGTGCGCTGTTGACACGAGGCTCAGTGAGCCGAGCATGGCTCCCGCTACGAAGGTGTGACGGCTGAAACGTGGAAGCTTGGTCTGAGTCATCGCTGGCAGGGACCTTCCTGAAGCGCGAGCGGTGATGCGAATGCGCCCGACTCGCGGGAATTTTTTCCCGTGCCGTGGGCGGGCTTCATGCTCGCGATCACAATGTGCCTGCGCCCCTAGATTCCCGATCACTGATCCAGTGATCATTCTGGAGGGAGCTGCTGGATTCGAATGCGCCATTCCCCTGTCGCTGCTCGTTTACAGCATGCGCGTTATCCCGGCGAAAACGGTCGTTCAGAGCATCGCGGTGCTACTGAGGGACGAATACCTATCAATAAATGGTAACGACCCGCGGACCGGAACCCGTTCCAGGCTTGCACGCAGCGCCTTAGCCGGTCACGGCGGGCCAGACACTCGGGCCCCCCCCCGCGCCGCGACGCCGAGCGTGACGGATTCCTGAGTCTCGTCGCCCGGCGAGGTGTTTTGCTCTAGCCTTTCATGAACCGATTTTGGCGCCGCGCGCGCGACTGCGGCGATCTACGGCCTGACGCCGGCGTCGCGCGAATCGAGGACGTAAAGTGATCCACCTGGCATGGCTCGACTGGCGGTTGAAAGGCGACGAGGTTTCCACCGGCCAGGGCGTGCTGGTCGGTGCGGGCTGCAGCTACTGCTCGAGCGGTGCTTGGGAGGTAAAATTCGCACAGCTTCCTTGACCCGGGCCGAGCCGAAGACGGAGTGCGCCGCGCATGGCTAGCCGCGTCCGAGCTCCGCTTGCGCTCGTGACAGCGCCCAGCCGACGGGAGGTCAGCGACACCGAGCTCGCGCTGGGGCTGCGCGAAGGCGAGCCCTGGGCCGTGAACGAGGTCTGGCATCGCTACGCGGCGATGGTGCTCAGGATGGCAGAGCGCGCGCTCGGCTCGCGCAGCGACGCGGAGGACTTGGCGCAGGAGGTATTCTACCGCGTCTGCCAACGCGCGCCGGGCCTGCGCGATCCGAGCAGCTTGAGGAGCTTCGTGTACTCGATCGCGGTGCGTCTGCTGAAGACGACGCTGCGCTACCGTCGCCTGCGACGCTGGCTCTCGTTCGAAGGTCCCGAAACGCTGGCCGACCTTCCTCAGCGCAGCGCGGACGTGGAAGCGCGGGATCTGCTGCGCAGGTTCTACCTGCTGCTCGACCGGCTCTCGGCGCGCGACCGGCTAGTGTTTCTGCTGCGCCGCGTGGAGTCGATGACCATCGACGAAATAGCGACCGTGATGGGCGTCTCGGAGTCCACCGTCAAGCGCTCGCTCCTTCACGCGACCGAGCGCCTATCACGCTGGGTGCGGGCCGACCCCGCGCTCGCGGAGCTCGCGGTTCCGAGCTTCGGGGGCTCCGCGTGAGCGATCACGAACCGGCAGGCTCGAGCGCGCTCACGCGGCTCGTGGAGCTGCTGCGCGATGCTCCGCGCAGCGGAGCGTCGGCGCCGCTTCAGCGTGGCCTCTTCCGGTTGCGCGCGCGCTTGTCGGCGCCGAGGGCCCGCCGCGGCCCGCGCAGTTGGGCGCTCGCTTTCGTGCTCGCCGCCCTGTGCGCGACGCTGACCGCGCTCGTGCTCTCTTGGCAACGTCCGACGCCGCGCGCGACGCTGCGCCCGGTCGCGGTGAGCCGTGTCGAGGGCGGGCAGCTCCTTCAGGGCGGCTACCTCTCGGAGTCTGCAGGTCAGGGCGTGAGGCTGTTCTTCGACGAAGGCAGCCAGGTCGCGCTGGCGCCAGGCGGTCGCGGTCGCCTGCGCGTCGACGGCGGCGTGCGCCTGATGCTGGAGCGCGGCTCGGTGTCGCTGCAGATCACGCCCACCGCCGAGCCTCGCTGGGCGGTCGAATCGGGACCGTTCTTGGTGACGGTGAAAGGAACCGACTTCAGCGTGGGCTGGGATCCGACGAGCGAGCTGTTCGAGCTGAGCTTGCGCCGGGGACGAGTCACTGTCAGCGGCCCCGTGCTGGGCGACGACTTCGTCGTGAGGCCGGGGCAAAAGCTCAGCGTGAGCTTGCCGAAGGCAGAGTCGGTGATCACCGAGCAGCGCCCGCCCGCGGCGTCGCCGTCCGCGCGCGACGCCGCGTCGGCGGAGGTTTCCGCGGCCCCGGCCCGCGCCGAGACCGATAGCGCACGAGAAGCTGGCGCTTCGGCCGCGCCTGCACCGGCGACGAGCCAGCCGCAGCGACGACAATGGCGGAGCGCGCTGGCGAGCGGCGAGTGGGATCGCATCCTCAGCGAGGCCGAACGTGGGGGTCTCGGGGCCACGCTCGAAGCGGCCTCGAGCGATGACCTGTTCGCTTTGGCGGATGCCGCGCGCTATCGACGGCGCTCGGATGTGGCTCAGGCGGCGCTCTTGGCGCACCGGCGGCGCTTCCCTGGCTCACGCGCGGCGGAGGCCATCTTCTTGCTGGGACGTGTCGCGGAGCTGCGCGCCGGCGGCCTGCGCGAGGCGCTCGCGCGCTACGACGAATACCTCGCTCGCGCGCCAGCCGGCACCTACGCGGCCGAAGCGCTCGGGCGCAAGATGACGCTGGTGAAGGAGAGCGGAGGCGCCGCGGGCCCCATCGCGCGAGACTACCTACGACGCTTCCCTGACGGCAGCTACGCGGGAGCGGCGCGAACACTGCTGAGCATCGGCGAGTGACGGGGTGACCTACGCGCGGCGCCGCTTGCAGCTGTACGTCTCGATGCTATTGGCGCTGTGCCTCAGCGCGCTCTACGTCGATGTGGCGCGCGCCGCCACCGTTGCCATCGTGAGCGCTGACACGACGCCGGCGCGGGCAGAGCTCAGCTCCCGGCTGCGCGGCGAGCTCTCGGCGCTCGGCTCGCGCATCGTACTGTTGAGCCGTCCTCCACGGCTCGAGCTCGACGAGCTCGAGCGACGAGAATGGCTCGAGCGCGCCGCCGTGGCTCGCGACATCGATGCTGCGATCGAGGTCATCGGCGAAAGCGAGACGCTGGCGGCGGACGTCTGGATTTTCCAGCGCTCGCCGCGACGCGCGCATGTGACCCGAGTGGTCGTGGAGCCGGGCTCGGCCGATCCCGCCGGCACATTGGCGATTCGCGCTATCGAGGTCTTGCGTTCGCACAACCTCGAGGTCGATCTGGCCGCGAGCCAGCGGGCGCGCGGCGACGAGCCGGAGCAGCCGCCTCCGCCAGCCCCGCCCTCGAGCGACCAAGCGCCCGCCGAATCAGCGCCGCCAGCGCTCGAGAGCGCACCCAGCCGCGCGGAGCTTGTGAGCGTCGAGCTCGGCGGTGCGCTCCGCACCGGGCTCGCGGGCCTCGGACCGGCGCTGCTGCCCGCGCTGCGCGTCGACTGGCGCGCGCACCCTTTGCTGCTCCTCCAGCTGACCGCCTCCGGGCTCGGCACGGAGCCGACCCTGCGTGCTTCCGGCGGCAGCGTGCAGGTCGCGCAGAGCTACGCCACGCTCGGCGTCTGCTATTGCCCGAGATCGCTCGCCGCGCTCCGACCTTACCTCGCGCTCGGCGCGGGCGCGTCGAGGGTTTCGCTCCGCGGCGCAGCGCGACCACCCGCGCGCGGACATGCGATCAGCGAGTGGTCGCTGCTGGTGGAAGCGGGTGCGGGGGCACGACTGCGCCTGCGCGATCGCTACTACGCCACGCTCACCGGCCACGTGCAGTTGGCGGAGCCCCGGCTCGACATTCACGTCGTCGACGACAAGGTCGCGAGCACCGGTCGCCCTTATTTGGTCGCGAGCCTCATGGTTGGGGCGTGGCTATGACGAGCCTTCTGCGAGCTGTTGCCGTGCTGCTCCTCGCGACCTCGGCCTGCTCGAATCGCGACGTGTACCCAGTGACCGGCAGCGGCGGCGGCTCCGCCCTGCCCGACTGCCCGCAGCCGCCCTTGCCGCCCGGCGATCATCCACAAACGCTGAGTGAAGGTGGCCAGACCCGGCGCTACATCTTGCACGTGCCGGAGGCTTTCGATCCGACGAGGGCGGCCCCTCTCGTGGTCGATTTTCACGGGATCGGCGAGACCGGCTCCAGTGAGCGAGCCAGCTCGCCGTACCCCGAGGTGCTGGATCGCGACGGCGTGTTGATGGCGTTTCCGGACGGCCTGCGTGGCCCTGCCGGGAGCGGCTGGAACGTCGGGCCCTGCTGCGTCGACGACGTCGACGACGTCGCGTTCACGCGCGCCGTCGTCGCTCACGCTCGCAGCTTGGCCTGCGTCGATGCATCGCGCATCTATGCGGTCGGCGTGCTCACTGGCGGCGGCATGGCTCACTACCTCGGTTGTCACGCCGCCGACCTGTTCGCCGCGATCTCGCCGGCCGCCTTCGATTTACTCGAAGAGAACCAAGCTGATTGCCTGCCAGCGCGCCCGATCACGGTCGTCTCTTTCCGCAGCAAGGGCGACCCGCGCGTGCCCTACGCCGGCGGTGACTCTTCGCTCGTGCCCAGCATGCCGCTCACGTTCTTGGGCGCCGAAGCCACCTTCGCCAGGTGGGCCCAGATCAATGGCTGCAGCGGTGAGCCCACGCAGGACACCAGCGGCTGCTCCGCCTACGCTGGCTGCGCTGGCGGCGTCGACGTCGTTCTGTGCGCCCGTGATGGCCAAGAGCAACAGGGCGAGCCCAACGTGGCGTGGCCGCTGCTGCGACGTCACACGCGCTGAGCTCGAGCTGCGTTCACACCATTCCCTACCGGCGCGCCGCCCCCCGGCGCCGAGTCGGAGCCCCCGCCCGGCCTCCCGACGTCAGTCGAGCCCGCAGGCACGCTTGGCTCGCGCCACATGAGGCGAGCGCGGAGCGTTGCGCTCGAGCCGCGTGAGCTCTGCCTCGGCATCACCGCGCCGACCGAGGGCGCACAGCGCTTGCACTCGCGCCGCTCGCCGCTCTTCCGTGAGGCGACCCGTCGGAAACTGCCGCCGATGCTGCTCGAGCAGACGCAGCGCCTCCGCGGGCTTGCCGGCGCGAAGCACCGTCATGGCGCGCGAGAGGATGTTGACCTCTTCTCCGAGTCGATCAGCGGGGGCGGCATGAGCGGGCGGAGCCGGCGCGGGCGCTACGGGGGCCGCGGATTCAGGCTCGTTCTGCGGCAGCGCCGCATCCGGCTCGCTCACGACAGGAGCCGGCGCTACGTCCGCCGCGCGAGCCTGCGTGACGGTGGGGGAGCTCCCCACGTCGGTCGTTACCGGCTGCGACCACAGGTAACCGGCGCCCGCGACGACGATGCCAGCGCTCGTCGCGGCCAGCGACAGCTTGAGAGAGATCAGCGATTTCTTCGCGGCGGCTACGGCAGGGGTAGCCACCAACATGGCCGTCGCACCGAGCCGCAACGAGAGGGCACCAGCGATGCGCGCGCGATCATTTGCGGAGGGACGAAGCACGCCTTGACCGTCTCGCAGCAGGGCGCGCGCTTCAGAACTTAGCTCGAACATCTCAACCAGTCCCCTTCTGCTGCGCCATGTGGCGCGAAAGCACTTGCTGGAACGCCTGCCGCCCGAGGCGCAGACGTGAGTAGGCCGTGTTCAGCGGTAGCTCGAGTGCCTCAGCGATCTCCGGCATGGTGAACCCTTCGATTTCGGACAGCACGAAGACCTCGCGCTTGAGCGGATCGAGCTCGCTCAAGATCGTCAAGAGCAGGCGCTGCCGCTCCGCCAGCTCCGTCAAGTCTTGGGGCGTGCGCGGCAGCGGCTCGATCCAATCGGCCACTTCGGCGTAGCGATCACCCGACGCGATGCGCGTACGTTGTGTGCGCCGGTAGCTACTAATCACACGGCGAGCGACCCCGTAGACCCAGCTGCGCAGCGATTCAACGCGCTGGACGGACCCGAGCCGAGCATGGATGACGACGAAGACCTCTTGGACCACGTCGTCAATCGCGGAGGGCTCGATACCGAGCTGCCTCGCGGCCGACCAGACGAGGTCGAAATGTGTTTCGTAGATGACGGCAAATGGCGGCACCTCTTGCGACGAGCTAGCGCTCGGCTCTGCGGTAGCGGTGCGGCTTTCGCCCATCACATGGGACAGTGGCGAGCCAGAATTACTTCCGTCAAAAAATCCACTCCGGGCCGAGCAGTAAAGTCGCCGATATTGGCGCCAATTGCTGAAATGACCCCAGCGGCTTCAGCACCAGAACGGGCCGACTGAACTCGACCTGACCGCTGCCGCCGACCAGCAGGGCAACCCCGCTGCCGATCTGCCAGCGGCCCAGTAGCCCCAGCCCCACCGCTGCCGAGGTTTCACTTTGAGACACGGCCGCCAAATCTGGCCCATAGCCCCGCCCGGTGAGGTGAGTGACGGAGCCATGGAGGCAGGGAGCGATGCCCACCGGGCTCTCCGAAACCTCGGCGCAAACCCACATTCCAGCAGAGAGGCGCCGCAGCTCGGCGCCGTAGCCAGGGGTGCTGGCAGGGATATCTTGCGCCAGGCCCCACTGTCCCGTCAGCCGCAGCGAAAAGGCTCCTCGCTCTGCGCCGACCCCAATCCCCAAGCCTGGATAGGGCTTGGGTAGCGGACCGACGCCCAGCCCGAACAGCGGCGCGTCGACCAGCAAGCGCCAACGGGCGGACGCGCCCTCGCCTGCCCCGCCCTCTGCCCCCTCGCCAGCGGCGGCTCCGTCGTCCGGCGCCTCCGCTGGCTCACTTGGGGTGAGCGGCTCCTGGCCGCTGGCGCCGGCTGGCGAAGGAGCGGGAGGCGACCCGCTCGATCCATCTCCCATCGGACCGTCCATCGGACCGTCCGTCGGACCCTCGGCGTCCGAAGGGTCCGCGCCGCCCGTGAGCAGCAGCACCAGCGCTACCGCCGCGACCCCGCCGAGCTCATCGCAGCGCTGGGCGAAGACCACGCGTTCGCCGCCCCTGCCGCCCTCAA
This sequence comes from Pseudomonadota bacterium, assembly GCA_023431345.1. Classification (GTDB taxonomy): domain Bacteria; phylum Myxococcota_A; class Polyangia; order Polyangiales; family Polyangiaceae; genus PMG-095. Next base: position 129,524 of record JAEYWK010000092.1, read on the forward strand.
TCGACAACCGAAGCTCATAGCCGCTGCCCTTCGGCTCGATGGCACCCGCGGCGCGCAGCTGGCTCGCGTGCGCCGGCTTTTTCGACGCGCCGAGCATGCGCTCGATGCGCGCGAGCACGACGTCACGCCTCGGGCACTCTGGCGGAGCACGCCAATCGAGATCCACCGGGGGCTCCGCGGCAAAAGCACCCCGAGCGGCGAGCAGCAACCAGCCCGAAGCGACGGCGCCTGCCTGCCATTTTCTCTGAGGCTTAGGGGCCAAGACGAACCGTGACGTCGTCGACGTACAAAGTGAACTGCGAAGGCCTCAGGCCGTGCGCGAGGTTGCCGACGTACCACTGGCCGAAGCTGCTGTCGTCGGTGCGAATGTTCGCCACGCGCAAGACTTCGACGCCGTCTTGAAACAGCGCCACCTCGCCGCTGGCGTCGGCCGCGCGCTTCAAATAAAACTCGAGCTGGAACCAGCGGCCAATCGGGATCGGTACCGGCGCCTGCTGCCTATACACGCGCGCCGCTAGCTGGTTGCGCACGTACGCGGCGAGGTCGCCGTTGGCGCGCTGCTCGAGCGACACGTCCCAGAGCCCGTGCAGCCGAAAGCCGATCTCGCCGCCCTGAAAAAAGAACAAGTTCCAGTTGTTCGGGTCGGAGGCAGGCTCCGGCAAGAAGTACCAGGCTCCGTAATAAGCTTCGGTCGGGAGCAGCCCTTCGCGCACACATCGGGTGTGATTCGTGCCCGGCGTGCCCTCGACCACGACCTCGAAAGCGGCCGCGAAGCTACCTGTGCGCACAGGCGAGGTGACGACTCGGTAGCTAGCCGCACCGTTTGCGTAACAGAAGCCGGCGTCGAACCGGTAGTCGCAGAAGCCCTCTTCGAAGCTCGTCTCCCACGGCGCGGGGAGCGGGCCGTCGTTGTAGACGCCGCTCTCCGTCAAACCCGTCGTGGCACCTCCATCCGCGTACGAGCAGGCACCAGGCGCTCCTGCTTCACCCTCTTCACTACCTTCACCGCCGGCGCCGCCGCTGGGCACACCAGCGCCGGTCTCGCCCGCGCTCGCCTCCACGCCTCCGGTCGCACCCGTGCCGGCACTAGTTCCCGCCGCACCTACCAGCTCGCCGAGCAGCATGCGAGGCTCGCACGCGAACAGCGCAAGCCCGAGCAGCAGCGACCCCTGCGCCGTACCGAGCCGCTGGGAGCGAGGGCGAAAGCACACCGGGTCAGTGTAGCTGGATTTACTGTGAAGTGATCGCCTACGACGCGCTCACCGCGTCATGGAGGGGCGGCTTCGGCGATGTAGTCGAGCAGAAAAGGGTCGCGAGCGGCCCAGATTCGGATGCGCGACCAAGCGTAGGCGAACGCGCGGCGCACGGTAGGCTCGCTGACGCCGAGGACCTTGGCTGACTCCAGGGCCGTCCGCCCCTCGACGTGACGCAGAACGAACGAACGCCGCTCTCGCTCATCCAGACGGGCGAGCAGCTTACCGAGCCGCAGCAGAGCGTAATTTGCCGCCGCTTCGTCCGGGCTGCTCACGAGCGACGACGCGACCAGCTCATCGTCACTGGTGATGCGCGCACGCTTCTGACGACGACGACGCTCGTGATAGAGCATGTTGAACGTGATGCCGAGCACGAACGCACGGAGCGAGCTCGGATCACGCAACGCCGTGACGCGGTGAAAGACGCACAGGAAGACCTCTTGAAAGGCATCCTCGACGTCTGCGTCGGTGCCCAGACCGCGACGTAAGATGCCGCGCACCATCGGAGCAAAGCGCTCGATGGCAATACGGGCGGCCGCCCTGTCCCCCGCGATCAGCGCGCTGGCGAGCTCGGCGTCGGTGAGGCGGTGATCCCGAGGCGGCGTCGGTGCAGGCCGCGCCGCTTCGAGCGCCGCCGAAGCGGGAGCGTCGAATGTGTAGGCGCCGGACGCAAAACCAAGGTCCACGTCGAGCAGTTGCGGGGCCGAGCGGTTTCCGTCACGCCTGTCTGATTCGACGGCGCATCATTTTCGTGATCGTCGACCAGGGCCAGCAGCCACCGGTCGAAATGTTCAAAGCGACGGGAAAGAGCTAGCGGCCGGCCCCCCTCGCACGGCGGCGGACCCGGCAAATTCGCTCAAGAAGGGGTCATTTTCACCCCACATGGCCACGCGCTTCCTGGCCCGCGCCAGCGCCCGGCGCACCGTAGGAACCGAGACTCCCAGCGCGTCGGCCGCCTCTTGGGCCTCTCGATTTTCGACCATGCACATGACCAGCACCTCGCGATCGCGCTCGTTCAAGCGAGAAAGCAGCTGCCGGAGGTGCCAGAACGCCTGGCGCGAGAACGGGTCCGCGCGCTCGCCGACGGCGCCGAGCCGCTGCGTTTCCGCGTCGACGTTCAGGTGAGCGCGGCGGCGGCGATGCTTGAGCTCGTGCCACAGCGTGCGATGGGTCAACGTGATCACGAAGGCGCGCAGCGCTCTCGGATCGCGTAAGCGGTGAATGCTCTTGAAAAAATAGGCGAACACCTCCTGCCCCACGTCTTCGGCGTCGCGCGACCCCAGCTTGCGACACAAGATCCCCATCACCAGCGGCGAGAAGCGCCGCCAAGCGACCAACGCCGCGTCGGGGTGTCGAGCCAACAGCGCCGCTGCGAGATCTGCGTCCGCATATCCAGACAGCGTTGCGAAGTTCGGCTCCACGGTTCCTGGTCTCGAGGTCGGCGGCCACGAACAGCTCGTGGGCCACCTGGATCGTTCCAGGGCGGGCGCTCAACCGATCACAAAAGCAGGCGCGCACCCTCGGGCAGCGCGTGTCCATGGCGGCGGGATGGCGGGCAGCACGGCCAGCAGGAGCGTTGGCGGCTGGCTGGTCGGTGTCGCCCCGGTCGAGCCGGACTCAGCGGGTCGTCGGCTGATAGCCGCGCCAGGCCCAGATCAGCGCGTCGGCGAGGGTAGCGCCGCGCACACCGCCATCGCAGTGTCCGGCCCCGCGCCCCTGAACGAACTTGTAATGATAGCCCTTGGCGGCGAGAGCTTTGGCGGTGCGCTGATTGGCCATCACCCAGTTGTGGTAGGTCGACTCGGGATCTTGGGCTCGCAGATCGTTCTCGTTCACGTTCAGGAAGATGCGCAGGAGCTTCTCGCGACCCCCGGTGTCGTTCTCGATGAGCCGCTTGCTCGAGTGGTACTCCCAAGCCCCGAGGGGATAGGCCGCAGCCTCCGGCGCGTCGGGATCTTGCTGGGCGACGAGCGTGGTCGAGTAGGCGATCACGCGCCCGAACAGGTCAGGCCGGAACCAGGCCATGCTGAACGCAGCCGCGCCGCCAGAGCTGCAGCCGAGCGCGGCGCGCCCGCTCGGATCCCGAGTGAACTTGAGCTTGGGATAAGCGGCCTTCACTTGCGAGTTTTCGAGCACCGCCGGGAGCACCTCCAGATCGATGAAGCGAGCGTAGCGGTCCGAGAGCGTGTCGTACTCGAGACCGCGCTCGCTGCCGATGGCGTCGCTGCCGCCGTTCTGTACGGCGATAGCCACGAAGGGCGGGATGCGCCGCGCGGCGTCTTCGGCGATGGTCAAGTTGTCGAGCGCGTTCTTGACCATGCCGAGCTCGCCCGGCCCGTCTTGGATCACCAAGAGAGGAGCGAAGTCGCCGTCGACGTACTTGGCGGGTACGTACACGGAGATCGAGCGATTTTGACCGACCTTCCCCGGGTCGAGCGTGGGATCTTTGCCGTCGAAGATCTTGCTCGACGACAGCGGCAGGTTGAAGGAGAAGCTTCGTCCTTTGGGGTTGCCGCGATCCGCGAGGTCCGCCTGGTTTTGGTAGCCGGGGCCGACCATCGAGTCGCCGTCGCCCTCCGTGCCTGTGTCGGGGAGTGGAGCGAGGCCACCTGCGCCAGCGCTGCCCGCGGCTGCTCCGCCCGACGCCGCGCCCCCACCACCACCACCGCTACCAGCTTCGGCTGCCCCCCCCTGCGCGCCACCCGCCGCCCCGGCGCCGCCCGCTGCTGCGCCGCCCGCTGTCGAAC